>JAYSYF010000100.1:0-1855 GCA_043716655.1 Bdellovibrionales bacterium | reverse complement strand
GAACGTTTCGAAGTTAGGATGTCAGTTATGCAGTGACAGTAAGGCTTCACGCAGCGAACAGTTTTCGTGGGAAATTTCAAGTCGACATCTGAAATGTGACCGACCTTTCCGCCGACACGGCAGCCCGCGCGCAGGACGTCTCCCCGTTCGTCGATGAACAATTGCTCAAGACCGATGTCGCAGGTCCAGCCGCGAAAGTCGGTGCTGTTCTCGGCGATTAACTTAGCCGTGTCGAACGGAGTCGTTCGATCGGGCGACGAAATCTGCGAGGACTCAATCAAGTTTAGTAAATTCGCATCATCGACAGCAAGTATGCTTTTCTTCTCTGCAGTTTCTCCAAAAAGGATGGCTGATTGTCGTAAAACGTCGTTCTGAACCTGTGAATAATCTGAAGGCCGAGTGAACGCGGATCCGAAGCCGAGAACAATCGGAACCAATTCACAATTCAGCTGCGAAGAAAACTTTCCTTCTTGATTCCATTGTTTGGCGAGCGCGATAAACGCCGTCGATTTCTCCCAAAGTTTGAAATCCGATGGCATCATAACCCGAATTGCCACCAAAGAATGTTTGGATGCCTCGGCAACGTTGCCTAGAAACTTTTCCGGTTTCGTAAATTCAGGATGAAAACTAAAACTGATCCATCCGAAACGGCGAGAGTAGCGTTCGAAGAATTCGAGCGGCTTCGTGCCGTTCGTTGTCATTCCTATGAGAATGCCGCGCTCGTTGAGCCACTCGACGAAGGGGCCGAAATCGGGCCACAGAGTCGGTTCTCCGCCAGTAAAGGACACCATCGGCTTACGGCCCTCATAGTGAGAGAGCGCGCGATCGACGAAACGAGTCGCATGACCCAACGTCAACCAGCGGAATGAGCCGCCCCAATTAACTTCCGAGCAATAGGAACAGCGGTGATTGCACTGGTTGTGAAGCATCCAACAGAGATGAAGAAACGGCTCGGTACCTTCGCGGGACCGAACGGCGTCGAAGCGCGGCCGATGTACCTGCGGTAAAATATTTTCCGTCTCGGCCATCGCTCAACTATACGCAGTTATGCTCCGTTCGCAATCCTTACTCGTCTACCCACACGTCGACGATCGCATCATTAATTTTAGCCGCGTCGAGATTGTTGCGACGGCGACTCGACCGACGGTTGATACCGCTCAATCGTTCGCCTCGGATCGCAAAACGTGACTCGCTGGCTCGTCGGCTTTGCCTCGCCCGTTGTCGATATCTTCGCGTGAGATAAATGCTAAGTCCAATGACCCCAGCAAATGTGGCCGCTCGACGCACCATTCGCATCGGGTTGTGTTTTAATTCCGCGCCGAGCCCCATCTCTTTCCAACGATTCCCGAAGACAACCACTGTGTCGCCTCCTTTGATACTTCCCATTTCCGCAGCTTGATATCCGGTCGGGTACGCGTCCGTTAACAACACCGCATCTTAGACATGAAGATCGTACGGGATTTTTGTCGGCCTGCCATCGGCACTTGCAGCTGGGTTCGTGTTGTGACAATTGCCG
This sequence comes from Bdellovibrionales bacterium, assembly GCA_043716655.1. GTDB lineage: Bacteria > Bdellovibrionota > Bdellovibrionia > Bdellovibrionales > JAMPXM01. The sequence goes on along the minus strand of JAYSYF010000100.1, from coordinate 339 downwards.
TAAAGTTCGCGCTAACAATACGTACACGAACCGCAAAAGATGTTGAATGGCACCAGCACGTGATTGCGAACTTGCAGATTGCGAACTGAGTAGCCAATCTCTTCGACCACGCCGGTAAATTCATGACCGAATGTCATGCCCACCCGCGTATCGGGAACGAGCCCATGATAAAGGTGAAGGTCTGAGCCTCATATACAAGCGCGCGTGACTCGTACAATCGCATCGCCAGGATGCAGGATTTTCGGTTCAGGTTTCTGACCGATTCGAACCCTGTCTGGTCCGCGATAACTCATTGCTAGCATAAAAGGTCCCCTTTGTTACAACGCGGGTTGGGCAAGG
>JAYSYF010000099.1:0-5859 GCA_043716655.1 Bdellovibrionales bacterium | reverse complement strand
ATGTAAGACGTGCGATTTAGCCGCCAGAGAGCGTTCTGCTTTATGATATCGAATTGTTAAGTGTTGAAAACAGTCCGGCAGCACCGAAGCCGAGCGCAAAGAAATAGCGCTTAGAGTAATCATCTTTCCTTCGCTTTGATTTCGATGGGGTTCCTATGGACGGATTTACACTTCTAGTAACCGCATCGTTGTCGCGCGCGCAGTTTAAACTTTCGGCCTCTGGCGCTTCAAGAACTGAATCCAAATCGCTCCAGTAACATACATCAATAATGTATAGAGGGCCGCTGGAACGGCCATTGCCATGCTGTTCATCATCCCTGGGCTCGATGCGATAGCGATGGCCAACGTTCCGTTGTGAATCCCGACTTCCATCGCAATCGCGATCGAATCATGTTGCGAGACCTTCAAAGCTCGCGGAACTAAGAAACCAACCGCCATGCTGCCAAGATTGAATAGCAAAACCGCAAGCCCCACCGGACCTATTCCGCCTAGTATGAGTTCGCGTTCCTTCGAAACAGTTCCGACAACGATGATAAGAAGGAACACGATCGAAAAAATATTTATCGGTTTTCGCATTCGAGCTGCGACCACCGCAGCACTTGCATGCAACCACATCGCTAAAACCATCGGTACGGTTACGACGAGCAGAACCTGAACAATTCTTCCGGCCTCCGCAGGGACCGTCGCAGTTTCACCAAAAAAATGAGAGTAAGAAAGCTGGATAAGAATCGGAAGCGTCAGGATTGCTGTCAAAGAATTGAGTGCCGTCAACGTTACGTTGAGAGCGACATTCCCGCCAGCGAAGTGGCTCATGAGATTTGCCGTCGGTCCGCCTGGCGCCGCCGCCAAGATCATCAAACCCATGCCGAGCACCGGCGGCAAACCAAAGACGGTGGCTAGCGCGAGCGCTAAAAGTGGCAACAAAACAATTTGGCAAAACAGGCCGATCAAAATCACGCGCGGCATTTTGAAGAGGCGAGTGAAATCCTGAACCGTCAGTCGTAATCCTAGCCCGAACATTGTGATGGCCAGTGCGATCGGTAGGACTACGGAAATGATCGTTTCGGTCGACATCAGCCCCCTCAAGTTTGAGCAATTAAGGCGAGCTTAACTGCGACTTGGTCTTTCATGCGAGAGGTTTCGTGTTAAGGGTCCAGGGCGTTTCCAAAGGAAAAGGGACTTCATTTACGAAGTCCCTCGATCTTGAATTCATTTGATCCGAATTTGAAGTTTTTAGTTTCCGGCTTTGTTCAACTTCACAAGTTCAGTCTGAGCCAGCGACGCTTCGATCTCAGCATCTGTCATCGGAACAACGTGCGGGTTCTTGTTCGGGCAGAATCCGCGCTTCTCTGCACTCTTCACATCGAACTTCTTGCTGAGGATGTTCAAGCAAGCGTTCTCAGTCATGCACACGTCGTTTGGCGTACCGTTTTGTCCGAGGAAACTATTGTTGACGATTCCGACTTTCAAAGACTTGCCCGGACCTGCCAACACACAGACATACTTCAGTGCGCTCTTGTTGCCGCGTGAGTGATCGCGATTGTCTTTATCGTCTCGATCGCAATCGTCGTCATGATCATGGCCTGGTGGCAATGTTCCTGGCGGTCTGTTTCCTGGTGGAACATAGACTGGTGGTGTCGCAGTTGGTGGTGGTGTCGCTGTTGGCGGCGTCGTTGGCGAAGTTGTTGGTGGAGGTGTCGGACTTGCCGATGGGTCACCATCACCTGTGTTGATATCGTCACCGGCACCGGTGCCGAGGTCGGATTCGCCGTCCGCTTTTACAACCAGGTCACCTGTCGATTGGAAACTAGCTCCATTCGAACAGTTCTGGAAAGCGATCAACAGACACACTGCTACTAGGCCCAACATTAACTGCTTCATAAAAACTCCCCCGAAATACTTTTGTCTCGGAATGAGACACGTCCATTACGTCTCGTCCCATTCTCAAAACTCACCCTTACATAAAGCAATTCGCGGTCCCGCTCATTTCGAAATGAGAAGCTCGCCAGTGTCTAATCGAAAAACGCCGCATACACGCTACACAGATTGTGATGCTCGCCAAACATTTGAAACGTCTCGGAAAAACACGATTCTCATAGCTATATCGTGCGTGAACGAGCTTAGGCGACTCGCTGAGGGGTCGAGTCTGAAGTGGAAGCCGCATCAGAAGGCTCCTCGGACTTGGCCAGCGCTGTCGTCTGCGCACTCACAGTCTTCGCCTTCTTCGACGAAGCCAAGGTCACAAAGACGATGCCACAGTTTAATAACAGCATGCCTGCACTTTGAATGGCGGTGAGGTTTTCGTCGAAGAATATACTTCCAGCCGCAGCCGAGAACGCGATATTTAAAAGGGCCATGCAGCTTGCGAGGGGTGCCGAAGCGTACGCATAACTTTTAGTCAGAGCGAATTGTCCAACGAGACTGAATCCGCCAATAAGTAACATCATCGTCAGATGCTGTACTGATGGCATCGCAAATCCTGCGAAGAGTGCTGCTGGAGCCGCGATTAACACCGCGATGACCGAGGCGTAAAACACGACGACACTCGCTTGAATTCTTTGGCTGGCCACACGAAGGGAAACGTACGCAACGCCAGCTAGCGCGGCTCCGCACAACCCGATGAATACACCTTTAATAGGCATTGACGCTTCCGAAAAAACTCCGCCTTCGACGACGAACAGCGCGAGCCCGATAAAAGTGAGTGCCATGAACGCGAGTCCGCGTTTCGATAATCCTTCACCGGTGAAGAGTTTGGAAAACAGTAAAACGAAGATGGGACAGCACCAATACAACATGATTGCGATCGCCATCGGCAACATCGAGAGCGATTTGACGAGGCAGAATATTGCGAGCACTCCGGTGATGCCGTGAGCAATGACCGCGTTTCGAGATTTTCCCAACACAAACGGTTGTCGACTCACTTTCAGAAACATGAAGAGCGCAGCTGCACAAACAATGTATCGAATTGAGATGATTTCAAACGCTGGATAGATCGGAGCAAGAAGCTTCACGAATACATTCATTAGCGATAAGCAGGTCGCGCTGAGCGCCATCCACCCAAGAGCCAAAAATGCGTTTTCCCCAGTTTTCCCGCGAACCCAAAAAGTGCGTTTCAATTTCTTACCCGCTACTCGCCATTACTGCGTGGAGCCACTGCGAAGATCACCGCGGCACAATTAATAAATCGGCGCGCGGTTCTAACAACTGAAAGGAAAGACCGGGTTCTCCGCTGGTGCAGTCCAGCAATGTCTCAACATCGAACACCGGAGGTTAATTCGCTATGAAGAAAGGGAAATTCTTAGTCGTGACATCTCGGCAAAGGTGAATAGTGTAAGGGCCATGCACATGGATGCAGCTATCACATGGTACCTGGTTTTCGGCATTGTTCTGATGCTGACGGCACTCTCTACCTCATGGTTTGGCAAGTGGCCGATTACGACCTCCATTTTCTATTTCATATTTGGAGTCATCCTCGGCCCGTACGGACTGCACATCGTTAACATCGACTTGTTCAACAACGCTGGTGCGTTTGAACGCATGACAGAAGTCGTCGTGCTCGTTTCGCTATTCGTTGCTGGCCTCAAACTTCGACTTCCATTTTCGCATGGGCACTGGAAAGCGGCCGTGCGTCTCGCATTTACGTCGATGAGTTTGACCGTTCTGATGATTTCAGCCATCGGTTTTTACATTCTCAAAATGCCTCTTGGGGCCGCGATACTGCTCGGAGCGATTTTAGCTCCAACAGATCCCGTGCTTGCTTCAGCGGTTCAAGTCACAGACCCGCACGATAGAGATCGATTGCGATTCAGCCTCACGGGAGAAGCGGGACTAAACGATGGAACTGCATTTCCATTTATCATGCTCGGACTTGGACTTCTTGGTTTGCATGATCTCGGTGTCATGGGTGTTCGGTGGTTCGCCTTGGACGTTTTGTGGGGTGTCGCCGCTGGCCTTGGAATCGGCTGGGTCTTTGGAACACAAGTATCAAACCTCGTCGTCTTTCTCCGCCGTAAGAAGAAAGAAACCGTCATTCTCGACGACTTCTTGGCATTAAGCCTCATCGCGCTTTCGTACGGGCTCGCTCACGTCTTTCACGCGTACGGATTTCTTGCTGTCTTCGCTGCTGGCCTTTCAATGCGCCAGATGTCTAAGCAGGCCGATAGCGAATCGTTGCGTTCGTCCCAGCAAGATGGCGCAAGCATGGTCGCAGCCGTTCGTTCGTTTACCGAACAACTCGAGCGAATCGGCGAAGTTGTTTCCGTTGTGTTGTTGGGAACTATGTTCCAGCCCGGCTTCTTCCGTGACTCAAACCTTTGGATCATCCCCGTTATTTTTCTTGCCGTTCGTCCACTTGCTGTTTTCATCGGTCTCATTGGACTTCCGATGGATCGGCTTCAACGCCCGTTGATTTCATGGTTCGGAATTCGCGGCATTGGGTCCATCTACTATGTGACGTACGTTCTCGGTCGCGGTGTCACTGGCGAAACTGCTCAACAACTTGCAGTCATCACCTACTGTACTGTTGTGATGTCGATCTTTGTACACGGGTTGTCTGGCATCCCGTTCATGTCGATGTATCGAAAGCATTTTCCGAGGTAAGTTCGAACTCGACAGTAAACCCTGATGAGTCGGTCTAGCGTAAATTAAAATTTCCGAAAAGATTCTAGTCTGACTTGGAAAGTATTTCTGCACAACCGTTCGTTCATTCCGAAACAGGCGAAAGTGCTTTTCATTTTTTCGCTGAGTCGTTAATACGCGGAATTACCCAGTATCTTCCTGCAGAGAAAGATCATTGTTAGTGGAACCAAACTCAACTTAAACAGCGGACCGAATCAGCAACGATATTTGGGTTATGCCGACCTCGCACTTCGGGAACCGAACAACTCGGCCGAACACGATGAATTTCTTCATACTATTCATCGCAACGGCGAACTGCTGTTGAAATTGATCAACGAAGTTTTAGATTTGTCCAAGATCGAAGAGAACCGGATCGAAATTAAACCCTCATACTTCAATTTCGAAACATCATTGATGCAAATCGTCGCTGCTCTGCGACCTCAGGCCGAACAGAAGGGTTTAAAGTTGAATCTTTTTTCTCATGGCGCTGTTCCCGAATCGGTCGAGAGCGATCCAATGAGATTCCAGCAAATTCTCTTCAATTTAATCGGGAATGCGATCAAGTTTACGCTCAATGGTGAAATCGATGTGATACCGGGGGTCGTAGCGCCCCTTATTGCCGGCAAGCGAATGACTATTCGAGTTGCGGTTCGAGACAGCGGTATCGGAATCAATCCCGAACAGCGCGACAAACTTTTCAAGCGTTTTTCTCAGATCGACAATTCTGACACACGGGCATACGGCGGAAGCGGTCTTGGCTTAGTCTTGTCAAAAAATCTGGCCGTCGCAATGGGCGGAGATCTTATACTCGAAGAAAGTATTGAAGGCAAAGGCAGCACGTTCGTGTTTTTATTCCCGGACAGGGTGAAGCCGATCAGCTCGAGCAAACTGTTGAAGGACGTCTTTGATTTTTCGCGCAAAAGCGCTCTACCGTACGTCAACGGTGCTGCCACCAATACCGAGCTTTGACGCGACATCTCGCCGACCCTGCCGCGCCGTTTGCTCTATGTGAAACGGCATGATTGGATCAACAACGTGAGATTGTTAGTCCGGTGAGCGCATGCTCGATATTCTGATTCGCTTCTCGCTCAAGAAGCGACTCTTGATTGCGTTGCTGACACTTGCGGTGTGCGGCTACGGTGCTTGGCTTTTACAAGAACTTCCGGTCGACGTATTCCCAAACCTCAATCGCCCTACAGTAACCGTACTCACCGAAGCGCACGGCCTTGCTCCAGAAGAAGT
>JAYSYF010000098.1:0-17644 GCA_043716655.1 Bdellovibrionales bacterium | reverse complement strand
AAAAATCGAAAACGCGCATCGAAACCTCCAGCACTTCTAAGATTTTACTCAGATAGGGGCTGGTTTAGCACCTGCTGTCTCGGGAACGGGTACCGATTGCCAAAACGTCTGGGTTCCTCTACGTTGGTGCTGTGAAACTTGAAGTACTTCGATATCCAGATCCGCGGCTCCGCAAGAAAGGTCTCTCTGTTAAAGAGGTGACTGATGAACATCGCGCGCTCGTTCAAAACATGATTGAAACGATGTACGACGAAAACGGAATCGGACTTGCGGCTCCGCAGGTGGGCGAAAGCGTTCGGTTGCTCGTCATCGACACGCGCCCGTTGGACGAAAATGAAAAGCCGACGGAAGAAGGGCTCACCGAGCTCGAGAAAAAGGTAAAGCAGCCGCTCGCCATTTTCAATCCCGTTATTCTCGCGCAAAAAGATCTTACCGATTACGAAGAAGGTTGCCTCAGTGTTCCGGGGTTTTTCGAAACCGTCGAACGCGCGAATTACGTCGAGGTCAAAGGCCTCGATGAAAATGGCAAAGAGCTCTTGATCAAGACCGATGGACTTCTCGCGATTTGCCTGCAGCACGAAATGGATCATCTCGAAGGAAAGCTCTTCATCGATCGATTGAGTTTGCTGAAATCGAACAAAATCAAAAACAAGATTAAAAAAACCGGTTATCCTTCGCCGGACGAAGTTGTCGAAGAGCGCAAAAAAGTGAAGGAACTTCGCGCCGAACGTCGTGCGGAGGCGGAAGCCGGAGCCGGCGCTCCTAAAAAAGCAAAGTCAGAAAAGAAATGAGCAAAGTCCGCATTCTCTTCATGGGAACGCCTGACTTTGCACGTACCGCGCTCGAAGCGATGCTCGCCGACAATCATTTTGAAATCGCAGCCGTTGTAACTCAGCCTGATCGTCCTGCGGGTCGAAAGATGCAGCTGACACCGTCGCCCGTTAAAACGCTGGCTCTTGAACGTGGCTTAAAAGTTCTCTCGCCCGAGACGGTAAACACCGAAGAATTTCGAAACGAAATAAAATCGCTCATCGTTGAAAGTGTTGTCGTCGTGGCTTTTGGCCAATTGCTTGGCGATGAATTCTTAGCTTTGTTCCCTCGCGGTGCCGTCAACGTTCACGGCTCGCTGTTGCCGAAATGGCGGGGAGCCGCACCGATTCAGCGTTCGCTCATGGCGGGCGATCCAGAAACCGGCGTGGCACTGCAAATCGTAGTTAAGAAACTCGATGCGGGTCCCGTTCTCGGAGTGCGCCGACTAAAATTATCGGACGAAAATAAAGCGACCGATGTTTATCCGACGCTCGCAAAACTTGGTTGTGAACTGCTTGAAGTTGAGTACATGGACTACCTGCGTGGTCATCTGACACCGATTGAACAAAGTGAAACCGGCGTCACGATTGCTAAAAAAATAAAAAAATCCGAAGCCGCGGTCGATTGGTCCAAACCCGCGCGCGAGATTTTGAATCTCACGCGGGGACTCGCGCTTGGCCCAATTCCCTACGCAAGACGAGCTGACGGCTCGACATTCAAAGTGCACACGGTTCAGGTCATCGACGAGGGTCGAAACGGCGTGCCTGGACAAGTGCGTGCCGCGAGTGATGCCGGTGTCGACGTTCAGTGCGGACACGGACTGCTTCGGTTAATTGAATTACAGCCGGAATCGCGAGCACGAATGCCGATCAAAGAATATCTGCGCGGGTATCCCGTATCGGTCGGCGAGTTATTTCAGAATGGTCTGATCTCAGACACCTCAGGAGCGGAAATATGAGTAAGCAATATCCGGGTCCGTGGTCGCGTGAAGCGAAACTTGGCGGAATGCTGCTTGCTCCATCGATATTGAGTGCGGACTTCGCGCACCTTGCTCGCGATGTTGAAGCCGTCGAGAAGTTAGGCGCCGATTGGGTTCACGTCGACGTCATGGACAATCATTTTGTTCCGAACCTCACGCTCGGAGCACCGATTGTCGCTTCGTTAAGAAAAGCCACGAAGCTTCCGCTCGACTGTCACTTGATGGTCGATCATCCTGAAAAGCTAGTCCCGGATTTTTTGAAAGCTGGGGCAGACGGAATTACCATTCACGTCGAAAGCACGAAAGAAGTATCGGCAGTTTTAAAAACGATTCGCCTGGGCGGAGCACGCTGTGGAATCACACTGCGACCGGGAACGGCAATCGAACAGATTTTGCCTTTTCTCGATCAAGTGGATCTTGTGCTCGTCATGACTGTGGAGCCGGGTTTTGGCGGCCAGAGCTTCATGCAAAATCAGGTGGCGAAGATCACTCGACTCAGAAAAGAAATCGATCTCAAAGGTTACAAAGTACTGATTCAGGTCGATGGCGGCATCAACACCTCCACTCGACCGCAAGTGGAAGGCGCCGACTGCATCGTTGCCGGCAGCGCCATCTTTGGCGCTGTGGACCGCGCGAAGGCCATGGCAGCACTTCGCTAGACGTCGAGTGGTCGACGCGAGCCGCCTCGAAACGAAAATCCCTACTGTTCCGCTTGAGCCAGAGCTCGATTTCTCGGTAGATAGACCGCATGGCAAACAGCGCAAAATCGATCGAGCTTAACGGCCGTGACGTCAGTCTTGAAACATTGTGGTTGGTTGCGAACGGTCAACCTGGAACCGACTATGTCGTAACTCTGGCACAGAGCGCTCGCTTAGAAATGAAGAAGTCGCGCGACTATATCGAGTCGCGCATGGGAACGGGCGAAGCGATCTATGGAGTTAACACGGGCTTCGGCGCTTTCTCGTCGGTTCGAATCAGCGATTCTGAAATTGAACAGCTACAAAAGAATTTGATTCGATCGCATTCGGTCGGTGTTGGCGATTTGTTTACTAAGACTCAGGCGCGCGCGATTCTTTTTCTTCGAGCGAATGCACTGACGCGTGGTCATTCTGGAATCCGCGTTGATGTCGTTGAAAAACTGCTCGAGTTTTTGAACAACGACATTATTCCCGCGATTCCTCAGCAGGGTTCGGTCGGCGCAAGCGGCGACTTAGCACCGCTTTCACATCTCGCACTTGCAATCATTGGTGAAGGCAAAGTATTCGGCGAAAACTACGTCCACGGAAATTTTGAAACGCGCCGATCTCACGTCATCCCGGTGCAGGAAGCGCTCGAAAAAAAGAAATTGAAGCCTCTCGATTTGCGCGCCAAAGAAGGTCTCTCGATGATCAACGGTTGTCAGGTCATGACAGCGGTTGGACTGCTCGCGGCGTTCGAAGCAAAACGAGTCGCGCTGCTGACTGACCTCGCGGGCGCGATGACAGTCGAAGCGATGCAGGGTGCGCGGTCCGCATTTGATGCGATGATTTCTGCAACGCGACCACACGAAGGTGAAATAAAAACGGCGGCAAATTTACGCTTCTTGCTAGGAGAAACGTCGCCGATCGCAGAAAGTCACAAAGACTGCGGGCGCGTTCAGGATGCTTACTCGCTTCGTTGTATGCCGGCCGTTCACGGTGCTGCGAAAGATGCCATTCGCCGCGGGATCGAAGTTCTTGAGGTCGAGGCAAACTCGTCGACGGATAATCCACTTGTCTTTGCTCCGTCAGAAAAAGGCGGAGAAGGAAAAATTCTGAGCTGCGGGAATTTCCACGGTGAACCGGTTGCCTTCCAACTCGACTTCATGGCGATCGCTGTGTCTGCCATGGCTTCGATCTCGGAATGCAGAATTGAAAAGCTTATCAATCCCGCAATGTCGGGCCTACCAGCCTTCTTGGCACCACAGGGCGGTTTGAATAGCGGACACATGATTGTCCAAGTTGCGGCCGCTTCGCTCGTCAGCGAGAACAAAATTCTTTCGCATCCTGCAAGCGTCGACTCGATTCCAACTTCAGCCGACAAAGAAGATCACGTCTCGATGGGAACAATCGCCGCGCGAAAATTTCAGGCGATCGTTCGCAACGCAGAATCGATTGTCGCTATGGAATTCTTGTCCGCGACTCAAGCGCTCGACATGTTGACAGACGCAAACGGTAAAAAACTGCATCCGTCCGGCGCAGTTAAAAAAGCGCTCGATTTAATTCGAACGAAAGTTCCATTCGCGGCACACGATCGCGTTTTTCACGACGACATCGAAGCCATCCGCGAACTGATTCAAAGCGGCGAGCTCAGCAAGATTTGCTCTGACCTTAAGTTTTAAGCGGAAACGTGGCCGCTTTTGCTAAACGGTTTTGATTCGCGTGAGCGTGTGGAGCTTTGACGTCTTCAGAGCATCGACAAAAATCGTAAAATCGCGCGCTTGATTTTTCATCAGGCCCAGAATTAACGAATCGCGGAATTCTCCGTTAGGATTCGTGTCAGTTTTTTTGAATTGATTCCAGACGTTCATGATGAAAATGCGTTCAGGAAATACGAACGAGTTTCTATAGCCGAAGACTTGTTGAAGGTGTTCGACAGGCCGAAGGCCTCCGAACATTCCGCCGAGTCCGATGAAACAGACGGGGCGACCTTCGAACGCGTCGGGATATTTTAGATGATCGATGAAGTACTTGAGGGCTCCGGGCATCGAGCCGTTGTACTCGGGAGAAACGATGATGAGCCCGTCGCTCTGATCAACTTTTTTCACAGCCTGAAGTAAAACAGGATCCGTGACGTTGCCATATTGTGGCGAGGCAACGAGCCCCTTCATCACGTCTTGAAGTTCGAGAAGTTCAACCTCTTCGCCGAGGTCTTTATAAATTTTCTGAACGACGTCAGCGATCCGTTTTGAATTTGAACCAACGCGATCCGTTCCAACGATGATGTACTTCATGGAGATGACGATAGCTCAGGTGAAGCGGTTTTCGCAAAAAGAAAACCCGCTCGAACAGGAGCGGGTACTGGCGCGAGTGGTACTGGCAGCGGCAAACGCTGATCAGTAGTACAGAGCGATCACGGCGCTGGTCACGCCAGGTGCACTTTTAGAAACTGTGGATTCGCCGAAGACCTTAGAATAGTTGAGCTCGACACCTAAGTTGACTGTCGAAGTTCTGAAGAACTTGTAGCCGACTCCGGCTCGGACCGACCATCCCGAGAGGGTGTCTGTCGAGAATGGAATAATCGATGTATTGACCGTGCTCACGCTTGCTGTCGTTCGTCCGAAACCAGCAGTCAAGAACGGAGCATTGCGACCCTTAGTCATGTAGTAGTTTGTGCCGATCAAGAATTCAGTAAAGTGAGCTCCTGTTTCGCCGCCTTTTTCGAAATTTGCAGTGCGGAATGCGAGATCGAGATCGAAGTTCGCATCGATACCCCAAACAAATCCGAGCGTGAAAGCCATACCGCTCTTATCCGTATTGTTGTTTGCACCCCAAGCCGGACCGAAACCAAGTTTCCACTGACGTGTCGTCTGAATTCGGTTTGTTCCACGAGTCGTTTCAGCCTGTGTGATGTCGTCGACCTGTGCCGATTCGATCGCTTTCGTCTCTTGAAGAGCAGCGCGAACGATGCGTGTCGAAACGTTGTCGAGTTCTTCTGCGTTCGCGGCTTTCATCTTTGTCGTGAACGCGAGTTTTTCTCCTTTGTATTTATCGATCGTTACGACAAACGAGCTACCGAGCTTCAGAAGTTTGGGCTTCAACTGAATGTCGGCTTCCTTCGCGCTTGCTGTGAGTGAGTAGCCCGATTCTTCCGATACGGCCGCTTTCACGAGTTCGTGAAGGGTGTCTTTGATACCGCCGTCTTCGCCTTCAACCGCTGGCGGCTGAACGAAAACGCTCGCGGCGTACGCCGTTCCAGCGTTCAGAATAAAAATGCTTAAGAACAGGGCTGCAAGAACTGAGAGCTTTCGGCTTGAGAAGTTTGAATGTGACATCGCGGACCTCGTTTGTGTTTTTTCGCTACCCGTTCAGGTGTACAGGAACGTTCCAAACGAGGCTAGCCCGGACGCCGTGAATTTGGATCAGAGTGTTCCAAATTTGAATCGCGCTGAGCGTCCAATGGATGACATTGCCGGGCTAGTCTATTGCTCCAAATGCGGGTAATTTTTCTGCCTTATGAGCAAAGAAACCAAAGATATGAACACCGAAAAAGGTCCGCGCACGGTTCGGGCCCCGCATGGAAATAAACTTTCTTGCAGAGGTTGGACCCAAGAAGCCGCTTACAGAATGATCCAGAACAATCTTGATCCGGACGTTGCTGAGCGACCAATGGATCTTGTTGTCTATGGTGGTATCGGCAAAGCCGCACGAAACTGGGATGCGTTCGATAAAATATTGAGTGCGCTTCGAAATCTTGCGGATGACGAGACTCTGCTAATTCAAAGTGGAAAACCAGTCGGCATTGTGAAGACTCACGCCGATGCTCCGCGTGTTTTGATCGCGAATTCGAATCTCGTAGGCCAATGGGCGACTTGGGATGTCTTTCATGAACTCGATAAAAAAGGCTTGATGATGTACGGCCAAATGACGGCCGGTTCTTGGATCTACATCGGCACGCAAGGCATCGTGCAAGGAACTTACGAGACGTTTGCGGAATGTGGACGACAGCACTTCGGGCCTTCGAAAAGAAAGACGAGCTACAGCGCGCTCGAGCTTGAAGAAACTCCGCTGAAAGGTTGCAGCGTGCTAACGGCCGGACTGGGCGGAATGGGTGGAGCCCAACCTTTGGCTGCGGTTTTTGCCGGAGCAGCATGTCTTACAGTCGAAGTCGATCAGACGCGAATCGATTTTCGTTTGCGAACGAAGTACGTGGACGAAGTCGCGAAAGATATCGACGACGCAATTGCGCGAATCGAAAAGTATAAGTCGCAAGGCATCGCACGCTCCGTCGCGCTGCATGGAAACATGAGCGAAGTCATTCATCAGCTAATCGCCAAAGGCTTCAAACCCGATGTTCTGACAGATCAAACAAGCGCCCATGACCCGATCAATGGTTATATTCCCGAAGGTTATTCGCTCGATCAGGCGGCGGTACTTCGAAAGAGCGATTCGAAGAAATATGAAGGTCTCTCGATCAAGTCGATGGCGAAACATGTCGACGGAATGCTCGCGATGCAGGCCGAAGGCGCGGTCACTTTCGATTACGGAAACAACATTCGAGCCCGGGCTGTTGAAGGCGGAACAAAAGACGCTTTCAAAATTCCTGGATTTGTACCGGAATATATCAGACCTCTGTTCTGCAAGGGCTCGGGGCCGTTCCGTTTCGTTGCATTAAGCGGCGAGCCCGCCGACATCAAAGTGTGTGACGATGTTCTTCGCGAACTTTTTCCGAAGAAGAAATCACTGCACCGTTGGCTCGACATGGCTCAAGAACGAATTGCGTTCCAGGGATTGCCCGCAAGAATTTGTTGGCTCGAGTACGGCGAGCGCGCGAAGGCGGGACTTGCGATCAACGAACTCGTTCGCACAGGCAAAGTGAAAGCTCCGATCGTCATTGGTCGAGATCATTTGGACTGCGGTTCTGTGGCGTCGCCGAATCGCGAGACCGAAGCGATGAAAGATGGCTCGGACGCTATTGCCGACTGGCCGATTTTAAACGCGTTGGTGAACACAGCTTGCGGAGCCACCTGGGTCAGCTTCCATCAGGGGGGTGGAGTCGGCATGGGCTATTCGCTGCACGCTGGACAAGTCATCGTCGCCGACGGCACAGAGGCCGCAGCGAAGCGCCTCGAGCGCGTGCTGACGGCCGACCCCGCGATGGGTGTCTTCAGACATGTCGATGCTGGTTATGAGGATGCGATGCGAACCGCCCGTGAACGCGGCGTTCTGCTGCCATAAATTGCCTAGCTGAGCGACTTCGGCGCCGAGCTTCGGCGCCGAAAAGGAAAACGAATTACTCGATACTCAAACCCACCAATTCCGCCGGTTTGTTCGCTCCACCGACCGGAACCACGATGACTTGAACGCCCTTCTGATCCAAGAAAGTCATCGGCGCTCCATACGCATTTCCGCTCGCACCCGGAACTCTAGTCCCGTTCGAATCAACCGCCAAGTCTGTTTCTGCGAGTAAGGCGCCGGTCTCTGGGTCGAACGATTTTAAGTTTTGCTCATCTTCATTTTCGATGATGTTAAATTTTAGTGCATGCATGCGCGGAGAAACACCTGCGATGACGTAGTCGCCAGATTGGCCAACGAAAAGAATCTCGTCTGTGAGAAGCAAATGTCCGCGGCGATCCCAGCCGAGATTCTGATTCTGCCATCCGCTCGCGGCGATTGCGGATTTCAATCGCGGGTGTTCAATCGGGCCTTTGCCCAATGCCGACATCCAAACCGTCTCGCCTTTATTAAGGTCGATCGCGGTGATACGTCCATACGGCGGTTTGAACAACGGAATGTCGTGAACCTTTCCGTCGAGACCGGTCACGTACCGAGACATAAAACTGCTTGAAAATCCGAGCCCCATTGCTGGATCAACCTCTGAACCCGCAGTGCTTGGAGTCAACAGACCAACGACGGGCTTCGTAATCGAAGTCACAAACAATCTTTGCGTGCGTGGATGAAAAGCAGCACCAGCCCAGCTTGCGCCACCAACCCATCCCGGAGCGATCAACGTACCTTTTTTTGTGGTCGTTGGCGGTGAGAAGAGCGGCGAGGACCCGGTTGAATCCAAATTATACTGCGATAAAATAGATAGTGCCTCGGAACGCAGTTCGGGAGTGAAATCGATCAAGTCATCTGGATGAACGCCTTGGCGATCGAACGGTGGCGGCTTCAGTGGAAACGGTTGGGTCGCGGACGACACCTCAACGACAGACTGCGTGACGGGTCGCTCTTCTATCGGCCAAACTGGTTCGCCGGTTTCACGATTGAAAACGTAAGTGAAAGCTTGCTTCGAAACTTGCACCACCGCCGGAATTTTCTTTCCGCCAACTTCGATGTCGACGAGATTCGGTGCCGCCGGAAGATCATAATCCCAAACTCCGTGGTGAACCATTTGGAAATGCCACTTGCGAAGACCCGTCGTGCATTCGAGACAGACGAGACTCTCGGCAAAGAGATTGTCGCCCGGGCGTTTGCCGCCGTACCAATCGTTTGTCGGCGTGCTGACCGGTAGATAAACAAGGCCACGCGCTTCGTCGGCACTCGTCATCGACCACACGTTCGTGTTGCCCGTGTACTGATGCGATCCGTTCAGCCACGTGTCGACGCCGAATTCGGTGTCGGTCGGAATCGTGTGAAAAGTCCATACGAGTTTTCCAGTTCGAACGTCGAAACCGCGAACGTCACCGCGAACTGCCTTCGCGCTGACGGCTCCATCCATAATACTCGAGCCGACGATGATAACGTCTTTGCAAATCGTAACTGGCGAGGTCACGCCATATTGCCAGCGCGATGGCCAATCCGTGCCGTCGAGATTGAGAC
The DNA here is from genome assembly GCA_043716655.1 of Bdellovibrionales bacterium. Lineage (GTDB taxonomy): Bacteria > Bdellovibrionota > Bdellovibrionia > Bdellovibrionales > JAMPXM01. The sequence goes on along the minus strand of JAYSYF010000098.1, from coordinate 8,356 downwards.
CCTTGATTAGATCAACACGCCCATTGGTTCCAAAACTCTGAATAGGACGGCCGGTTTTCGGACTGATCGCGATAAGGTACGCATCGCCGGTGCCGACTAAAATTCTTTGCGTTTTCCCACTCGCGCTTTTCCAGTACGTGAGGCCACGATGGACAAAACCTAAATTCGGAGGAATTTCGATTTTGTAAGCTTTCGGATCGAACGTCCAAACTGTTTTGCCTGTGCGACCGTTGATCTTAACGACTTGGCTCATTGCCGTGCTGACATATAAATATCCGTCGATCGCAAGCGGAGTCGCCTCGTTATAAGTGGCGAAGAGATCGGGGCGCGCCGCCAGTATCGCATTGTCGGGAGAGTTCCATCGCCAGGCGACCTTTAGTTTTGAAATATTGCTCGGATTCACTTGAGTGAGCTCCGAAAACTTCGTGCTCGCTTTCGTGCTGGCGTAAGCCTTCCAGTCAGCTCCCGGAACTGTTTCAGCGCCGCTTGATAAGGACGGGGTGCCTATAGCTAAGAGAAGTGTGATGCAGAGCAGAGAAAATGCATGCGATCGCAATTGGCAGATCAAGGCAGATCCTATCGTTAAAGTGAATGAGCATCACGCCTAACTACAGAAGTGAATTGTCGGTACGAAATTCCGGTTATCTGAAAAATTTCGTATGAACTTCGGGTGAGAGTCTAATAAGTAACGACTTCTATAAAACGAATTCAATTCCACCATCGGAGCTCGAAGTGACATCGATCCAATCTGACCCTGTTTCAGGAGTAAAATCTCTGCTAAATCGCCGCGATTTTTTGTCGACCTCAATCGCGACGTCGGCGATGGCAATTGCCTTTCTTCCGATGGCGCGCGCGATGGCGGCAGAGCCGACGACGGGGGTCGGCTGGGATGATATTCCTGGATTCGGCGGAACATTGAAACGTAAAATGCTTTGGAATGAAACCGGGGGCGACGGCAAGTGCTATCTACTTAGAGCCGAGATGGAAGCGATCATTCCCGGCCATTCACATCCAGCGGGCGAATTTATTTTTGTCGTGGATGGATCTTTCGAAATTACACAAAGTAACGACGTCATGCCGCGAGTTTATCAAACGACTGCTTACAACGCCGGTGACTCGATATGGATTGTACCGGGCGCTGTACATAAATCCGAGATAACAACGACCGGCGCGACGGTTCTGGTTTTCACCCCAAAAGACAGCAATTACCGAGCTGCGCTCTAGTACTGCGACGGGATTTTCGCCAGCATCGCCGGCGGCGGTACGAAGCCAAGTGCGATTGCAGACGTGCAATCGCTAGCATCGCCAGCGGCGGTGCGAAGCTTTTAGATTGGGCCGCTTGAGATTGCTGCGGCCATGAGGCCGAATCCAAATGCGAGGATCGTGGCGAGTGCTGCGCCGTTAAAACGCGGAAGTCGCCGACCGTTAATTTTTTGAACCAGTGGGCAGCGAGAAGTTTCGAGCGTTTTCATAGATGGTCCCTTCGACGGACTCAGAGTCGCACGAAGGAATGTTCACGGATCAATCAAGACGGTCTTCTCATGAAGCCGTCTCATATTGAGATTGAGGATGCGATTGCAGAGGTGCGAGCGATAGCGCCGGTGCTAGCCACCCACGCCTTAGCGGATCGCGGCAAGCAGTTCGGTGTTGTCTTGTATGAAAGCCGCTTCGAGGCCGTCGTGGTCATGGCTAGCCAAGTGCTCGCGAATGGCGATGTCGTGTTTCACGGCGTCGAAAGTCACAGCTTCACCAGCAGAGAAGAATGCAAGGCGTGGGTTCGTGAATCTGTTTTGCTGATCCAACTTGGCTTTGATTTTAGCCTTGGCCGTATTGATTATACCTTGTGTTTCTGTCTTGTACGATTTGATCAACGCATCAGTCTCATCGATGTGAGTAGCGATCTCGGGCCAGAAGTTTTCTTCTGCAGCCTTCTTGAAGACCTTCGCGATTTCGACATACTCGAGAAGCGTTGGGAAGAATTTGTCGCGCGAGAATTCCATGTATGCAACGCCGCTGTCTGGAGATCGGTCGACAACATTCAAAAGTTTTCCGTCGGCCCAGAGGCCGGTCAACATTCCTTCGAGAGCCACTTCTTCAAGCGAACCGCGAACGAAAATTTCTTTTCCGATTTCGACGCGCTTGCGGAGAAGTTCTGCCGCGTTGGTGAGGTCACCGCGGTTTGGCAGTGCGACGAATGCTTCGTACGCCGTAATCATGTCGACTTTTAAACCTTTGTTCGCGCGACCGAGATACGAGCTTGGAGGAATCGTCGGCGATGCTTTGCGCGCCTGATTGAAATTGTGGTGCATCATCTCGTGGACAAGCGTCCAACGCTCTGTCGCTTCGTCGACGACGATCGTTGGATTCACCATTCCGCGATCGCTGCATCCGGGAGTACCGGGCTGCGAACAGAACTCGAAATATAGTCCCGCGAGTGTCAGACCCGAATTTCCGCCGCCGCCTGAAGCTTCAGTCCAAATTGCTTGAAACGGTGGAGGCGCATTTTTCAAATAGAAGTACATCGGGCATTGCCCAGTCATGTCGGCGCGTGGAGCTTTATGAAGATTTATTCCCAACGAACGAACATACATCGCAGTCGAAACTGTCGACGAATCTAGAACCGCTTCGACATCGTAACGGTCATACGGCTTGTTAAAGTAGGCAGAATCCACCCACTCGGTTTTTTTCGCGTTGTCAGCTAATGGACCGGCACCGGCCGAACCCTTTTTTACGATTTCGTCGAGCTCAGCAATGTTCTTGGCGTCGCAGGATTCAAAGTTGGGTTTTGCGTCTGGAGTGAGCATCGCCGACTCGCTTGATCCGCCGCCTGAGCAAGCCGTGAGACCTGCTGTTAAGAAGAGAACTCCAACGAGCGCGCTTCCACGAACAAATAAAGACAGCAAATGAACGTAAGAACGTCCCACAGCCCCTCCCCCCGAGATTCCGACCAGAATCGGACGCACAAACCCCCGTTCGTGCGTCGCCCCCAGGTTCCAAAGTGGAACCTATAAAACATACGCAGGAGTTACTGGAATCTTGGAGTGAGTGCAAAGCGAAAGTGCGTGGAAAGTATTACAGACCACGCGCGGTGAGTTGTGAGTCAAACTTTGCCGAATGCCGGCCAGCGAAAAGACGTGTATCGACGGTTTTTGCTTTTGCGATTGCCGTTCTGAAGTCGTCTGTTCCGTCTAACAACACGAGATGCTCGACGAAGATGCGATCGATTTCGGAACTCTGTGTACCGGCGGCCGAACGGACCTGCCACCAAATCGCTGCGTACAAAACGCCCATCGCTTGTGCATTGCCCGTCGAAGCTGTGAACAACGCAGGAGCAGTGTTTGCCGAGAGTGCCGCAACATCTCGCGAGATCGTCGCGATGATCTGGGCATTTCCAGTGTTCGCGAGGGCAGAACCAATCTGGGTGCGCTCGGGGAACATGCTCGCAGCGAAATATTCGCCGACGCCAAAACGGACCGCGTTTGCGCAGCCTGCGAAGGCTGTGCAGTATCCATTGTCGATTGCATTACGGGTCGCGTGTTTCGTTGCCGACAGCGTTGTCCAACCGGTTGGATTCGCAAGCATCAGGTTCGCAATTCCAAACATGTGAACTGCAACGTCGCCGCTCCATGCAACCGAACCGCCTGCTTCTGTTGCTTTGAGGCGAATCGTTTTTGTTTTGGTTTCGTAACCAGTGATCGTGTCGTCGACGACGATGGTCACGCCTTTTCCTTTAGCCGGAAGAGCGCCGTTCGTGCGTGCGTCGAAATATTCCGCCGCGCGATTGACCCAATAATAGGTATTCACTTGTTCAAAGTTGGACGAGCCGGCAACGCCTGGCGGTGCTTTCAGCGATGCAGACGCCGTCGACGCAGCCGGAGTATTCAGTGGCTGAACGATGATCGTTGCGTTCTCTAATTTTCCGGAACCGGAAAGAGAAGTCAGCTTCACGCCATAGAGCGATTGGCTGAGCAACTGCGTTCGACGAACGGTCGGATCTGTCGAAAGCGCCGCAGCACTCGAAACGACCGGGTTCTGTTTAATTACGCACGCATCGTACGCGGGATTCGTTAAGCAAGTTGCATCTGTTTTGTCAGTCGGTGGAACAAGCACGGCGCCAGCGCTTGGCGCATTTCCTAGAGACCCGAACTGAGAAAGTTGATTTGCGTCGACTTTAAACTCGCCGCAGTTCTGAAAGCCGAACACCATTGCTGCAGATGCGAACGAGAGACAAACTGTCGTCAGCATTTTCTTCAGTTGAGATTTCACTGTGGCTCCGTTCCGCCGTTACCAGCCATGACGTAACGACTGTAGAACAGTTTCGCTGCTCGTTCTGCATCCACTGTTGCGCCGCCTCGGATTGTAGCATTGAGACCAGCTACGGGTCGCGCGCTGTCGGTTAGCAAATTGACGATGTCTGCAGGAGCGTATGTGATTCCCTGAGATTGAAATGCTGCGACGAGAAGTGACGCGACTCCTGCAACAGCAGGTGACGCCATCGATGTCCCTTGAATCGCATTGTAGGCGTTTCCGGTGTAGGTCGAAAGGATGCCGTTCGAACCTGGGCCTGCGATCCACACATATTGAGTACCTGTGTTCGAGAAAGAAGAGAGCGCTCCCGTGACCGCGTCGACGGAACCGACAGTGATCGCTCCGGGAACATCCTTCGAGTAGCATGATGGAGAATAAAATACGGCCGGAGTCATAGCGGCCGCGTCGTTGCCGGCGGCGATAACGACCACGACACCCAAACCGGCCGCATAAACCATGGCGTCGCGAAGTGCGGTGCTTGCACCTGATCCACCGAGACTCATATTGATGACTTTTGCTCCGTTGTCGGCTGCATAACGAATGCCATTGACGATGGCAGCGATCGAACCCGAACCCGCAGCATCAAGAACTTTCACGCCCATGATCTTGATGCGAGTTCCCATCACACCGGTGACGCCGATTCCATTGTTCGCGCGTGCGCCCATGATACCCGCGACGTGTGTACCGTGGCCGTTGTCGTCGAGCGGATCGTCGTCAGTGTTTACGAAGTCCATTCCGTGTTTGCCAGCAGCGTTTGTGTAGATGTTGTCGACTAAATCGGGATGTGTGTGCAGAACACCGGTGTCGATGACGGCGACGACGACATCGCGGTTGATGCCAGCGCCTGAATAGAACCAATCCCACGAAAGCAGAGCTTTTGCGAAAGTGATGTGTCTTGCTTCAGCGAGACGAGGATCGTTAACAGTGGCAAGTGCAGAGATCGGAGCAGCCGTCGATGCTTCGGTGCTTGGTGCAATCCACTGGCGAATTGGATTCTCGTCGATTCGGACTAAGCACGCGTCGCTGTCAGCTTGGATCGTCAGTGCCGAAAGCGAAATATCTTCTTTAGGTTGATAACCTTCAGCTTCGAAACGAAGTGGAGAACCATGCTTCTTGCGGCAATCGTTGTCGTAGAGAGCAAGAAGTTCGGTTCCTTTTGGAATCAGAACGTCGTCAGCTGATGCGAGTTTTTGTCCAAGACCAAGTTGAGAAGCTTTTGCCATCGAAATCGTGACTTCGCTCGAAAGTCGAACCTTGCTCGATTCGACGGGCGCACCGTCTTCGGTGACCATCGCGCGAACGGTCTGATCTTCGCTGTCGGCTTGTGAGGCCTTCGATACTGCCGCAGATTGATCTGTGCGTTGGTGGCAATTGAAGCCGAGTGGAGAAAGGAGGAACCCTACTCCTAACCAGACGGTTAGGTTGCGAGCGCGTTTACTTATGCCCATTAAATCAATCCCCCAAGGATTTTTTTAAGGCCCCCCGGCCCTGAAGCTTCTTATCGGTTCTAGATGAGCAACTCCCAAGCCCACCGGCAGAAAAACCCGGTGGGTTTGGGTGTTTGGGATTTAGACACCAGTCACATCCTGATAGATCGCTCGACGTTTTAAAAAAGATGGCCAGCATTTCAAACGCGTCCTATTGTGAGACACATCAACAGAAAGAGTTTTTCAAAGTGACACTGTTTACCTCGATTTCTCGACTTCACACCTTCGCAGGTTTCAATGCGAAACAAGGTCGCAGACCGGCCACTGAGGATTTCTCGACCATCGAGAATGCAGTGATGCTCGTTTCAAAAGCCGGCGAGATCTTGTGGCAGGGTCCAGCGGCAGGCTTTAGCGAATTCTCGAAAACGAAGTCGCCAGCATGGCGTCGAAAAATAAAAAAAGTTTCGTTGGGTCATCGCGAAGTGCTGCCGGCGTTCACCGAGTGTCACACGCATCTGCTTTACTCGGGCTCTCGGGCTGGCGAGTTCGAGCAACGAAATCGAGGCGACTCTTATCTTTCTATTTCACAAGCGGGCGGAGGAATTCGTTCGACGGTTCTCGCCACAGCCGAAGCATCGACTCGCGAACTGGAAGCCGGGGTCGTTCACCGTCTTCGAAGTCTTTCGAAACAAGGTGCCACAACCGTTGAAGTTAAAACGGGCTACGCCGGCAACATCGAAGAAGAAAAGCGGCACCTCGGTTTACTTCTAAAGCTGCAGAAGAAGATCGCGCGACCGAGCCGCAAACAGGGTTTGCCGCGGATCGTTGTCACTTGCCTCGCCGCCCATTCGATCCCAGCGGGCGAGACTGAAGAATCGTGGCTCAATCAAGTCGAAACACTGTTCCCACTGCTACAGCGAACGAAGACGAGACTGGATATATTCATCGAGCAAGGCGCGTTTTCTTTGAAGGCTGGCTCACGGCTTATCGAAAAAGCGGTCGCGAAGGGGATACCGGTCACGATTCACGCCGATCAATTGTCGTTAGCGGGAGGCACAAGTCTTGGCGCGCGCGTCGGTGCAAAGTCGGTCGACCATGTGATCGAAGCGAGCGACAATGAAATTGCTCAGCTCGCCAAATCCGAAACCGTTGCGGTCCTTTTACCGGCGGCAGATTTGTATACGCGACTGGCTTATCCCAAAGCGCGTGCGATGATCGACAAAGGCGTCCGAGTTGGACTCGCAACCGATCACAATCCGGGAAGTAGCCCCGGTCTTGATCTCGCGCTGGTCGGTGTTCTCGCGCGAGCATCGATGCAGATGACTCTTCCCGAGGTATTCGCCGCCTACACGGTGAACGCCGCAGCGGCATTGGGATTGGAAAATCTCGGCGCACTCGTGAGCGGCATGACCGCAGATTTTCTCGTCCTTGAAAAAGCGACGAGTCTCACAAGTCTCTTCTATGAAATCGGACCCGATCTCAGTCACCGTGGGATCGCCAGCGTCTGGCGCGACGGAGTTCAAATCGTCTGACCTGCTCGTGCCTGCTCCCTAAAGGCGCAAGAAACAGGACCGCCCTCTTTTTGTAACTACTTGATAGAAGACGCTTTCTAATCCGAGCGAAAAAATTCGAATCGATTTCTTAAATGGTCTTAAAAAAAATTTGCGTTTACCGCCACGGGTTGCCTAGGCTTTGATTAGACACTCCTCGTGGCAGGATGCCGGAGGGGTGTCGATTTTAGTTTCTAAAAGTGCAAATGGAGAGACACATGACCGAGACAGCGACACGGATGGCGCCGAGCTCCGAAATCGAAGGCCGATTGTACATCACGCAATCGCCGTTTTATTCGCCCGCATTCAATGGAGCGATCTTCGACGGACCTTTGAGACTTTATTTTACTCAGAGCCAGGAAGCGCTCGCACTTAAGTTTTACTTCGAGCTTCGATCAAAGACGCATGATCTCGCCGCACTCTGGCCGCGAACTTCAGGTCCGAGCCTGTACGTGATGATTTACCCAACCGAAGAAACTTTCGATCTCTGTTTTGTTTCGCAGGGATTATCGTGGACTCCCGAAAGTCTTCCGCTGGGTCGACTCGGTCGAGATCACGTCGTTGCGCTGCAGGCGCATGAGTGTGAAACGCAGTTGGACAGCGTGGTGTCGCGAGTCTTGAATGTCATTCGTGGAATTACACCGGCAGCCATTGTTGAAACCGCTGCAAAGAAATCAGAACCTACTCTTCCAGAAGTAGATCCTCGATAAGTCTCGCCGTTTCCGGGGCGAGCCAATCGTTGGCCCCGTAACTGTTAAATGCCATCCGACCTTTGCGGTCGATGACGACTCCGCTAGGCACAGTCTCGATGCCGAGGTTCTTGGCAACGTTCTTCGACGGATCAAGGTACGCACTGAAACTAAAATTCCCACGCGACCAAAGTTCTTTTGCCGCCTTTGCGCCGCTCTCGGCTGGATCAAGATTGACCGACAACACTTCGAGTCCGTCGCTCTTGTAGCGTTTCAACAATTCAGAAAATGCTGGGAGTTCGAGAACGCACGTCGTGCATTCTGAAGACCAGAAACTGACCAGAACGACTTTGCCTTGATAGTCGCTAAGTTTAAAAGTGTC
>JAYSYF010000097.1:0-1875 GCA_043716655.1 Bdellovibrionales bacterium | reverse complement strand
ACGGAAAAGTTTCTGAAGTTCTCGAGGGACTAAAAGAAGGCGATATCGTTTCGTCTCGCGCGCTTAGCGAAGTTTCGACCAGTGAACGCGCGAGCAATCCATTTATGCCAAACCCACCACGCACCGGTCGCAGTGGCGGCGCAGGTGGCGGACGAAGCGGTGGCGGTTCTGGTAGATGATCGAGATTCGCGACCTCTCGAAAGTTTACCGAATGGGAGAACACGAGGTGCACGCGCTTCGTAATGTCTCGCTTTCAATTGAACCGGGAGATTTCGTTGCGATCATGGGACCGAGCGGTAGCGGTAAATCAACGCTGATGCAGATTCTGGGTTTGCTCGATACGCCGACGACCGGCTCGTATAAAATTATAGGTCGCGAAGCCTCGGGACTTCTCGATGATGAGCTTGCAGTACTTCGACGCGAAACCGTCGGATTTATATTTCAGCAATTTCACCTGCTCGCTCGCATGAGCGCTTTCGAAAACGTGATGTTGCCGCTTTTCTATAGTGGAAGATCGTCTGGTCAGCCCGACCTTCCGAAAGAATTGTTAACTCGAGTTGGACTTGGCGACCGAACTCACCATCGCCCGAACGAAATGTCGGGCGGCCAGCAACAGCGAGTCGCCATTGCTCGCGCGCTTGTGAACAATCCGTCCATAGTTTTTGCGGATGAACCTACTGGAAACTTAGATTCAACTTCTGAAACCGAAATCATCGCGATTTTGCGCGATTTGAATGAACAAGGTATTACCGTTGTATTGGTGACTCACGAGGAAGACATCGGTCGCCAAGCGAAGCGTTTGATCCGAATGCGGGATGGAGTCATTCAATCCGACGAACGACTCGCGCCTATCACGACAAAAGCGAAACTACGAGAAGCGCACATTCCTCAAAATCCCGACGAACGTGCGAAGGCAGCATCGGCGCCAATCTCTTTGCATGTGCAACAAGGTTTTCGAACGCTTTGGGCCAATAAAATCCGCACGGCACTTTCTGTACTCGGAATTTTGATTGGTGTTGCGGCTGTTGTTGCAATGCTTGCACTTGGTCGTGGCGCTCAAGCCGCGATCGAGAGTCAGCTCTCGTCACTTGGTTCAAATCTTCTCGTGCTTCGCGCAGGTGCGCAGCGGACAGGTGGAGTCGCCCAGGAATCCGGTTCGACCGCGCGACTTATTCCGGAAGACGCGGACGCGATTCTAAATGAAGTCGACGGCGTAAAAATGGTTGCGCCGGCTGTAAACGGCCGCGTGCAGATGGATTTCGGCAACAAAAACTGGAATACGCAAGTCGCCGCGACGACTCCATCTTACGAGCAAATGAAAGCGTCGACTCCGTTCATCGGAAGATTTTTTACCGACGAAGAAAATATCAAACGCGCTCGAGTCATTTTGCTCGGAGCAACAGTTGTTCGCAATTTGTTCGGCACAGCGAATCCCATCGGTGAAATGGTTCGTGTGAATCGCGTTAGCTTCCAAGTCATCGGCGTTTTGCCCGAGAAAGGCGCTTCAGGCTGGAGAGACCAAGACGACATCGTGTTAGTTCCGCTGATGACCGGGATGTTTCGCCTGCTCGGCAGAACCTATGTCGAATCGATCGATATCGAAATGATTCCTGGACGGGATTCAAAACCAATCGAAGCTGAAATCGTCAATTTGATGAACCGTCGCCACAACGTACGCGAAGAGAAAGCCGAAGACGCGTTTTCGATCCGGAACATGGCCGACCTTCAGGCCGCGCTTTCGCAGAGCAGCCAGACAATGTCGCTCCTACTTGCCGCCATCGCCGGTATTTCACTTTTGGTCGGCGGCATCGGCATCATGAATATTATGCTTGTCTCGGTGACCGAACGAACTCGTGAAATTGGACTTCGCAAAGC
>JAYSYF010000096.1:0-1877 GCA_043716655.1 Bdellovibrionales bacterium | reverse complement strand
CTACTGGTTTCGATTCAGAAACAAGCTGGGGGAAAATAACGTCGGGATTTCGATTGAACAACCCTACCGCGAACTCATCGTCGAGGTCGACGCGGTTTTAAATCCTGCTTCAAACTACCAATTACGCATTCGTCTTCCGTCGACCCAAAGACGAGGCGCTTACAATTCAATGTTTGTCGAGATGGAGCGCGGCTCGAACAGGATACTTTATCTTATCGCTGTCGATCAGAGCGGACATTTGATTTGCAAGGACTAGCGAGTATAGCTCTCGCTGCTATTGTTGAATCACCTTAAATCCGCGCGGAGAATCCAGCGCCCAAAGTTCATCCCGCTCTTCAGCTTTTGTACGAACCGGAACAAGTTGCATTTTCACACGCGCGCCATCTGCGGCTTTAACTTCGAATGTGTTGTCTACAAGTCCCCGCGTACGATCGAGCGAGAATCCGTCGGCGCTTGTACAGATCTCGCGCGTTTCCGATTTTTTGCAGGTAATGCCGCGAGCTTTCAAAGCGCGAAGATCGAAATCGCGATCGAACAGGATCGCTTCGACTTCGCTTGGCGAAATTTCAAACGGCAGAATCGCTATGAACGATCGATTCGAATTAGGCGCGATCACGAACATGCGCCGGCCTGGCAGCAGGATTCGGGTTTCGCTTTTGTTCCAGGCGATCGTGCCGCCGTAAACTCCCATCGCCCCGGTCACTTCGATGCGGCCGAAGCCGGGCGTACGCGAAACGACTTCGAGATTCACAGACCAATTCTCGAGCTTCGAACCATTTTCATTTTTCACAAAACGTGAGGCCGAGCCGGAACCCCGCCACTGGCCGAATTCTGTTCCCGTTTTCAGTGCAGGTTTCTTAGGCGCATCTGCAGCTGGCTTCGTCGCGCAACCAAATGCCCCCAATAAAAATGCTAAAAACAAGTTAGCGGATAGAAGCTGGACGACGCGAAACCGGCGAAGTTCCGTCTTGTTGGCGATCGACGATGACAATCTTTGCCCGAATTCGATCGGCCGCAATCGTCGTGTTCTCTGGTCCACTCTTCACTCCATCCAGCGAGCCCTGCTTTTTTTCTTCGTCGGCGAGTGCGGCTGCTTTTTCATACAGTCGTTTCGCGCGTTCGGGCATGCGGAAGTAATAGTAAGCGTCTCCGAGATGATCGGCAATGATGGCTTCGTCTGGTTGCAGACGATGTGCGTCTTCGAGGACCTTCACAGACTCTTCAAAAGAGCCACGCTTGAATAAGACCCAGCCCAAAGTATCGAGAACGAATCCGTCGCTTGGTTTCAGTTCCATCGCGCGGCGTGCAAGTTTCTCGGCTGCTTCAAGTTCCGAACCCGACTCTGCATATGTGTACGCCAAGTAGTTCAATGCTTGAACGTGATCTTCTTCGATGACGAGTACTGCTTTCATCGACTCGATCGTCGCTTTGCGATCTCCCATTCGATCGAGCATGTTGCCCAAGAAATATTGAAGCTGCGCGTTTTGGGGGAAACGCTTTACCGCACCCTGCAACATCGTCGAAGCTTTCAAATATTCGCGGCGGTCATCGAGGTGAGATGCATAAAGAGTATAGAACGCGGCGTGATCTGGCATCTCGGTAATGGCCTCTTGAATTGTCGAGACAGCCTTGTCGCTCTGACCCAACAATTTATAAAGGTACGACGAATGAATGCGCGACTCGGCGTAGAACGAGCTTCCATTTTGGATCTTCAAGAAATGTGGAATCGCTGATTTGTAATCCTTCACTTCTTCGTAAACCGCCCCTAGATAAAAACGCACTTTGTCAGCCGTCGGCATCTTCGAAAGTAGGTCCTCGAGTTTTACGATGGCTTCTGGGTAACGTTTTTCCTGAATGAGGATGAACGCGATTTTCAT
>JAYSYF010000095.1:0-1879 GCA_043716655.1 Bdellovibrionales bacterium | reverse complement strand
CGATCGTAAAAATCAATTCTGTTTCAGTCATCGTCGCGGCACTCGCGAGATCGGATCGAAGTCCGCGAATGTCCTTCTCTCGTTCTTCCGAGCTTGGTCGACCGAAGAGAGAAAAGCACAGGCCATCGAGAAGCGAAGTTTTTCCGGCACCTGTTCGCCCGTGAATCAAAAACAGTCCGCCATTAAAGACTCGATCGAATGAAACGTCGATCTCTCCAGAAAATGGACCGAACGCCTTGAGGCGCAAGAACAGGGGCTTCATTTAGATACCGCCGCTTCGGCATCTTGTTTCGAAAATTCCTCGAGCTGCAGTACGAGCCATTCGCGATCTTCTTCTGACAAATCGCCGTTCGAAGCGGCCAAAATGAACTGAGACAAAATATCGCGATCCGAAACTTCTCTTAAATTTCTATCCTGATTCGCTCGCACTGCGAGGTCTGCCTTCTCGGCATCTGTGCGTGACCAGTTATTTTCGCGAGCGACGTGTAAGAGACCCGGATAAACTTGATGAAGGCGGCGGTACGCCTCGAAGGGAAGTGTCTGATCGGTCAGAACCGCGATGATGTAGTCTTCCGTTGCAGAACTTTCTTTGATCAGATTTTCTAAGTCGCCGCGCACGACCCGCAGCGAACGGGTCGTGTTGAATCTACGGAATTCGAAGGTGTCCTCAGATTGTTTCAGACCCAGTTGAACGACCACCGCGCCCTTTGGCTGCGAGGCCTCGGATTGCGAGTAGGGAAAAAGCGAACCGCAATAGCGGATACGTTCATGCGACACCGTTTGTGGGCGGTGCAAGTGTCCAAGAGCGACGTAATCGAAACTTGAAAGTAATTCGACCGAGACGAGATCGCTTCCACCGATCGAAAGCGGTCGTTCCGATTCGCTTGGTTCGCCACCCGTGACATAAGCATGTAAAACTAAAACCGTGCGACGACCTTCGCTTCGATCATTATCCAGCGACGGTTTGAGAGAATCGAGAATCGCGATTAATGCTTCGTTGTGCGTGCGAATCGTTTTGCCGAAATAAAATCCCCATTCCGCAGGTTCAAGAAAGGGAATTGCGTAAACGGACGCGCTGACTCCGTTCGATTCGATTTGAACAGGGATAGCAATCGATTCCGGAGTCGAATAAACGTGCAACCCGGAGGCGCGCAAGAGTTCCGCGCCGACTCCGACACGCGTACTTGAATCGTGGTTTCCGGGAATCATAAGAACTGGTGTCCCGAGTTCAAGAACACATTTCGCCAAGAATTGATCTAACAGTCGAACGGCGTCTTCCGGTGGGATGCTGCGGTCATAAAGATCTCCGGCAAGCAAAACGAGATCTGGTTTTTGACGCGCAATTAAATCTTCGAGCTCGAGAAGTGCTTTCTTCTGATCCTCGAGCAGTGACTTCGCGAAAAGCGACTTGCCGAGATGCCAATCTGAGGAATGCAGCATTTTGATCACGCGAACTAGACGTATCAAATTTGACGAACGATGACGAACTTGCTGGTATGAACGAGCTGGGGGGCGTTGTGAGAATTCCGGTCATATATTCGCAGGTGATGGTGGCAGATAGTCTGCATACCGTATCTCCATCGGCTCAAAAGCCTGCCATGGTCGCCCAGGCGTTGCGCAACGCTCAATTTCCCGTCGATTTCATCGAGCCATTACCCATTGATCTCGAGGACCTCCAGCGAGTTCACGAACCGCGATTCGTGGCTGCGGTGCTTGAAGGGCGCGAAGATAACGGTTTCGGAAACAGATCTTCGGATATCGCCCGGTCATTGCCGTACACCAGCGGCTCGTTGTTGACGGGTGCGAAACTCGCCTTAGCGAAACGTAATTCGGTGCGACCTCGCCCGGTTGTCGCTTCGTTGTCTTCAGGATTTCATCA
>JAYSYF010000094.1:0-5925 GCA_043716655.1 Bdellovibrionales bacterium | reverse complement strand
CAACTGGTGAGCGTTCTCGTCTGCCGATACGTATCCGCGACCGAACGTGACGAACAGCTCAGCGCTGAACTTCGCATTTGGTCCCAGTGTGCAGATCACTTGATCTGGATTCAAGATCTCGACTTTGTCGTTTACCTGAATATCGCGTGCCGTAACAACGCCTGGGCCAGACTTCGTAATACGAAGAGTCTGAGCTTCTGGGCTGTGTTGTTTGAAACGCAATTGTTTCAGGTTCAAGATGATGTCAGTTACGTCCTCGCGAACGTCTGGCATCGTCGAAAACTCGTGAAGAATTCCTTCGAATTTCACTGCCGATACTGCTGAACCCATCATTGAGCTCAGAAGAATTCGTCGCAGCGAATTTCCCAAAGTTACGCCGTAGCCGCGCTCGAGTGGACGGATGATGAACTTACCGTATTCATCCGACAACGTTTCGCGTTCTACTTCGTATCCCTTAGGCTTAATCAGGTCGCGCCAGAACTTGTAGTAATGTTCCTGCATGCTTCCGTGGCTGACCCCGTGGTTATGACCTTGCACTCTTGTCTCCTAGCCTAATCGTCCCGTTATTTAAATGCCACTTCATCGAAACTAGCGATTGCGACCCACCAGAGTCGCAACCGAAAACGCGTGTTATCGCGAGTAGTATTCGACGATCATGTTCTCTTCGACAGCCAACGTGATGTTCTCACGGCTCGGAGCATCTTTCACAGTGCCTTTGAAGGCGCCGTGATCGGCTTGCAACCAACCTGGAATTTCACGTTTCTGAGCACTATCGATTCCCGCAAGAATCTTATTAATGCCGCGGCTACCTTCACGAACTTCAATCACATCACCCTTATTTACGTTGAAACTTGGGATATTGTTCTTAAGTCCGTTCACAACGAAATGGTCATGCTTCACAAGCTGGCGCGCTTCGCGACGGCTCGATGCAAAACCAAGCGTGTAAACAACGCTATCAAGGCGCGTTTCGAGCAAACGAAGAAGCTCGGTTCCAGTAACGCCACGACGACGATCCGCCTCGTGGAAATACTTACGGAACTGCTTCTCGTAAACACCGTAGTAACGCTTTGTCTTCTGCTTCTCACGAAGCTGAAGTGCGAACTCCGAGAACTTCAAACGGCTTTGGCCGTGTTGTCCTGGAGGATACGGACGACGTTCGAACGAGCACTTATCTGTAAAACAACGGTCGCCCTTCAAGAAGAGCTTTACGTTTTCGCGACGGCACAATCGGCAGACGCTTTCATTAATACAACTCACAGTTTAACTCCCAATTAGATGCGGCGGCGCTTGGGCGGCCGGCATCCGTTATGAGGAATGGGAGTCACGTCGCGCATAGTAGCGACGCGGATTCCCGCCAATGAAAGAGAACGTACAGCTGGTTCACGGCCTGCGCCGGGTCCCTTCAAGAAAAGATCGACAGAACGAAGACCTTGTTCCATCGCTTTTTTCGCTGCGTCTTCCGCTGCAACCTGAGCTGCGAACGGTGTTCCCTTGCGCGATCCTTTGAAACCCAAATGTCCAGCGCTCGACCATGCGATCACTTCACCTGTCGGATCTGTGAGCGTAACGATCGTGTTGCCGAACCCAGCTTGTACAAAGCACTTGCCGTGGGCGACCGATTTTCTAACTTTTTTCTTACCAGTTTTCTTAGCAGCCATCGGTTATACCGCCTTCTTCTTGTTCGCGACCGTCTTACGAGGGCCTTTGCGAGTGCGCGCGTTCTGACGCGTGCTCTGGCCACGGACCGGAAGACCTTTGCGGTGACGAAGACCACGGTAGCAACCGAGATCCATCAAACGCTTGATTGCGAGACCAACATCACGGCGGAGGTCACCCTCAACTTTAATGGTTGCTTCGAGAAATTCACGAATTTTTGCGATTTGCGCATCCGTCAGATCGTCAGAGCGAAGCTCTTTTGGAAGACTTGCGAATTCCATGATCTGTTTCGAACGGGCCTTACCGACTCCGAAAATATATTGAAGTGCGATTTCAACACGTTTATTGCGCGGCAAATCAACACCAGCGATACGAGCCATCGATTACCCCTGCCGTTGTTTATGTTTAGGGTTTTCGCAAATAACGCGAATAACACCTTTGCGTTTGAGAACCTTGCACTTGTTGCAGATTCGTTTCACGGAAGCTCTGACTTTCATTGCTTCTGTTTCCTTACTCGCGGTCGATAAAAAAACTCGACTGCAGAAGAGAGTTCTAGTTTCAATTTTAGACTCGCGATGTTTTCTCATCGTGAGTTTTTCGCAGCGGATGTTTTCACTTTCGAAGTTTCACGTTTCATCACTTTTCATAGTGGAAAAACGAGAAAATTTTCGGCGACTACATCCGGTTCGCTTTTTCTTTCGACATCTTTAGGTTTCTTGCGACCGTAATTGGCCGATCAAGAAACAGCCGCTAAAGAGCGAAAATCAAAGCAAACTTTCCTATCTTTCGGGTCAATTCACTTCCCGTTTGAACTCCCCCCAAAAAAATATGGAAAGAGTTGAAAATGAAGGTGAAACAAGGCCCAGAAAATAACAATCCAGCGTGCGGTGTTAACAAGTCCTGATTAGGATGTCCAGCACCGTACGAGCGCCTTAGCACAATTTTTGCCGTGCCTCTCAGGCGCTCACGGCAGGCGACAAATATGCTGGCTTTAACGGCAAAGCTCAGCCTTAAGGTTCTAAAGGGAGCCGGCGATTCGCTTGTAGATTTCCTCGGTTTCGCCCATTCCAGAAACCGAGACGAACTGTCCCTTTTTCTTAAAATAGTCGACCAATGGAGCCGTCGATGCCTCATAGGCGTTCAGACGGGTCAGGATGACGTCTTCCTTGTCGTCGACCCGTTGCTCGAGCTTCGAACCGCAGAGGTCACAGACGCCAGGTGCTTTCGGTTTCTTCGCGAGAACATGGTATGTAGCGCCGCAACCTGTGCAAACGCGGCGACCCGTCAGTCGGGCCATCAGTTCGTCCTTTGGCACGTCCAAGAAGACAGCTTTGTCGATTTTGAGAGCATTGTTCATCAGCATCACGTCGAGCGATTCTGCCTGAGGAACCGTGCGTGGAAATCCGTCGAGAATGAAATTTTGACCGCCGAGGTCTTTCAGCACGTCTTCGACCATGCCGACAACGATGTCGTCCGGAACCAGTTTCCCGGCATCCATAAACGACTTAGCTTCGGTTCCTAAACGCGTCTGCTGCTTGATGTGACCACGGAACAGATCTCCAGTGCTGATCTGCCGCATCTTCTTTCGCGCAACAAGAAGCGCCGACTGGGTGCCTTTACCGGCACCCGGTGCTCCGAAGAGGATGATGTTCAAAACTGAACCCTCCGCGTGCGCTGTTTAGCACCGCGGATGATGCTCTCATAGCGTTGGTTCATCATATAAGATTGCAGCTGTTGAGTCGTGTTCAGCGCAACACCGACCAAAATCAAAATACTAGTTCCACCGAAGTAGAACGGTACTTTCAACTTATCGATCAGGAGAGTTGGCAGAACAACGATCGCGCTCAGGTACATCGCGCCACCGACGTTGATTCGATCCATCACACGCTGGATATAATCCGACGTGCTCTTTCCAGCGCGAATACCAGGAATAAACTTGCCGCCCTTTTTGAGGTTCTCGGCGATTTCGACAGGATTCAAAACAATTTCTGTATAGAAGAAACAGAAGAACACGATCAACAGAACTTCCAAGACCAGGTACAAGCCACCGGTCGGAGTCAGCGAATCACGAAGTGCTGTCACCCATGGTTTATCGATGAACTGCGCGAGTGTTGCTGGAAAGAGAAGAAGCGAACTTGCGAAGATCGGCGGGATAACACCCGACAAGTTGATCTTCAGTGGCAAGTGGCTCGCCTGCGAACCCAATACGGCTTTACCACCGCGCTGAGAGAAGTGAATTGGAATACGGCGCTGGCCCCACTCCAAGAACACGATGAGTCCGATGACGATAACCATCATCGCAAGAATGACGATCGCGACAAGTCCGTTCATCGATTTGTTCACAACCATTTCGTACAACTGAAGCGCGCCTTTTGGAATTCCAGCGGCGATACCCGAGAAGATGATCAGCGACGTTCCATCACCAAAGCCACGCTCTGTGATTTGTTCGCCGAGCCACATTATGAAGCACGTACCTGCTGTCAGCGTAAGAACCGTCATGACTTGGAACTGCAAGAATCCAACATGCGAAGAAAGAACGAGCGGCTTTCCTTCGAAGTTCGAGTTCATCAACCACGAGCTAATCGCAAGGCCTTGTACAATTGCCAGAACCACAGTTCCGTAGCGAGTATACTGAGTGATTTTACGTCGGCCTGGTTCGCCTTCTTTTTTAATTTGCTCAAGCGCCGGAACAACCGCCGTCAAAAGCTGGAAGATGATCGAGCTCGAAATGTACGGCATGATGCCGAGAGCGAAGATCGAAAATTGGTTGAGTGCTCCACCTGTGAAGGTGTTGAACAGGCCCAAAATTCCGCCCTGATTTTCGAAAAATTTAAAAACGGTTTGCCCGTCAATTCCTGGCGTCGGTACATGAACACCGAGTCGGTAAATGACCAACATTGCTAATGTGAATAGGATCCGCTTTTTAAGATCCGAGCTACCTGAGATTTCTGCTGCCACGTTCACCTCGGAATTGACGAAGCCTCCAGATATTCCCTTTGGGAGTTATCGGAGGCTCTATTAAAAAACTTTGCTTCCGCGAAGTTCGGGGCTTTCACCAAGCCCGCATAGAATCGCTATATTTCGCTAGAGATGGGCTGCTAGGCAACTGCTTCGCAAATTCCATCGCGCCGCAATAGGCTAAGCCTTCTTCGCAGCCTTTTTCGCTTTTGATGGACTGAGCTTCTTTTTCAGAGGCGATTCATCAAATTTACGAAGGCGGATGACTTCCGTTTTGCCGCCGGCTTTTTCGATCGACTCTTTCGCTGTTGCGCTAAATTTGTGCGCTTTAACAGTAAGTCCCTTCGAAATTTTACCAGTGCCAAGAATCTTAACAAGTCCGCCGCCTACGAGGCCGGCTTGCTTCAAAGATTCTGGATTCACTTCGCCCGAAAGCTTGTCGAGTGCCGCGAGGTTCACGACTTCATACTTTATTTCGAAGTTCTTGTTGTTGAAACCCGACTTTGGAGTACGACGCATCAAAGGTGTTTGACCACCCTCAAAACCCCAACGAACGCGTCCGCCAGCACGAGCTTTTTGGCCCTTGTGACCTTTACCCGCAGTTCCACCCTGGCCAGTTGCATGACCACGGCCTTTACGTTTTGTAACGCCTGTTGAGCCCCTTCGGGGCATTAGTGATTCTAGAACGCTCATCGCTTCTCCCAATGCCGACCGTCAGTCGGCAAACGTTTTACTTTTCGACCTGAACGTCCACCATGTGTTGGACCTTCATGATCTGACCACGCATTGCTGGATTATCAGCCACAACCACCGTTTGGTGGCGATGACGAAGTCCCAGGCAACGAACTGTGTTCCGCTGCGTTTCAGTGCAACCAATCAGGCTGCGCTTCAATGTTACTTTAAATTTCTTAGCCATTTCTCAAACCTACTCCGCCGACACAGCTTCGAGACGAAGCTGCGCAAGACCATTGAGAGTTGCTCGAACCGCGTTGTTCGCATTTCGAGTCCCAACACATTTAGTCAGGATGTCTTTCACGCCTACTGATTCCAAAACCGCACGAACCGCACCACCGGCGATAACGCCAGTACCTGGAGCTGCCGGACGCATGACGACTTTCGCCGCACCGAACGTACCAACAACTTCATGAGCGATCGTTCGACCGTCTATCAAAGGAACTTTACGGAAGCTCTTTTTAGCTCCGCGGCTCGCTTTGCCGATGGCCTCGGGAACTTCACCAGCTTTGCCAGTTCCGAAACCGACATCACCCGTTTGGTTACCGACAACAACTAAAGCTGCGAACGAAAAGCGCT
>JAYSYF010000093.1:0-1887 GCA_043716655.1 Bdellovibrionales bacterium | reverse complement strand
CCGGATTGGAAGAACAGCGCATGACAGTGTTGCTGAAACAAGGTCGCTCAGAATCGCAATCAGAACTACGCTGACGCGATGAAAGGATCTTCATGTCGGGCTGAAATCAGCTCCGATCACTTCTTGCGCTTTTTACTGAGCTTGCCGAAATCAGCAGGACAGTCTTTCGGATTATGTCCGAGCATTATTGTTTGATCTGATCCATCTTTGACTGTGACGTCGCGCCAACCCAGTTTCGGCTGCGCGGGTTTTACTGGTGGAGGTGCTTTGGACGGAAGAAACTGCCATTACCGGAATCAAATTGTGGCAACGACTTCAGTTTCTCTGCATGAGCGAGCTGGTAAGAGAACAATACACATACCACCGCTGGGATTACCCGTCAGCCACGATTACGTTTCGGCAAAGGTGCAAATTTCTAAAGGTGCGGGCACGAAAACCTATCGTAACCTGGACCTGCAGATCGCTCAGGGCGCAATATTCGCTTACCGAAGAATCAAAAAATATTCTTTACGCCATTTGGAGGTTTGCTTCCAAACTTTGGCTTTTTTATCGAACTGGTAACGGAAGATATAATCATAAATAGCCATATGGTCGCCCTGTCGATGAAGTGAGTAAGAGTAGACAACTCTTTCTCCCATCGACTGCTTTGTTAAAACAGACCAAAACTGTGAGCCATCATCGCTAGCTGCGACCTCTCTTTTATCGACGAATTCCTTAGCAGGATTGTAACTAGGAATGGAATTATCGTACGCGGCTAAGCAATTTGAGCCCTTGGTCGATCCGTCTTCGGAAACAGATTCGATGCATAACTGAAGCGGAGCTTGTGAAGACAGGGTTGAAATTTCTGAATAGGCCTTCGAACAATGTCCCACTGCCCCTTGAAGGCACCGCACAGAATCGACGTTCCATTTGCCCGAAACGTCCGCTGCGTAAACGGATGCAGGTAGGAACAAAACTATCGAAAAAATAAATTTCACAATGGCTCCAGTGTTGGCTGACGTCCAATGTGAATCCGGATGTTGGAAAAAATCAATTGGCACCGACTCAACGCCTAGCAACACCGGCGCCGGTGTCGCTCTGCATAAGCCTAAAGCCGCGTAATTTTATTGAACTCTTCGCCGCGGGCTCGGATTTTTTCCATCGTCAGCTCTTTCAAGCGGCCGATTCCGAAAGCTTCGACAGTGAAGCTCGCGAGCAAGCAACCGTTCACGCACGCTTCTTTTAGCGATGCGAGATCGAGACCCTTTTCAGACTTTGCCAATGTTCCGAAGAAACCGCCGGCGAATGTATCGCCTGCGCCCGTTGGATCGACAACGTTTGCAATTGGGAACGCTGGCAGAATGAAGTGGCCTTCTTTCGTGCGCAGTACGAATCCATACTCGCCGCGTTTTACAACGACAGCTTTTGGTCCCATCTTAATCAACTCGTCACTCGCAGCGACAGCGTTGGTTTTGCCGGTGAGCATTTTTGCTTCACCTTCGTTGATCAGAAGCGCATCGATTTTCGTGAGCACTTTTAGAAGCGTTTCCTTTTTCGACGAGATCCAGAAGTTCATAGTATCCGCGCCGACGAACTTTGGTTTTTTCACTTGCTCGAGAACACGCAATTGCAAAACGGGATCGATGTTCGCCAAGAAAACGTACTGCGAATCGACGTACGATGCAGGAAGTTCTGGATTGAAATCGCCGAACACGTTGAGGTCGGTCACAAGCGTCTGCGCCTCGTTCATGTTTCCGTCGTAGGCACCTGCCCAATGAAACGTCTTACCAGCTTTTTTCTGAAGGCCCGTGACGTCTACACCACGCGAGGTGAGAAGTGAAAGATCGTTCGGAGCGTAATCGTCGCCGACAACTCCAACCACTTTTACTTTTGCGAAGAGACTTGCAG
>JAYSYF010000092.1:0-48089 GCA_043716655.1 Bdellovibrionales bacterium | reverse complement strand
TTTCGGTACAAACCCTCTTAGACTGAAGGCTAAGTCTCGTCTTGAGACGAAGTCTCAGAAGCGTTTATAGACGAAGTCTCAGAAGCGTTTATAGACGAAGTCTCTTTCACTGTATTGCGCGCCAACGGGCGTTCTGCCTGTAGTCCGTCACCCAGGTCGTCAGCGTCGGCATCTTCATTAGATTCAGATCCGTTCGCCTCGTCGTTGCGAGGTGGGCGGCCGCGTTCACCGTTACGTTCTCTTCGCCGTCGAGGCGGACGTTCGGATCGTCGTGCGGTACGCTCGCGGCGTGCCTCTTCAATTTCAGGCCGAATACGATCATAGACTTCTGTCCAGAACTGCAGATCGGAAGCCGAGACTCGGTGATCGGCAACAGCGAGGCGCAGGGCTAACGTAAAACCTTCCCGCTTTACGACGCTCGTTTGGCGGCGTTCACCTTTGCGGCGATGCTCTTCAGTTTTCTCGAAAGTGCGGCGCAATTTGAGAGCATCTAAAACCAAAGATTGCTCGAACTTGTACATTCCAAGCTCGTCGCGCAGTAGCGCGTTTAACTCGTCTTCTTCAAGATATGCGTTTTCTTCGTTGAGCGTTTCGAGGATGGTCGCAAGCAACCAGCCAAAAACCTGACCCGTGTCATTCGTATCTGTGACTGAGGATTGCAAGTTTTCGAGCAGCGTTAAGAAAGTAAATTGGCGTTCCGGGTTTTCGAACATGCGCTCGAGAGTCGGAAAGATTTCGCGCAAAACTCCGAGATCATAACACTCGATAAGAACGGCCATCGGGTTATCGAGTCGAAGCAACTTCAAAAGCTCTTCGCGTCGACGAGGCAAAACCGCTTTTTGTAAAAGGCTCGCGTGTCGACCCATCGATTCGCGTAGTGACGGCTCGATAACGAAACCGAGTTTGTGTGAAAATCGAAGTGCGCGAAGTGTGCGAATTGGATCTTCCGCCAAACGTACATCTGGATCGCCGATCATTCTCAAAACTCGCGCCTCGATATCGGCACGTCCGTTGACGTAATCGATGAGTTCTCCAGAGATTGGATCGTAAAACAACGCGTTGATCGTGAAGTCGCGGCGGCGCGCGTCCTCTTCGGGAGTTCCGAAGATATTGTCTACGGACGGTGGTCCATCGGGGTATTCCTCGATTGGAAAGTGCGAGGGGTCGAATTCTTTTCGGAAAGTCGCGACCTCGTATTGATGTTCACCACGTTTCACCAAAACAAGTCGGAAACGTTTTCCGATGATGAACGCCATGTGGATCAATCGTTTTACTTGCGGTGGGTGAGCCGCCGTCGCGATGTCGTAATCTTTTGGGAAGATTCCCAACAGCAGATCACGCACGCAACCGCCGACGAGGTAACTCGTGTGCCCGGCCTTTTGCAGCGCTTTGACGATGCCGATCGCATGCGGATCGATCCAGTCGGCATGCAGATTCGGTTTCCGAATAATCTTCGGTACCGTTCCAGTTGAGAGTTGCGTGTCAGATTGCGTCTTTGGCATTCAGTCGGCAGTATAGCCACGCATGGCACGTTTCGTTGACCAGTTTTTCACTCAAATCACGGGCCCGAACCTAACTCCCGACGGTCGGCCGACTCCGAAGCTCGTGCTTTTACATGGTGTCATGGGATACGCCCTCAACTGGCGAAGAGTCGCGAAGGCGTTCGAAGACCGTTTTCAAGTGTTGGCCTTTGATAGCCGCGGGCACGGTCGTTCGGTACACGCGGATCTCGCGCAAACGCCTGCCGCCTATACGCCAGAAAGCCTTGCTGAAGATTTGCGCAAAATTTTGGACGACCTTGGGTGGAACAAAGTGCATCTCGTAGGGCATTCGATGGGTGGGCGCGTTGCATATACGTTCGCAGCAGCGCATCCCGAACGTGTTCGAAGTTTAGTCATCGAAGACATCGGCCCGAACATGAGTCCGCTAAATTCCTCCACTGTGACCCGCATCTTGAGTGAAGTCCCGGTGCCTTTTCCAGATAAACGCGAAGCGAAGCGTTGGTTCGACGAGCAGTTCCCGATTTCATTCAAAGATTTGGGTAATGCCCAAGCACTCGGCGCTTGGCTTTACGCCAATATCACCGAGGAAGAGCAGGGTGGGTTACAGAAACGCGCGATCTGGCGATTTCATGCAGATGGAGTTCGCGCGGCTGTCGTCGCTGGTCACACAGTTGAGCGCTGGGACACAATTCGAGCCGTCAAAGCTCCCACCTTGTTGATTCGAGGCGAATACTCGCGCGATTTGCCGCCCGCAGTTTTCGAACGGATGCTCAAAGAAAACCCATCTTTCGAAGGCATTGAAATCAAGGGAGCAGGGCACTGGGTGCACAGCGAACAACCCGAAGCGTTCAATCAGGCTGTCGCCGATTTTTTAGCCGGAAACGCGGCTGGCGATTTCGTCTGACGCATAGCAATAGTGCTTGAGCCCCAACTCGGCTTTTGACTCAAGGGCCCTCGCAAAGATAAGTTTGTTCGGAGTTTAATCAAGTGTTTAACATATAGCGTCAAGATTCTCAGTATAGGGTTCGGCGACCGCAAATGAGCGTGTAGCACCCGAAGATTAATTCTCCTCGTGATCATATCGACGCGTTTTTATCCTTAGCGGAGTCCGCAGTGAAGTTTACAGAATTCGAGTTACATCCCCTTCTTCAGAGCACCTTAGAATCAATTGGTTTCGACGAGTGCACACCAGTCCAAGAACATACTATCCCCGCAATTCTCGACGGCAAAGACGTTGCGGGCCTCGCTCAAACAGGAACCGGAAAAACCGGAGCCTTCTTATTGCCACTGATGGAAAGAATTCTTCGCGCGCAAGATGCGAAGAAAGCCGGAGTCACGATTGCTCCTAAACTCACCGAACAACAAATTCTCGATCGTCAGTATGATGCGGGAATGGCAGCTTCGGCTGAAGGTGAAGTCGCAACTGTCGTCGACTCCGAGGTCACGCATTCGACGGATCCACTTTTGAACCGCGGATTTCATGAATGGGTTCCGATGAACTTCTGCTTGGTACTCGTACCAACGCGAGAGCTTTGCGAACAGGTTTACGAAAATGCCGTTAAGTTTGGCGCCAGTGCCGGTCTTCGCGCCGTTTCGATTTACGGTGGCGTCGCCTACGAGAAACAAAAAGAGGCACTTCGCGGTGGCGTCGAATTTGTAATCGCAACTCCGGGACGTTTGCTCGATCTCTACAAAGACAATCTCGTCGACTTGAAACAAGTCCGCGCAATCGTCTTCGACGAAGCGGATCGCATGTTCGACATGGGTTTCAAAGATGACATGAAGTACATCCTGACTCGCGTTCCGAAAGAGCGTCAGTTCATGGTGTTCTCGGCAACGTTGAACCTTGATGTGATGAACACGGCTTATCAATTCGGTGCGAACCCAGTTGAATTCAACGTTTCGCGCGATCAGCCAAAAGCTGAAAACGTCGACGACAAGATCATGCATGTGGGCCAAGACGAAAAAGGCGCACATCTTTTAGCTTTGCTGAAATTGCACTCTCCTCGCCAGGCGATCATCTTCTCGAACTACAAGATGAACGTTCCTCGCGTGTCTCAGTTCTTGAACGACAACGGTTTTCCCGCGGTCGCAATCTCTTCGCTTTTGACTCAATCGCAGCGCACGCGCGTGATGGAGCAGTTCAAAGGCGACAGCGATAAGAACATTCTCGTCGCGACGGATGTTGCGGCTCGCGGTCTCGACATCAAGGGTGTCGACATGGTCGTGAATTACGAATTGCCAGATGACCCAGAAAACTACGTACACCGAATCGGTCGTACGGGCCGCGCGGGAGCAAAAGGCCTCGCGTTCTCACTCGTCAGCGATCGCGATGTCGATGCGCTTAGCCGAGTTGAAGGCTATTTGAAACACAAGGTAAACGTGGATTTCCTCGAAGAAGACAAGATTCCAAAAGACTACAAACAGATGCAGTCAGATCGTTCGCAAAAAGATTTCTCGCGCGAATTTGAAGGTCGTTCTTCTAGCGGCGGAGGTCGCGATGGCGGCGGACGCGGTGGACCAGGTGCTGGTCGCGGTGGACGTGACGGCGGCGGACGCGGATCTGGTAGTGGTTCTGGCGGCGTTGGACGCGGCGGACGTGACGGCGGTCGAGCAGAAGGTGGTCGTGACGGTGGACGCGGTCCACGTGGCGGCGGACGCGAAGGCGCAATGTCAGCGGATGCTGGTGGCGAACAACGTCCACGCCCAACACCAACTCCATCGGGAGCACGTGGTCCAAGTCCAATCACTCCACGTGATCCGAATGCTCCAATTCCACAGCGCGCGGCTGGCGGTCGTCCTGAAAAAGGCGGCGGACGTCCCGATAAAAACGCGAAGCATGCAAACGGCAACGGGAAACATGTAGCGGGCGGACGCGGTGGTGATAAGCATCGCAAAGGTGGCAAACCGCAAAAAGGCGGAAGCCGTCCAATTCCAGTCGGCTCACAAAAGTCGATCGGCCAAAAAGTTTCTGGTTTCTTCAAAAACTTGTTCGGCGGAAAATAGCAAAGCTTCTGCTCGGTACGCCGAGCAGGCCGGGCTTGAATCACTTTCGTCAACGAAAGTGATCGCGTTTAAAACGATTTGAGAATTGAGGAGCGTTGTAAGACGCTCCTTTTTTTTAAGCGTAGTCCGAGAGGCGGAAGGGTCCATTTTCGTTAACGAAAGTGAAGAGCGGGACCACTATCGTCAACGAAAGTGAAAAACCAAAACACTTTCGTCAACGAAAGTGATTCTTGCTTATGGACTCTCAACAGTCGCTTAGCCGCCGGGCGACTTCTCGCCAAGCGGGCTTTTCTCTTCGAGAACCGCGTTGATTTTGTCGACGAGCGGATCGAAGAAGTCGTGTTTGCGGGTGACAATTCGTCGCGCTTTATTTCCGTCGAGGTATTCGTCCAAGGCGCGAACGATATTGAAGATCGGTCCGACCACTCGGTTCGAGAGGTAGGTCGCCGCCGTCCATGCGCATGCGAGAGTCGCCGATATAAAGACAACGAGATAGAGCGAGATCTTATTCAACTTACTCAAAAGTTCGATCACCACCGTTTGATTAACGTCGTTGTCGATCAACACGTTCATGATTTCGCTCGAAATCATTCGAACACCAAACACCGCCATCAGGCAGATCAAGGCGCCGGAAACGGCGACAACACCGATGAGGCGATACTGAACACTGCGATCAACAATTCTGATTTTGCGTATTGGAGCTGTCATTTACCACTCGAATGTTTTGACGATCGAATTACAAGCGCGGAGCGTGCTGGCGAAATCTGTCGCGTCATCACGGCAAGTGAGAATCGCGGCACGTTTTCGTTGTTCGCTGACGAACACAACTTGGCGCAGTTGCATTTTCGAATCGCGATTCATCAGATCGATGACGTGTCCGCGAACTCCGCTTTGCGAGAACGGTTGTGAACCGAGAACATCGAAACCAAAACGCGGATATTCTTTTACCCAACGACCGATGTAACGATCGGCACTTGTTCCGCGCGCGAGTTGGTCGACTCGAACCGTCAGCGAAGCTTTCGATTCGTTTCGAGGACTGCGATACACGGTCAAAATAGTTTGGTTTCCACGTGGGGGCGCAGCCTGCAGCCACCCAGAATCGCCGGAATGAAGTCGGAATCCATCTGGCGAGCGATAAAAACCGAGTCGGGGAGCAATCAATCGCGAACTTGCTGTCGCGGGATGCGGAGAGGCTGACGCCGTCGACGGCGAAAGTGAGGTACTGAAAAAACATGAAATCACGACGGCTGAAGAGGCCGCGATCTGAAAAAGCTTAAATCGAAATGAAGTCATGACGTTCGCCTCCATGCGCACCATTTCTAAAGCTATCTCAATTTTTAGATTCCGCAAGGCCTATGGACAGCCAGCAGCGATTGAAGCGGGTGTACCGAAAGAAATCTGGGCCACAGCACTACTATCGCCCTGCTTATGGATGAACAAAATAAGCTGACCGTCTGGAGAAAACGAAGGTTCCGTTTCGTCTCCTGGAAGCTCGGTCAGAGTTTTCAAACAACGTCCAGTATGATGAACGGCCATCAGGCCTAAACCTTTTGATTTGCTTGGGCTCGAAAAGACGATCCACTGACCGCTCGGATCGAGCGTGACCGATGTTGCAGCCGGAATTGAATCGTCACCGATTCGCACAGGCTCTGTGCCTTTGAGAGTCGTGGTCCATAGAACCGAGCCATTGCTCCAGACGGCGCGTTGTCCGTCTGGAAAAATCCGTCCATCAGTGATTCGACCAGTGATCCCGGCTGGCATCGCGACTTGAATCGGTGACCACTGTCGGGTCAACGGATCTCCAGGACGACCGATGATCGTCACTTTGAAAACTTGCGACGCTTCGTCAGCGTTTGCCAAAACGAGTGCCTGTTTCAAATCTCGATCGACGCTGAAGATCCACTGTTGTGCCGGAACGTGGGAAATGCGATTCCACTCGGTTCCTTTGCGACCCAACGCCGGATGTTCGAGCATGAGTTGTTGCATCGAGCTGTCTGCACTTAACGGCTTCGCCTGGTCGGGATCTTTCGGAATAAAGATTTCTTGATAGCGCCCAAGCGTTCTTTCACCAGATTTACGTTCGTCACTCGAAGAAGCGATGACGAGACGCTGACCAAGAATTGCCACAGGTTCAGCATCGCCGGCATCGAATGAAACTCGGCGTTCGACCTTTTTCGTAAGATCGGCCGCGAAAACTTGCCAGCGTTCAACGCTCGCTCGTCTCGTGGCGTAAGCGATCGACGTCGCATCAAGAAATATCGGCCGTCGACTTTCGCCGTTCGTAATGATGGCGCGCGCTTGAACGGCGGCTCCATCGATCGAAAATGCTTTGCCCGAGATCTCGCGTTCTCTGAACGTTTGTGCACCGGGCGCGGTCTCGGAATTTCCAAGGTCTACTTTCGAATCGCCGGGTCCGATTGGAGCCGCTGGAAGCGTCACTCGTTCTTTTGATCCGCAACCCGAGATACCGACCACACAGAAAAATGCGAGGGCAGAAAATGAAAATATGCAGAAAACCGATTTGCGACTCATGCAAGTCAGTGTGTCAGGACTTTTTTAGTGCGTCGAGTGCTTTGCGAATCAACGAAGACGGAACTTTCGACTTTATTTCCTCAGCGGCAATCCAGTGGCATTCGTCAGGTTTGGGCTTCTTTGGCGTCGCTGCGCCGGTTCCATGGGAAACTGTCACATAAATCTCGTGATGAGTGACTGAGCCTCGGTAGTCGAAGTCCTTTGGTTTTTTCTTGAGACGCACGGCCGTTCCTGGCGGAACGAGATGGCCCTTCAAAAACGGGGCGTAGTCGTTTTTTACGAGCAAAAAACTTTTATCGCGAGCGCGAAGATGAAGTGTCGGATTCCATGCCCATAGTTCAGTCTCGCGTCTCGGTTTTGATTTTGGTCGAAGCGGGATCGTGTCGTTTTTTCGAGCGAGGCACATTCGACTCCATGGGCACAGCATGCAGGTCGGGGACTGCGGAGTACAAATCGTCGCACCGAGCTCCATCAACGCTTGATTCGTATCACTCGCGTCTACCGAGCGCTTACCATTCTTTCCGTTCACTAAAAGGTCGGCTTGAATTTGAACGACATCTCGATCGACAGGTTTCCACCATTCAAGATCGAGATCGAACACTCGCGACAATACGCGGATCACGTTGCCATCGACGACGCCAACTTTTTCTCCGAAAGCGAGACTCGAAACGGCGCGCGCGGTGTAAGGCCCAAAACCAGGAAGTTCGAGCAGCTCGGTGAATGTCTGAGGAAATTTTCCGAATTCAGATAATGTCTGCGCCGATTTATGAAGCGAACGGGCACGCGAATAATATCCAAGGCCCGCCCAATACTCGAGGACGACACCCAACTCGGTTTTTGCTAATGAATTTAGATTCGGAAATCGCTTCATGAAGCGTTCGTAATACGGGATGACAGCTGTCACCGTCGTTTGCTGCAGCATCACTTCGGAAATCCAAATGCGATAGGGATCGCGATTCATTCTCCATGGAAGTGGCCGCTTCGCTTCGAGATACCAGGGAATCAGCTGCGATATGAGTTCATCAAAATCGCGCGTGGATTTTTCATCACGAGGAAAAAAGTTCTCGGTTTTTACTAGTGTGGACACTCTTGCCATTGTTCTCGACCCTATTGCCGCTGACAATTCTTGTCACGTTTTCGGAAGAACTTGCCTTCACGGATCGAGATTTCAAAACAGTGTCCCTTTTATAAAAGGGCTAAGTGATTGAAAGACGAGGCAGATTCTGTGCGAGAGTTCCAACATCTACAATGATTTCGGGTCGCGGGAGGCCGTACCCATTTTGCAACCAGGATAGTCCTGGAGAGATCTGTTTTATCTTTCACGAGGGGAATGTGAATGTCCAAAAAGATGGGGTTACTGACTTTACTACTGGCGACGCTCGGCGCGATCGCAGTGATAGCATCCGAGCAAGCTCTGTCGGGTGTTCCATATATCCGCGACTGCCAAGGTAAAGACCCTGGTGTTTGGGAGTTCGGCGAGGGATCGGACGGCTGCGATGCAAAACGTTACGGAAGCGTCTCGCGCATCAAGTATATATTTTCAGAATTCGTTTACGATCGAACGGCGGCGACCGATGGCGATCAACGCAAAGAATATGTCACTAACGTCAACGCTTTGCTGCGCGACCTTGCGACGAAATACATTCGCGATCGACGTCCCGACGTACAAGACGACGAAGTGGCCGCATTTGTAAACGCGATCCATACCGTTGCTCACCAAGAAACATTTTGGTCGCACTACCGAATCGGCGCGAAGGGCGGATACAAGCTGTCCACAGGCGACCGAAACATCAGTCATGGAATGATGCAGATCAATCAGCGATACCATGCGTCTCGCGAGCAAGACCGTTCGTTCGACATCGTCGGAAACGTCGGCTTCGGCATCGAACACTATTTTAGTGAGTGGGAATCGGCGCTGAAGGCGAGATGCATCATGCGTGTGAAGAATCAGAAGCGTGAGCAAACCCTCGAGAACGTCACGCGCGCTGCATACGCTGCCTACAACGGCGGACCGGGGGCTATTTGCCGATGGACGAATCCAGGTCACGCTTGGGCGAAGAACGACAAAAACTATTTCAAGAAATTGAAAAGTCGCGATTGGAGCGAGTTCGTTCGCGACGAGAATCATAAATTGAAGGTCGATCTCGATTGCGTTCGTTCGGGCGACGACTTTTGCGCGGTCGCAAAAGAACGTTTGAACGAATACATCGCGAGTCGTCCTCTTGTAATGGAGAACGGTACGACCTGCGTAACTGCTGACGGAAAATCGCTTCAGTGCGCGCGCGATGTCCGCGTGTTCACATGCTTGGCCGGTTTGTCTGATGAAGTAGCGATGGCGACTCCTTTGAAGATTAAATCGACCGATCGACAAGTCATGGGTATGCCTCGGACCATGGTTGAAAACAGACTCGAGCTTTGTCAGAACGCATTTCCCGAGGTCGCATCGATTGGCGATGTCGTAACGACGAACGTTGCTGTCGCGATCAAAGCCGAGACCGGCGGACGCACGATTGGTTTCACTAAAAAACAGCAGGCCTTTCAGGTTCTCGACATTGAAGTTGAATTGGATGAGGCACGTGCACGCCAGTATCGAATTCGACTGCCGAACAAACTCGAAGGTTGGATTTCAGGTGGTACACGTGAAACGGCGGATAAAATCGCGACTGTAACGAAGCTGTCGTTTAACGCCGTTCCAAAGGGCGTAACGCAATTTCTGCCAGCTATCGGCGGTCAGGTTCAGATTTCAAAAACCGACGGTTCGAAGTTGCTTCTCACTCGCGAGGCGGATGGTGTGAAGACCGAAACGCTCGAGGTACTCGAGAAGGGTACTGTTGTTGAAGTTGAGGACGTTCAAATCATCGCGGCCGCAAACGAAATTTGGTTGAAGGTGAAAACACCTACACAACGCGGTTACATTTACGCGGGCAGAACGTTTCCTTCTTCGACCATCGATCAATGGGTGACGGTACGTCAGTGAAATCTTTAAAACGACTCGCGATGGAAGTCGGCTCAGTCTGCCTCGTCAGCCTCTTGGCTGGCGCAGCTCTGGTTCACTTCCGTTCGGGCTCGTCTCCGGCACTAGAACAATCGAGTGAGTCGTTAGGCAATGAGCCGGCCGAGGATGCTCCGACAGTTCCTGCGAATGTCGATTCCGATGCGGTCGCACTTCGTGCAACGGCTCGGGTCGGAATCGCGAAGGCGACCGAACAAGCCACACTCGGAAAAGATCAGGTGCCCGCGAAGGCCGCTGACGTCGCAGCGATTGACCGTTTAAAGAGCCTTCGAAAATGCGAAAAAGTTGAATCGAGCGATTGTCCCGTCGGCAGTCTCATGGCGAAAAGCGATCCTGCCGGATATCATCAATTACTTGCAGAAGAGACGGTTAGTGAGTTGGCCTTCCTCAAAGCACTCGCGATGGATGACATGCAGAACCGCGGAGATACACAAATACCGCTGTTAAGCCTGTCGACCGCTTACATAAAACATCCAGACGACAACGTGCGCGAACAAGCGCTTGGACTCGCGGCACTACTGCCGAGCCGAGATGCGAGTGTGACCGTTGAAATAGCCTCGCGCGCACTTCGAACCACCGTCAGCGGTCCGCTCACGACGCAAGCGATAAGACTGATGGCCCAATCGAGGTCCGCGAATCCAGAACTCGTCGACAAAACGTTAAGGGACGTGTTGAAGACGGGTGGCTGGGACGTTCGTAACGCAGTCGCGGCAGAGATTTTACCGTTTATAACGCATGAAAACCGAAACTCCTTCGCTAAAATATTGGCCGAGGCGCCGGTTCGTTCGAAGCTCGCACTTCATTTGCGCCTGGGCCTCGAAGAATTCGACAGGATGGAACGGCTTTGATAGCGTTCTGAGCATGGCGAAGAAAAAAGATTCGAAGCTTGCTCCCAAATCAAAGGCTGCGAAGCCGGCCACTGCTGACAAAGCGTCGCACAAATATGTGCCGATCAACGGCCGCGAATTCCCACGCTATTCAGGAATTAAAACTTTTTTTAGATTGCCGTATGTTGCGATCAACGACGATTACGATGTCGGCATTGTCGGAGTTCCCTTCGACGGCGGCGCGAGCTATCGCCCGGGGCAACGTTTTGCTCCAGCACGGGTTCGCGACGTTTCATCGCTCGGCCGCGTATTTCATATGGGACGCATGGCTTCGTTTATCGAAAAAATAAAAGTTGCGGACGTCGGCGACGTTCCGACAGTTCCTGTGAATCTTGATGCAACCTACGAAAAGATCGAAAAGTTTTTTCGCCAAGGTCTCGCTTTGAAAAAAAGGTTTATTTCGGTTGGGGGAGATCACTCGATCACACTGCCGATTTTGCGAGAAATTCGAAAAGCCGTCGGTAAACCTGTGCGCTTGATTCACTTCGATGCGCATTTTGACACCTATCCCGCAGCTTGGGGCCAGGAGTATCATCATGGTTCGTTCGCGCGCCACGCGGTTGAAGAAGGACTGATCGATCCAAAAGGTTCTATTCAAATCGGAATTCGTGGACCACTTGCGGGCACAAGTGATTTGGAGTTTCCGCAGAAACACGGCATTCGAATTGCGACGATCGATGAAATTCGAGACAAGGGAATACAGTCCTTTGTGAAGTCGCTGCCGGACTACGGAAAAGATCCCGTTTACATTTCGTACGATGTCGACTGCCTTGACCCAGCCTTTGCTCCAGGAACTGGCACACCAGTGCCGGGCGGTCTCTCGACTTACGAAGTGCAGCAGATTTTTCGCGGACTTCGCGTTAAAAATCTGGTCGGTGCCGACGTGGTCGAGGTCAATCCGCCTTACGACGTATCCGACATTACATCGCTTGCCGCGCTCGATGCGGTCTTCGAAATGATCGGCCTGATGGCTGAATAGTTCATCGCCGTCTTTGCCGATGAATTCGATCGCGGTAGCTAGGGGAACCCGGTCCTAGGCCTGGTTAACGGAGTGGCGTCTGCAACCGAAAAGCAAGGGTGAAACTCTGCTCGCGATTTCTCATTTTAACAGTATGGACCGGCGCGTTTTTAACCGCGTCTTTTTTCCGGCCCGTTGAACTCTTCGCAGCGAGTGCGCGGGGATTGAAATCTCACTTTGCACCTTCTGAAATGCTCTTGCTGACCGGTCCGTGCCCAACGGATTTTGGAAAGTTGGGTCAGGCTCCGATCTACCGATTCAGAACATCGATTGCCGACGAGTTGTCACCGCAGTTTCTAAGTCACGTGCGTGCTTCACCGCAATTCGCTTCGCTCAAAAATACTTTTGGAAACGGCGCGGATCTCGAGTTCGTCGTCGTTCACCATGATGCTGAAAGATTGAAGGCGGCGACTCTAGATCCGAAGCTACTCGGAGAATCGACTCAAGCGGCATTCGTCGTACGTCTTTTGAAGCAAGTTTTTCCCGAAGCTAAAATTCTAGAGACGTCGCCGACAATGAAGCCGGCTGCGCCGGGAACCGAACGTGTTCGACTCACCATCGAAGATCGGGCTGAAACGGGAATTGAGCGAAGTAATACAGTGCTCGAGATGTCGCGACTGAAACTTGCAAATCCAGGCGCACCACCCGCAGATCGCAAATCGGTTAGAGACGCACTCGGATTTACTGAAAGTCATAAAATCGTCTCGCTGAACAATTCGATTTATAACAGCGCCGATCAAGTCGCTGAGCTGGCTGCGAATTTAATGAAAGAGCCGGTGGATGCGCTGATCATTAGCCAATCCGATATTTTCGAAAATATCGATTACACAGCCTTTCAAAAAAACTTCGGTGACAAAAAATTTCAAGTTTTGAAATTGAGTGAGCTCGGAATCACACCAAGGGATCCTTTGAAACGACTTATCGCGATCAACGATGTCCAAGGTCGAATGCATGTCGTGTATGCCGCTTCAGATCTGAATGTCGTTGCCGGCGCAGTCAACTTGGCGGAACCGACATTGGCAGGCACTCCGTCGATCGTGTTCGATGCGCGCTCGCCGTATTTGCATGGTTACAACGAAAGTGTGTTTAACGAAATGCTCGATCACATGAAACAAACTGGAGCGGTGAGTTCTGTCGAAGCGAAGTCAGGATCTCTTGCTGCGGCCGGACAGGCCGTTCGCGAAGCGCTCATTCGGAATACAGCTGGACGGAGTTTTGCTCCCCCGTACGCAACGCCGATGAGGTCGGGCGAGCCGTCTCCAATCGATTTGCTTTTGCGAGATATCGAATGCATCGCCGTGACTCAAACTCGCCGCCCTACGAAGAGTTGTAAATGATGAAATACTTCACGAATCTCACTTTGATTTTCTCTCTCGTGTTCGCGTCGAACACACATGCTGCGGATCCGGCCGTTGAACCAAATGTGAAACCGGCGACCGAAGAAGCAGTATCCTTTCTTCCGCCCGTTGCGGTCGAAGTTACTTCGACTGATGTAAATCCAACCGCTGAATTCAAAGCGCTCGCTGAGGTTACTCCTGAATTAGAAATCGAAGTTATCCAAACGCGAACGGCGCGGGCGCTGATGGCAGGGCACGGAAAGCAGCTCAAAGCGAAAGTGATCGAGATACTTACTCGTCTCGGTATCGAGGGCGATCCAACCAAAATCAAAGTCACCGTCAATGCGTCTCCTGTCGTCAATGCATCGATTCGTACTGTTGCGGGAGTCGCAGAAGTCGAAATCAACGCGGGACTCCTTGGCCTCGTACGGAATGAAGATGAACTCGCGTTCATCTTGGGTCATGAATTGACACACGGGAACTCCGCGCTGTTCAAACTTCCGAAAGATCCGGCCCGTGTAAAAGAAATTCTAAGTAAATTGCCGTCAAGTCTGGGAAATGGACATATCGAAGAATTGCGAGCTGACCTCGGATCGGTACATCGATTGATCCAAGCTGGTTACAACCCGTGGGGTGGTTACGACGCCATGAAACGGATTGCGGCGATGCACGCCGAAGGCAGAACGATGAATTATACAAATGAGGAAAGGCGAATGGCGAATCTAAAGGCGTTCGTCCGTTCGCATCCGGATTCGGAACTTCGAATGAGCGCGATGAAGTCGTATGTGACACTTCGTCAGCAATCAGAAAATCTCTCGAACGTCTTAAGCAAAAAGTCCGAGTTCACTGGCGGAATGAAAGCACTGCAGCTGAAGATGATGACTTATCAGGCGATGGGTAATCCGTACTTTCGTCGCTCGTACATTTACAAACCCATCATGTACGCGACGGCGGCCGCAGCTGGCGATGCGATTTTCGCACTGTTCATGTCGCCAGAGTCGTCACAGCTTGCCGCTATTTTTCACGCCAGCTTAAATACGGTCGGGCCAATTGCCGCATCCGCTTGGGAACTTCTCAGTCAAGCTCCCGACGGCGCTGTTAAATTGATTCAGATTCTAAAAGAAATGCCCGCAGAGAAAGCCGCGCAAATCGTAGCACTTTTTGCGTCGTCAACGGCCGGTCTAAAATGGGGACACTCAAAATACCGACAATCGAAAGAGGATAAGCTGATTGGCAAAGTGCGAGCGCTACTGGCGGAACATTATCCAGTGCTAAAATTAGTAGAAGGTCGAGTCCCTCGCGTCATCGCACTTCAGCGAGAGTTTGCAGGCAAAGGTGTATTCGATCGCACCGGCTCGTTGGCAAACGCACTGGAAATGAACGCTAAGGTTCTGAAGGCTTTTGAGCATGTCGATAGCCTAGCTTACATCGCAAAAGACGCTGGTTTTCCCGCGGAACTCATTCAATCAAGAATTATTCAGCCAATGCGTGAAGAGGCGCTGGCACGGCAAAAACTTTTGCACACACTGGTCGAAGAGTTCATGCCTCGAATTCCAAACGCACAAATGACTGCGATCGTGAAGCAAATCGAAAAAATTCCGCAAAGTATGCTACTTGGCCCTGAGCTTCGCGATTCCATGGAGTCACTCGCTTCAAGCTCGAAAAAGCAATTTCCGACCATGCGATTCTCGACGTCGATCGAGCGTGCGTTGCTCGCGCAGAGCCGCACTGACAGTTCGATCGCGCGTACCGCCGTCGAGTCGACGACAGAATCGCTCGATTCGATCATGGTGAAGGCGGAAGAATTGATGCGTGGAATTGCGCGGACTCCGCTATTAGACAAGCCTGCGGACGGTGCGCTGCCGCGAATGAAACCGTTAAAGGTTACTGAGCAAGGCATTCATGGCCCGCAAATCAGAAAACTTTTTCAGATGACCGAACCGTACGTTGAACAGTGGGTGGCGGCTGCGGCAGAACCAGGCGCTCGAGGTGAGCGCGCGGCGGAACTCTTCAGGCGCACGCACACGGAACTCATGGGCGCTCGGGAAGTTTTAACTGCCGAGGAAATGAGACGCCTTCAATCGTCAACAATCAGCTCACTTGCGGAAAATCGCGGAGAACCTGCGAAAATTAGAATTATGAGCCTCGAGCGAACGATCGCATTTCCCGCTCCGGTTTCGAATAAAGAAAGAGCCGTGTTTCAGAAAACCCGAGATGCGATAAATCCATATCCAAAACTTTGGGCATCTCTAGAAAAATTCAAAAGCGTAAAAGAATTGGATGCGTACATCCAGTCCGAATTTGTTGAGCGCCAAGGTCTTAAGCCGACCGACTGGCCTTTCAAGGATTTGTATCAGTGGATCGAAAAACGTCCGGGACTTTTGCAAACAAAAGACGACATCGATTTACTGCTCAACCGACCCTACTATTGGAATACGATGGGCACTGGCAACACCAAGTTGGACCGAGTGCTCGTCGAATCGCTACAATCCACAATGCAGGCGAACGGAAAACTCTGGGAGTATCGTCCAGAATATTCCGAGAAACTTCAAAAACGCATTCTCGAGAAGATGTCATCGCTCGGAATTATGCCAACGGATAGATCCGGCGAGCTGGTGTTGTGGCAAAAATTTGTTGGGCGCGGAGTAACGAACACGACAGATCAAATGTTCGGAAAACTTTTTGAAAGCGCAGCGGATCCTGCCGAAAAGTTTCGACTATCCGGATTAACAAAAGGTCGGCTGTGGGAGCCTCAGCTGCGTGCGAAAACGCTGAAGGTGCGGCTGGATCGAACGAAAGAAATGAAACTTCTCGCTGAGACGGCAAATGAACTGCGGCCAAGCCGTGACCTTCAGCTCGAGCGGGCCAAGGCGCTTCGCGAAGTTGCGCGCCTTTCTGAAGCTGAATTCTCGGGCCGCGGTCCCGAATACAATGCGATGATCGAAAAAGTGGCCGATCAAGCGAAGACGAGCCAGTTTGAAGAAAGATTTCTCGATCGATATCGTGGACCAACCGGAGTTGGCCAGGCCGATGTGACTACGCGGACTCTGTCATCGTTGAGTGAAGCGGTGCAGAGATTGTCGAAAGAGGAAAAGTGGCAAATGATTCTCTGGCTCCGCGGCGAACGTCCCGCTAACAAAACTGTTGAAGATCTCTTTCCCGTCATCGGGTCTGATCGCGTTCAGCGAATTTATAGTCTGTTGCCGGAATATCAAAAAGCCGTCTTCTTAGATAACATTCTCGACTCGAGTACGGGCTTGATGCCGAAGGGCACAGTCAAAGACGGGTGGGGAAAAACAATCGTCGACTACCTCGTTGGCGGCGGAAAAACCGCGAGTAAAGAGGGAGAGAAATCGAGAGCCATTGCGCGCGAAGTTCTAGAAGCTTATTTAGGTTCCTTCGACGGAGGAACCGGCAACAAAGCGCAACGCACTCTCGTGCTCTCGTATATGCTTGCGTCGAAAGGCGGCGATGGGTCGAACGGTCGCGTCCTCAAACAAGTACTCGAGGCGATGGGCGCTTCGGGCGTGAAGATCGGTCAGTTCATCGTCGCTGCGGATATTTTGCCTGAAAGTGACAACGCGACACTTCGCACACTTCAGGATCAAGCGAACAAACCGAAGCGTTCTCGAATGTACGCCGATATTTCGAAAGCCATGCACGGTGAAGCGATTCCTGGGAAACTTGATGATTTGCTAGGAGCCGCGTCGGTCAAGTATGCGGCGAAAGCGCTGGATCTCGACGATGGACATCCGTTTGTTTTGAAAGTGCTTCGAGCGGAAGCTTCGGCCACTGTCGATCAACAGTTCGATCGACTGAACGGGATGGCAGACATCTTGAAGAAGCAACATGGATCAAAGTACTCGGTTCTGAGGTCAATCATTCGTGCGTCTCGCGAAGCGATCCATCGCGAGTTGAAGTTGGACAATGAAGTGCGAAACTCGGCCGATGCGACACGCGAGGTGTACTCGAAACTGAGTGATTTCGAAGTTCCAAAAGAAAAGTTGGTCGATGCAACTATGATCAAATCTGAATACGCCGACGGCACTTCGATTCATGACTTGATGCCCGAAGCGAAAGGTCGTGCGGCACTTCGAATCATGCAAATCGAAGGTGACAATCTTTTCAATGATCAAGACGTGATTACGTTCGATCCCGACCGACATCCCGGTAACTTTAAAATTCACGCGGATCCGTCCGGTAAACTCACGTTTCGACCAATCGATTTTGGACAAGTGCTTCAAATCACGAGAGCCGAACGTGACAGAGTGGTGGACCTTTTTGCTATCTCGGGAATCATGGACCGCTATGGCTCGACCGACTGGGCAGCCAAACTTATTTTAGAAAAGCTCGAGTTGCCGGTGGCGAAAAGTTCACTGCTGCGAAAGCTATTGGCGAAATCATATCCGGCGACCAACCGATCGCCACTGGCGTCTTACTACTCGTTGCTATCGGCGCTCGAAGAAATCGGGCACCCGATGTCGATTCAGTACTTCGACTTCGCTCGAGCCGTCGTGCAGCACAACCAATACCTCGGAGTTATTAAAGAGAACGCACCCGAGTTAATGACGGCGAGTTTTAGGAGCCCACGTGACCGACTGACGATGCTTGCGACGGCGCGTGCAGAAGAGTTCGGAAAGAATGTAAATCTCTCGACGGGCGACAAAGTGCGCTTCGTCGTCGAGAAGGGTGTCGAAACTGTGAAGGCTGGAGTTGCGCGCGGATTTTCGTGCATCGAATCGTTCGGAAAAATTCCGAAAGTAGCCGCTGCCCACTAGGTCGTTATCTTAGACAAAGAATTTCCGACATGGTTGTGGTTGAAAAATAAAACGAGTTGCCGCCGTAATGGCAGCTCAGGGTCCAGTAACCTGAAACGGTGTTAGCCACGACCGTGCCCTCGTGCATTCGAGCCGCTGCATCTATGAATCGGCAGGCGCCTGCGAACGTAAGAAAACCTGCGTTTTGACAAATGACGCTGGGTTGGCCGCCGCCAGATATATAGCTGATGTATGTAGCCGCTTGCGTAGCACCGACAAGTGGAATCGGAACCCAAGAACTGTTGCCGGCGAGAACGGTTCCGCAAGTCGTGATGGTTGCGGTGGCCGTCGCGTTGTTCGTCGTAATTTTTTGCTGGATCTGAATTGGGCGCAGTGGCCGGATCATCGACGTCGATTGAAATTGAATCTCGATGATGCCGTTGTATTCGTTCGGAATTCCTGTCGAGAGAATGTCCTTGAACAGAACTTTGTCGACGACAATTCCACCGTGCGTGTACATAACTGTGTTTCCAGATTGCGCGAGGATGCCAGAAGTTGCATCCAGTCCTTCGTACAATGGGACCACGCCAAAATCGATAACGGTCGGACTAGGCACCGTCGTTGTTGTCGTCGAGAGATCAATTACTTTTCCTGCAAGCTGCCACGCACAGACTGCGGGTCGCATCAGATTGTTCATCACACGATTTCGAAGCTCGATGGTGTCTGCTTTTTGCGCCAGCGCCTTAAATTCTTGCTGCTGAGTGGTGAACAGCGAGGCCATTCCAACCGAGACGACGCCCAAGATTCCGAC
Source organism: Bdellovibrionales bacterium (assembly GCA_043716655.1). GTDB lineage: Bacteria > Bdellovibrionota > Bdellovibrionia > Bdellovibrionales > JAMPXM01. Next base: position 29,226 of record JAYSYF010000092.1, on the reverse strand, counting down.
GGCAATCATGACTTCTACGAGAGAAAAACCAGCGCTGTGTTTACTTTTTGTCTTCATGCGTGATCAGCATCGCACAAAGACTGAGAGCCCTGTCGGCAATCAGGTTTTCCGCACGACTTTAAACCAGTTCGCAGCTCACAAACTGTGGCACTACAATCTGAGTCTTATCGACTAAGACAACATGGCTGCGGCTTTGGCAAAAGCGTCGTTTGTTTTCGACAATGTCTCGCCGGCGCCCTGTGCAAAGTCGGGACGACCGCCGCCTTTGCCGCCCATTTCTTTCGCGACTTCAGCCAGAATCTTTCCGGCAGACAAATTCGCCGTCAGGTCTTTCGAGACCGTGACGATGATCGGATGTTTGCCACCCGCTGCGCCGTCGGGCCCGCGTCCGACGAGGACAACGACGCCGCTTCCGAGTTTGTCGCGCAGTTTGTCTCCGAGTTGCGAGAGTACATCGCGATCGTCAATTTCAACCGACGCCGCAATGAATTTTCCGTTCGAATCGCCCTTTGGTCCTTTGACCGAGAACGGACGAGCGCCGCTCAAGATCTGGTCGGCGTCGATAGCAGAACCCTTCATCTTCTTAACTTCGCGTTCGAGCTCTTTTACTTTATCGCGCATGGACTCGATGAATTGTGCAACGGTACCAGGTGTACCCTGAAGACCCGCAACTTCGCGTGCTTGCAGATTCTCAAAAGTCGCATCCATCAAATAGTTTAAAGCTTTTTCGCCGGTCGTTGCTTCAATACGACGGACACCTGCAGAAACTCCGCCTTCGCTTAGAATCTTGAAGAGTCGGATGAGCGATGTGTTCGCAACGTGAGTTCCACCGCAAAGTTCGGTCGAAAAATCGCCCATGCGAATCACGCGAACGCGGTCGCCGTACTTTTCACCGAACAACGCCATGGCACCTTTAGCCATCGCATCTTTGTGCGACATTTCATTCATTTCGACAGAACGAGCAGCACCGATTTCAAGATTCACGAGGTCTTCGACTTGGCGAAGTTCTTCGCGAGTGAGAGCCTTGCCGTGAGTGAAATCGAAACGCAGGCGTTCCGAGTCGACGAGACTTCCCGCTTGAGTCACGTGCGAGCCCAGAACTTTTCTCAGTGCTGCATGCAGAAGGTGAGTCGCCGAGTGGTTGTTCGCAGTCGCGCGACGGGCGCTTTCTTCAACCGCGAGAACGGTGTCGGCACCTTCTTCAATCGTACCGGCAGCGACACGAATGTGATGAAGAACGACGTCGTCTTGTTTTGTCGTTTCAAAAACTTCGGCCTTCAGGCCTTTCGCAGTTGTCAGCACACCGCGATCGCCAGCTTGTCCGCCGCTTTCGCCATAGAATGAAGTTGTGCTGAGAATCGCGAAACCTTCGTCTCCGGTTTTCAACGACTTCACTTGAGCTTTGCCGTTTGAAAGGAGCAGCACTTTTCCGTTTCCACTTGTCGAGGTGTAGCCAGTAAATGGCGTCGCGCCGGACTTAGATTTCACTTCCTGCGCGATCTTCACGATGTGCGCAGCATCGACCGAAGCTTTGAACTTCGATCCGCCGGCACCACGCGCTTTGTCGCGCGCTTCATCCATATGTTTTTCGAAACCAGCTTCATCAATTGCGAATCCTTTTTCGGTCGCCATCAACTTCGTCAGATCCATAGGAAAACCGAACGTGTCGTAAAGCTTGAAAATGGTTGCGCCATCGAGAGTTTTCACTCCGCGATTGCCGAGTTTTGCTAAAGAGTCGTTTAAGATCTCGGTGCCCGAATCGAGTGTTGTCAGGAATCTCGTGATTTCATCTTTCACTGTTTTTAGAACGTGATCGCGACTGCGTTTCAATTCCGGATAAATGTCGCTCATCTCATCGACTACGACTTGAATCGTCTGAACGAACAGACTTGAATCGCCCGAAAGTTTTCGGCCATAACGAATCGCTCGACGCATGATTCGACGAAGCACATAGCCGCGTCCTTCGTTCGAAGGCAAAACGCCATCAGTGATGAGGAACGCCGTTGCGCGCGAATGATCGGCAAGAACACGCATCGCAGCCACTTGCTCGGCGATGTCTTTGTGTTTTGCTAAAACTTTGTAGTCGCTGACGTAATCTTTTTTGGAAATCTGCGCCGCTTTAGAAATGATCGGCATGAACAGATCGGTGTCATAGTTATTCGGTCGCCCCTGAAGCATGGCTGCCCAGCGTTCGAGACCGGCGCCGGTATCGACCGAAGGTTTCGGAAGTTCACTGCGTCCGGTTGCACTTTCATTGTATTGCATGAAGACGTTATTCCAAATTTCGACAAAGCGATCGCCCTCGCCACCCATGACCGATGGATTTGCGGGATCGAGATCGGCCTCTGGTCCGTGGTCGTAGAATATTTCCGAGCAAGGTCCGCACGGCCCGGTGTCGCCCATTCTCCAGAAGTTATCTTTTTCGCCGAGACGATAGATGCGGTCGCGAGGAACGCCCTCTTGTTTGTGCCAAATGTCTGCCGCTTCGTCGTCCGTTTCAAAAACGGTGACGTAAAGGCGATCCTTCGGGATCTGCAATTCTTTCGTGAGAAGTTCCCACGCAAAACGAATTGCATCTTTCTTAAAATATTCGCCGAAAGAAAAATTGCCAAGCATTTCGAAAAACGTGTGGTGACGGGCCGTAAAGCCAACGTTTTCGAGATCGTTGTGTTTACCGCCGGCGCGAACGCATTTCTGTGAAGTCACGGCACGCGCGTAAGATCGCTTCTCAAGACCCAAGAACATGTTTTTGAATTGGTTCATTCCGGCGTTGGTAAAAAGCAACGTCGGATCGTTGTCGGGAACGAGAGAACTCGAGGCAACCTGTTGGTGGCCGTTTTTTACGAAATAGTCGAAATAGAGCTGGCGAATTTCACGTGATTTCATAGTCCGCTATTAAAGCGGATTTTCACTCAAGAGGCGAGAAAAGACCTTCTGCGCCGTCGAACTAGAGAACCCTCGGCTGATGAGGAGCCTCATAAGTCGAGTTTTTAGCGAACCTTCGACGGTTCCGCTCCCTGCCGAATAGCCCCAACTGCTCCTTTTGGCGCCGGACGCCTTTTTTTTCGCTGCCTTTTCGACATCGCGGACCGCAGTCCTGACGAGTCGGGACCACGATTTCATGGCCGCCTTATAGGCACTTTCATCTTCGTCTTCTTCGATGATGATACCTTTTGTCGGGAGACCCTTTTTCTTCAGCCAAGAATTAATTTGCGAAGGTGATTTTCCGGCGCGAGCCAGACGGCCGGCTTCGCGTGTCGCGAGAACGGTTTCATCCGGCAGCCACTTGTGCAGATGTGCGGTCTCGAGGGCGCTTTCGATTTCTTCGGGAAGATGACCGGCTTTTTTCAGCTTGGTCTTGAGTTCGAGTATCGAATGATCGCGTCGAGAAAGTAAGTCGACCATGCGATCGTAAGCAGTTCTCGTCGAAGGCATTCTTGGTGGGCGCTTGTTACGGCGTGGCTTAGTCGTCGTTTCCATTGGCACTACGGTCATCCGACGAGGCGTCGAGTTCAAGTTCAAACGGCGATCCGTCTCCGCCTTGCGTCGATTCTCCGTTTTTCGACCACTGGTCTTGGCCAGCTGAGACACCGCTGAATCGCAGCTGGAAGTCATCAGGGTTGGTGGACATGCGCATCGCTTCTGCAAAGTCGATATGACCTTGGTTCACAAGATCAAACAGACTTTGATCGAACGTTTGCATCCCGAAACTATCGCGACTTTCTTCCATGATGAGTCGAAGCGACGCATTTCTTTCTGCGTCTTCGATGCACTCGCGTGCGCGCTGATTCACCAAAAGAATCTCAACAGCCGGAACGAAACCGCTTTTGTCTTTTCGTCGGCACAGACGTTGAGACACGACGGCTTTTAAAACTCCCGCGAGCTGCCTTCGGACTTGATCGTGTTGAAAATGATCGAAGACTGAAAGAATTCGGCTGATCGATTCTTGAGCGTCGTATGTGTGTAATGTCGAGAGTACCAAGTGGCCAGTCTCGGCGGCGGTCAGCGCGATTTCCATCGTGTCACGATCGCGCATTTCTCCTATGAGAATGACGTCGGGATCTTGACGAAGGCCCGCGCGAAGTGCGTGCGAGAATGTCGTCGTATCTTGTCCGATTTCACGCTGCGAGATGATGCTCTTCTTGTCGCGAATCAGATACTCGATCGGATCTTCAATCGTCAGGATATGTTTGTTTTTCGTATTGTTGATTTCGTTGATGATCGAAGCCAACGTCGAACTTTTTCCAGAACCGGTGATGCCGGTGACGAGAACGAGGCCGCGCTCGAACTCGGCGATTTTTTTCACGACCGGGGGCAGATTCAGGCTGTCGACCGACGGAACCAACTGAGAAATAGTTCGAATCACCATTCGCACAGAGCCGCGCTGGCGGAAAATATTTACGCGAAAACGTCCGAGGCCCGAAACTCCATAACCGCAGTCGACTTCTTTGAACTTCAGAAAATGAGTTCGTTGTTCTTCATCTAAAACTTCGTTCGCCATACGTTCGACATCTTGTGCGCTGAGCTGAACGAGTCCTTGGCTTAGCGGACGCAGTTTTCCGTGCTTGCGAATGACGGGGACAAGCCCCGCTTTCAAATGGATATCGCTGGCTTCTTTTGTGACAGCCATTTCAAGAATTTCTCTGAGCGACAAGGCCATGAGCTTTAGACTCCCAACGTCATGTTTATCTTAGCGCGCGGATCGGTTTGTCGGCAGTTCCGAGATTTAAAGCCCGACCCAAACTAGCCGAACCTGGTTTTGACTTCATCGCATCGCCGGGCGAACGTCGGGCATCATGAAACTGCATCCACGTTTGATCGAGTTTTTCGCTACTGCTGGCTTCGTCGGATTGATTCCGAAGGCACCGGGAACTTTCGGAACTCTCGTCGCGATTCCGATCGCATTATTACTGGCGTCCGTCGGTCCGAATTTCTATCTGGCCGCGACGACGGTTCTCATCGCTTTTTCGATTTGGATTTCTGAACTTCACGAACGAAAACTTGGCTCGCACGATTCAAAAACAATCGTGATCGACGAAGTCGTCGGCTACCTCGTGGCTTTCGCTTGGCTGCCGGTGACGTGGATGTCGGTCGTTGCGTCGTTTGTCTTGTTTCGCTTTTTTGATATCGTAAAACCGTATCCGATTTCGGTCCTCGATAAGAAAGTGAAGGGCGGTCTGGGAGTCGTCGTCGACGATCTTGCGGCGGGCCTCATTGCGAACATAATTCTGCAATTCGTGGTTAGTAAAACGACGTGGCTCAGCGGCGGTGCGTTCGGAGGCGGCTTGTGAGCTCCATCGAAAAGCTCGCGACCGGGTTGCGTGCGCGTGGACATCGAGTTGCGTTTGCCGAGAGTTGCACGGGCGGTCTTGTCTCGTCGCGGATGGCGGCGCTTCCCGGTGTGTCTGATGTTTTTTGCGGAGCCGTGGTCTGTTACACCAACGAAGTGAAGACCGAAGTTTTGGGTGTACCGCTCTCTTTAATTCGGCAGCTCGGCGCGGTTTCGACTGCGGTCGCACGCGAGATGGCGCGTGGCGCTAAAAAAGTTTTGCGTTCGGATTGGGCAGCCAGCATCACTGGAATCGCCGGTCCGAGCGGCGGCAGTCCCGCCAAACCAGTCGGCACAGTTTGCTTTTCTATAGTGGGTCCCGGTCTTGAATGGTCGACTGTTCAGCACTTCGATGGAGACCGTGCGGCAATTCAAGATCAGTCCGCAAAGTTCGTGGTCGATGCGCTGAGTCTCGCGCTAGACCAAGGAATTGAGGGACTCGACCAAAGGTTCCGTACTTCGTCCGAAGTGTAAGTTTAGTGTAAATAAAAGTTGTACATTTCGAAAAACGGGTACTGAATGGGCTCACAACAAGAGCGCGCGGGGAAGGGCCTGCACGCAACAAGAGGAATAAAACATGGCAACACAAATGACTGAGACGAAAAACGATTTGAAGGCTGATTCGAAGGCGACTGGCGCGAAGATGTCGGCACTCGACGAGAAAAAAGCCGCACAAGACGTAAAAGCTCTCGCTGAAAAAGGCAAAGCTCTCGAACTCGCCGTTGGTGCGATCGAAAAACAATTCGGCAAGGGTTCGATCATGCGTTTGGGCGCGGGTGAACCACTCGTTCGTGACGTTCAAGTCGTGTCGACCGGTTCCCTCTCATTAGATATCGCGCTCGGAATTGGCGGACTGCCAAAGGGCCGGATTGTCGAGATTTATGGACCAGAATCATCGGGTAAAACAACGTTGTGTCTTTCGGTGATCGCCGAGGCGCAAAAATTGGGCGGAGTCGTGGCATTCATCGACGCCGAGCACGCGCTCGACATCGGTTATGCTCGAAAGCTCGGAGTTCGCACGGAAGATCTTTTGATTTCTCAACCGGACACCGGTGAGCAGGCTCTCGAAATTACAGAAACACTCGTTCGATCCGGCGCCATTGACGTACTCGTCATCGACTCGGTCGCGGCGTTGGTACCTCGCGCGGAAATCGAAGGCGACATGGGCGATAGTCACATGGGACTGCAAGCGCGTTTGATGTCGCAGGCACTTCGCAAACTGACGTCGGCGATCGCTCGCAGCCAAACGATGGTTATCTTCATCAACCAGATCCGTATGAAGATCGGTGTGATGTTCGGAAGCCCAGAAACAACGACCGGTGGAAACGCGTTGAAGTTTTATTCTTCGGTTCGTCTCGATATCCGCCGCATCGGCGCGATCAAAAACGGTGAAGAGGTTGTCGGTAACCGCACGGCCGTCAAAGTTGTGAAAAACAAAATGGCTCCGCCGTTCGCAAAAGCAGAATTCGATCTGATGTACGGCGAAGGTTTCTCGCTTGAAGGTGATGTCGTCGATCTCGGCGCACAACACAACATCATCGAGAAGTCGGGCGCTTGGTATTCGTACAACGGTGAACGTATGGGTCAAGGCCGCGATCAGGCGAAACAATACCTGAAAGACAACAAGCCATTGCTCGAACAGCTTCGTAAGAAAATTCTCGAGCTTCACAAAATCGGCGTTATCGCACCAGATGTAGATCTGAATGCGAAGCTTGATGATGGTGAAGACGAAGAGATGCCAGTCGGCGCTACTGCTGCTGGTAAAGCAACGGTTGCACCAAGTGCAATGGCAGCAAAACCTGCAGCTATGCCAGCAGTTCCGCCGGTGGCAGCAGCTACGGCGAAACCGCCTGCACCAGCCGCGATGCCATCCGCGTCGAAAGAAGCTTTGAAGAAAGCGTCGGACGATAAAAAGACGGCAGCGATGCCGGCTTCTAAGAAGAACTAATTTTAACATTTCGGGCCCTTCGCAGGCTCGGTTCTGATCGACTAATCAAGAAACTGCTGATGAGAACAATGAAAAGGAGACCGCGAGGTCTCCTTTTTGTTTTTCGGGAATTTCATTTCGCTAAATAGTCTGAGAGTGCGTTGTCAGAATCCGCCCGACTGTTGAAGCGAGGGACGGCCGCTTTGAATGCTGTTTCGATCACCCCGCGTTCGGTCGGACTCAGTGAGCCTTGCGACCCTTCTCCTACGAAGAGGCTGACGTCGCCTTGTCTTGCGGCTTTGCCGTGCATATCGATTCCGAAGATGAGCTGGTTTAATTTCCCGTTCGAGATCTTTCCTTCGAGTTCTTTGCGCAGTTCTTTTTCAATCGCCTCGCCGTGCGCCGCTAGCAGGTTTCGATCTTTCATGGCCACGCCCTGGCCAATGAACGCAATGCGCGGAAGCGTTGGACTTTCCGATTCTGAAAGTCTCATGATTCGAAAGTATTCGAGCTTTGCGACGTCGTTAGTGAGCCTCTGTTTGCTCTCGAGCGTCCAAACCTTAGCGGCATGCCCAACAAAATCATCACCCGAAGAAACAGTTGCCGACAGGTAGCGACCGACGGTTTTGGTAAATGCCCGACTAAGTTTTGTGAACACCTTGGTGAGCTCTTGTTCATTCTTGCGGGCAAGCGCCAAAACATCTTCTAAGTTTTTTCCTTCTGCAATTGCTCGTGCGGTGGCGCCACGGTTTTTGGCGCTGAGGCCCGAGAAGTCAGCCGACAGGCCGCCGAGGTGTGCGTCCTCAAGCGACGCCACTCTGCGTTCAGCTACAAAAATGCCGGGGCTGAATTTGTCGATGATTTCGTTGTAGATCTGAAGTCGTTGAATTTGATCGTCGTTCAGCGTAGTGCCGTACTTGGACCGAATCCGTTCTTGCGCCGCGCTTAGATCGGGCGTCTTTTTGATTAAATCGAGAACGTCATCGCGGATAAACCCTTTATCTACCAGTGGTCCCATTGCTGGATCGGGCAAAAGATCATCGGTGCGCATTTGCTCCGCCCATTTATGATAGGAAGAAAGATTTCGGTGAATTTCAGGATCGCTGAAGTTCCGTAGCGGATTGCCGCCCCCCATATCGCGCGAAGTTCTGGCTGCAAAGTTGGCCTGGTCGGCTGTGTGTCCAAGGCCACCGCGAAACCATTGTCCCAGGGCTCCCGCCTCGGCAACGTCCAATCCGTTTTCGACAATGTATGTTTCGAAGAGCGCATTCACGTTCAAAAAGCCGGCTTCAAGGCTCTTAGTTATTTCTTCAAGCGCTTGCGCAGGCACCGCTTTCAGAGGTTTCTTGCCAACGATTGCATAACGAACCGATTTAAAATCCGAATAGATAACGATGTCGACTAAACCTTTGTGCCTGTCTCGAATGGTTTTTAGCATCTCGACGGTCAGCTCTTTGTGTTTATTGGAAACGCTCGTTGCGAAATTCTTGTCATTCGTTAGCGTGTTGACCTTTTGAAGGTTTGAGAATTCTGTGTCGCCAAACACGACACCTGATTTCTCGTCAGATTCCTTGGCGAGACGAATCCACCTTCGATTTTCGCGAATGGTCGCGAAGCTCCGGTGAAGATAGCGGGCGATGAGTTCAGATTTTGCGGTCAAAATGCCTTGCGCGCCGAGGTTTGCGAATTCGATGTCACATTTAGTGACCTGTGAAACTTCAATCGGCACGGACGTCGCCGCAATGGCGGCGGCCGCATTTACTGCAATGAAACCTAGGAATATAAAGAAAGTGAAAACCCGACGTTGCACGCTATTCTTATCGGGTTCCGACAGGAATTCGGCGAGACGAGGATCGTGTCTCGAAATGAGAACCGTTTAGCTTCTTAGCGCCCGTAGAGAATTTTGCCGGCACCTTCGGTGTGGGCGTCGTCGATCATGAAGTACAAAGCTTCGCGGCGGCTCTTCGGAATCGTATCGGTTTTGCAGGTTTGATCCGCTATGCGAATGGTCCAGTTTGGCTCAGAGACAAGGGCGTCGATGGCTGCGTCGAGATTGCGACCGAAGTGGCGTGGCTTTTTCCAGAGTACCGCTTCAATCCAATCATAAAAATCGCGCTCGCGAGTTTCGCATGTGAACACAAAGTGAGTGAGTTCTGCTTGGCTCAGGCTGCTATCTGCTGCATCCGACGACGGACCCATGACGGCAATACCGGCCAAGAGCAGCCCAATCGTCGAAGTCGTTAGCAGGATTCGCAACGCGGATTTCATTCTAGTACTTCATGAATCGTTTAAAGATTTTGCCAGTGAGAGTGCCAGTGAACGCACATGTCGCAGGATAATTGAACTCGTACGAATCGTCCGCATGATGGCCGCCGACTTTGTTCATATAGACTTTGCCCCAGACGCTGGCTTCGGCTTTGTCGCGGGCCGTGAGATGAAGTTCGATCACGCGCTCGCCGGCCTGGCGATTATTGAAACGCAGAGAAACGTTCATGCTCTTGCCGAACTTCTTCGTATTGAAGTTCACGTGTGTCGGCTTCAATTTTCGGCGCAAGCTCTGTGCTTTTGCGAGTGCCGTCAGGTTTTCGAAATCCGGGTTGAGTGTCGCAGTCACAGAGGATTTGTCGCCTGTGTAGTTTCCGGCTTCGGTGTTGATTCGAATCGTGTAGTCGCTGACCGGAGACTCTGGATCCGCAACGGTGCAGGTCATCAGCGCCGTACCGTCAAAATCGACTCGATCAACTTCGAACGGAAATGATTCGTCAGAACCTTGTTCGATGCAGTCTCCATCGTAGAGCGCGACAGGCAGAAGTTCGAGGTTGCCGAACTTGTAATAATAATTGATCGAGTTGCCGCCACCGAATCCGATTTGCGCCATGGCATATGTTCGGCCGAGTGGATCTTCGACAACGTCAGTTGCGGGGTCTTCGGCAAGCTTCTCGAGTTTTTTCATCGAAATCTTTGAAGTGTCGATTCCAAGAAAGATCGCAGCGGATTTACGAATCAGACTTTCCTGATAAGCGGGGTCGATGACTTTTTTAGTCGTCGTCGTGAAGTATTCTTCGCGTGCCGCGTCTTCGACATCTTTGCACGTCAGCGGCGACGCCGCGTGCACGAGGACTGGCGCGACGAGCATCAAAACCGGTAGAATCACATAGACGAAGAGAGTGCTTTTCAAGAGGCCTCCGAGAATGATTTGCTAGCAGGTACGAGTAGTGTTGCGGTGAGCTCAGGTCAAAGGCCGTCGATGGCCCTTAACGGGAGCGCGAGTTAACGAGGTTTAAGAAGCATCTATGAAAATTCCACACTCTAAATCAGCTTGGCAAAGCCGTGTTTTACTTACTGTCCTCGCCTTTTTGGTGGTGCTGGCGTTGGTGTTGGTTGCACTTTGCTATGAGCACTTTTCCGAGTCGGACCGCCTCGTACGTGCCCAGTTCGATCGCGAAAAAATAGCGGTTCGAGCCGAGCCATTGACCAATCAAATTCGGGAATTGAACACCCGGCCGTCGATGGATGCTTGGATTGAAGCGCGCGAACTCGACGTTGAGAAGCGACTTTCACTGCGCCAAATATTAATTAAAAAAGATCAGCGGAAATCTGTAATGTGGGCGGGCGATAAGTTCAAAACTCCGCTTTCGATCGTTTATATTCACGGATTTTCGGCGAGTCGTCTCGAGATTGATCCGGTCATTAGCAAAACTGCTACTGCTTTAGGTGCGAACGTTTTTTTTACGCGGCTTAAGGCGCACGGTCTGACGAAAGGCGAAGATTTCGCGATTGTCCATGCTCGCGATTGGGCGGTGGATGTCGAAGAAGCCATCGCGATCGGCCAACAGATTGGTGAGCGCGTGATTGTTGTGGGTATGTCGACGGGGGCACCGCTAGTTTTAGAGAATGTAGTTCGCAATTTGAATTTACCATCGGCGAAAAAAGTCGCTGCCCTGGTGCTGCTGTCACCGAATTACGAAGTACTCGCGCGTGGTGCGAGCATTCTTGGTGGGCCGTTTGCCGGGAGTATTGGTCGGCTCATCGTTGGCAACGAGCGCGAATTTGCGACGTCGAATCCAATGCATGCCGAAAGATGGACCTCGCGTTATCGGGTTGAAGGATTGTTCGCCATGCAGCAAACCGTCGCCATTATGCAAAAACTCGATCTTTCGAAGATCATCGTTCCGGTACTCACCGTTTACAGCGAATTCGATGATGTCGTCGACACTTCGAGAGCTGTCGAGATTGGAAAATCATTTAGTAATGAGCAGTCGAAGACGGTCAGCCTACCTGAGGCTCGTCGACACGAACTTGTGAGCGCAACGTTCGACTCTGATAAAGTTCCGGCATTCGTGAGTTTACTTAGCGACTGGATACGAACAGCTGTTCAGTAGGCGTGATGTGATTCTGTCGCGACGTTTTTGCGGAAAGAACCGGTATCTTTAGCCGTGCAGGGTTTGGACAGTTTCGTTTCTTTGGCCTTCGTTTACGAGGAATGTGACGCTAAGGGCGCCCGCTAAAACTTTTTGTGGTGAGATATTCTTCTGTTCTAACTTTTGCACAAGCGTGTCGATCATGTTCGAGGCATAGGCGCCTTGGCAGGTGACGGTCACTGTCGACCGTTTTGTTCCATCCATTTTTAACGACGCGTTGGTTTTAAGTGCTGTCGTTTGCGCTTCGAGCACTTCGGTAGGTGCAGTGAGCAGAATGAGGACGGCGTCTTTCTCCAAAGAGACGTCGAGAATTTGTGGCGAAGGCAGATTTTGTCGACTTAGCGTTTGTCGAAGGACTGCGATACCTTTTGCGATCGAGTTCGCACTTATGACACACGTTCGGACGTCGGCGTGACTGGTAACCGCGAGTATCGAGCTGTTTTCAAAATTTGGGGTCGTCTCGTTCACCATATTTTCTCGCTTCTCGTTAGTGGTCGTCTTCGTAAAAACCTGTGTGACGCTGCTGTTTGTCTCACCCGTATGAGCAAGACCGACCGTGAGCGGCACTGAATGTGTCGAGGCAAGTTCAACACTTCGGTAGTGCAAAACTTTGGCGCCCCAAAAAGTCATGTCGAGCAACTGCAGGTGCGTAAGATTTTTTAGCGGTCGGGCGCTCGGAACGATTTTAGGATCTGCCGAAAGCACGCCCGGAACTTCTTTTAAAATTTCACATCGAGTTGCCTTGAATGAGGCGGCAAGTGCGACGGCGGTCACGTCTGTTCCTCCGCGACCGAGCGTTGTAATTTCTTTTGTGATCGGAGAAACACCTTGGAAGCCTGCGAGAATGACAACGTTTCCGCGCGTGAGTTCTTGCTGCACGCGAATGGATTTCACATCGATGATTCGCGCGTTCGAATGATTTTCGTCCGTCAAAATTCCCGCTTGGGAACCTGTGAAGCTGATGGCCTTCGCCATTGGTGCAAGTTCGAGAAGTGCATCGGTGAGCGCCATCGAAAAGAGTGCCATGCTAACGCGTTCGCCGGTGGACAATAACATGTCGAGTTCGCGGCGATTCGGTTTTGGACTGACCGAGTAGGCAAGTTCGATCAGCCTGTCGGTTGCAGCACCCATCGCGCTGACCACGGCGATCACATTTGTTCCACTCGCGCGGAGGATCGCAACGCGTCTTGCTGCAGCTCGAATATTTTCGGGTGTCGCTAAACTCATGCCGCCGTATTTTTGTACGACAAGCGGCACTGAGTCTGGTGCCGAAGTCAAGATTGGGCTCGACGTGGTTGAAGTTGCGCGTGTGTCTCTCGAGGTCACTTGTTTCCTACTGGATCGTACGAACTGGGTTGTTCACGTACTGTCCACTTACGAATTGGGAGACGGCAATCTTCGAACCTTTGGGAATACGAATTCGATGGGTTTTAACTTCGCGAGGAATAAATGCTTTGAGCAACTCGGGATTCAGCTCGGTAAGCGCTCGTTCGCTGACACCCAGGTGATTTGCGAGGTTGATAAGATCGGTACCGCCCGGTACTTCGAGCGATTCATAGGCGTAGGGTGCTTGAAACTCGAGGCCGCGGAATCCGTAAAGTGCCGGAGCCTTGGCGATCAACATCGCAGCGAGCATCTTTGGCAAGTAGTCGCGAGTTTCTTCAGGGAGTGCGCCACGATCGGCGAGATCCCAGAAGCTATTTGTTTTGTGACGCTTGATCAGGCGTCGCACTCCATTTTCACCCATGTTGTAGCTTGCCGCGACCAAGTACCACGAGCCGAATTGCTCGAAGAGATCGGTCATGTAGCCGATGGCCGCTTTTGTCGACTTTTCGAAATCGCGACGCTCGTCGATCCACCAGTCGATGGTAAGACCATAGCGTTGCCCGGTCGGAGCAATGAACTGCCACATTCCCATCGCACTCGCGTGGCTATGCGCGACTGAGGAAAACCCGCTTTCGATCATTGCGACATAGGCGAGATCGAGCGGAAGGTTCGCCTGGCGCATTTCATCTTGAATCTGTGGAATGTATCGCGTCGAGCGTTGCAGCCAAGTGCGGAACGAGGGACGTCCCGTGGTCTGAAAATACTTAATCCATTTTCGAACCCGAGCATTGTAGGTCACCGGGAAATCAAAGATGAGATGCGCTTCGTTGTGCGCTCGCGCAATCTTTGTTTTCAAAGGAACTTTTTCAACCGGTGCGATCACGATTTTCGGTGCGAGTTCAGCAGAAGGTTTTATTGCAGGTGATCGCGGTCCAACGATTTCAATCGGGTTCGCCGTCAACGTTGTCGCGAGAGCAGAATTGATCGCAGGAGACTTTGATTTTACTGGTATGAAAGCTGCCTCATCGCGAACGGAAGCAGGAGTTTTATTCGACTCGTTCAAAAGTGGCGTCTCGCTAGGTGTCGGCGACTTTGCTCGTCGCTGCTTAGGTTGCCCCTGCTGGCCTTGCGGTTTCTGTCCCGGAACAGACCATCCCGTTTTCGACGAACGAATCGTGGTCGTTGTGCATGCTGTGCACAAACTCAAAAGAGATACAGCGATCAATGTAGATCGAACGGTCATCGTTGACCTCGCCTTCGTCTGGTCAGTGTGCGGCCACAAGGTTTTGATGTCGAGATCATCTTTTGACGGACTCTGGTCGAATTCTTGGCGGTGCTTTCGTCGAGTTTCGAAAATCTAAATCGTTTAGATCACGTCGTTGTCTGCGTTTATTCGTTTTAAAACTTGAGTCGTGATTTCGTCGAGGTGGCACCACTGTTGCTGTGCTTGAAGATGGAACAGTGTTGGGGAACGGTACTCGCGAGCCGCCAGGATGGCGGCTCGACTCGACGAACGTCAGGAGGACGCATGAGCAAAGGCATCTTTACCGCAGTGAGCGGTGCGATGGCTCAACAGGCGAAATTGGATACGGTTGCGAACAATCTCGCAAACGTAAATACGCCGGGGTTTAAGCGTGATGGCCAACTCTTTCGTGAGTATCTGACTTCTTACAATAAAGAACCCGGAGCGGTAGAAGTTCCACGCATCCCTGCGTCGATCGAATCTTTCTACACGCATAATGGCGGCGATAAATCTTTTGTCGACCTCGACGGAACATTTTCAGATTTTTCTCAGGGAACATTGCGTCCAACTGGAAACAAACTAGACGTCGCAATAGAAGGCTCAGGATTTTTCGAAGTGGCGACTCCGGAAGGCGTTCGATTTACGCGCGCGGGAAATTTCGCTGTCGACGGTGATGGCCGACTTGTAACGAAACAGGGTTTTCCGGTTCAAAAACAAGGCGGCGGTGAGTTCCGTTTCACAGGCACGAACGTTTCTATTTCTGACACAGGCGAAGTTTTTGAAAACAACGAGAGCATCGGCAAAATGTCGCTCGTGAAGTTCGAAAATCAGGACGCTCTTCTTAAGCAAGGCGCAAACCTGTTCACGCTCAAAGATAATATTGATGCGAAAATGGGTCAAGCCGTTGAAGCGAAGTTGAGTCAGGGATTCCTCGAAGGCAGCAACGTGAACATCGTTCGTGAAATGACGGATATGATCTCTGCGACGCGAACATTCGAAAGTACTCAAAAAGCAATTCAGGCCTACGACCAGATGGCTGGCAAAGTAGTCAACGAAGTTCCAAAGCTCAATCAGGGTTAGGCGTAACGGCTAACCAGTAGGTTGAGCCAGAGTGCTCACCAGAAAGATGACCGATGATTAAATCGCTGACGACAGCCGCGACTGGAATGCAGGCGCAACAGACAAACATGGACGTGATTGCCAACAACCTTGCGAACGTTTCGACGACGGGCTTTAAGAAATCGCGCGCCGAGTTTGAAGATCTCATGTATCAAACGTTGAAAGAACCGGGCGCCGTTTCAGGATTGAATTCCATTTCTCCGACCGGAGTTCAGACCGGTCTCGGCGTTCGCACGGCTGCGATTCAAAAAGATTTTGAGTTCGGTGCGGCGAAGATCACAAAGAATCCGCTCGATATTCAAATCGAAGGACCAGGATTTTTCCCAGTGCAGACTGGTGATGGTCAGATCGGTTACACACGTGACGGCCAATTCAAAAAAGATCCGACTGGAAAGCTCGTCGACAAAAATGGCAACGCGCTTCAGCCAGAAATCGTGATTCCGCAGAACGCCGTCGGCGTCGACATCGCGGCAAACGGACAAGTGACTATTATGGCATCGGGTTCGATTGCTCCGCAGTCGATTGGCCAAATTCAAATCGTGAACTTCGTAAATCCAGCGGGCCTACGTTCGATGGGAAAAAACGTGTTCATGCCGTCGGGCGCGAGCGGACTTCCGGTGCAAGGTGCTCCGGGACAAAACGGTCTCGGCGAACTTGCTCAAGGGCAAGTCGAAGCATCGAACGTCAATATCGTCGACGAGATGGTCAACATGATTACGGCGCAACGTTCTTACGAAACTAATTCGAAAGTCATTCAGGCATCAGATCAGATGCTGCAGTCCGTGAACCAGCTTCGGTAGATGAACCGTTAAAGGATCTATGACCATTGTTCTTCAGGCGTTCTTCCTAGTTGTAACCGTCCTCGCCGCGATGTTGTCGGGACCGAACGCTTGGCCAGCAGGTCAAGTGGCGGTTGAAGACCACTCGGTGACGATCGTTATTCGTCCTGCCGTCAATCTTGGGGCCGGATCAAACGGCGACCAGAAAGATCAGAAGGATGAACTGACGCTAGCTGAAATCGTCGACCCGGCAACGATCACCGCCGCGGATCGCGAAGCTGTGATGCGACACTTGAAGTCGATCGTACTTACCGATCGTCCCGACGTCGGTGAAGAGCGAACGTTTACTGAGGCCGGTCTCGAGGCGATTGTCAGCGAGGCTTCGCGGCGACTTGAGGCTGCTGGTTTCACTGTCGAATGGAAGATTCCACGGCGGACTCACGTTTCTCGTAAGAACGACTTTGTTCGCGAAGCTGCGTTGAAGCAGATCAAAGACGAATTTTCTTCACGATGTGGTGGATGCGATGTCGTAATCAAACAAATCGATTGGCCCGTAACCGAAGCACTGAAAGTCGTCTCGTGGCGTCTCGCCTTTAGATCTGACCGTCCTCGCGGAAGTTTTTCAGTTCCGGTTGAGTTCGAATTGGTCGGTGAGGGAAATGCCGCAAAGAAGACACTTCTTGTTTCTGGGCAGGTCGAATTTTTCGCGCAAGTACCAGTGGCTCAGCGAGCAATTCAGGCTGGCGAAAAAATGCAGCCATCTGACTTTAAAACAGAACGTAGAAACATCTCATACATTCTTGATGCCCCTGCAACGGCAAAAGATTTCGAAGACAGTATCGCAGCACGCGGTCTTCCTATGGGCGAGCCCATTTGGAAATCGACTCTTCGTCGTGAACAACAAGTACGTTTCGGCGATCCGGTTCGCGTTCAAAGCGGCGGCGAAACTTGGAGCGTAACGACAGATGGAATTGCTCAAGGTGCAGCCGCACTTGGGGAAACGGTTCGGGTTAAAGTAGGAAAATCTCAGAAGCTCGTTTCTGGTATTTTGAAGGAGAAGGGTCTTGTTGAAATCCAATAATCGATACTCATTTTGGAAACTTTCTCTCATGGCGTTTTGCTTAGCGGTATTTGCCGCCATGACCGGTTGCGGAAGCCTCACTCGGCTAGTCAAAGACGATCGTCCGAAGGTCACAAAATACTCGGACCAGGAAAATCTTCGTTTTCAATCGGATCGCAAATATCGTCGCATGAACAAAAACAAGTTCGAAGACGAAGCGGAAGTGAACGCGCAAGCGGGTTCGCTTTGGGTGATGGAGGGGCAAGGTGCTTATCTCTTTGCTCAGAACCAAACTCGCGTCATGGGCGATTTGCTCAACGTGCGTGTTGAGGGCAGCCCTCGTTCGCAATTGAGCAGCAAAGTAAAAGTAATTTCAAAATTGCTCGAGCGATTGGACGCACCACTTCGTGGTCCCGCTTCGACGCCGACACAAGCCGCAAGGGCAGGTGCACCCGCCGAAGCTGCAGCTAAGCCCGACGCAGATGCTGCCGAGGCCGGCGCTGCTGCGAAGGCGGGCGGAGCTGACAAAGCCGCCGCAGAAAAATTCGATCCTAAAGATCCGATCGGCACCATTCAAACGGTTCCTACTCGAATTGTTGAACAGCTGAAGGATGGAAGTTACCGCGTGAAGGGTGTGCAGCCATTCATGATTGGTAAGCGTGAATATAAAGTCATCGTCACAGGTGTCGTCCGTCCGGAAGATTTTGATGACGCGGGAATTGAATCGTCGAAACTTCTGGATTCGCAGTTCGACATTGTGAGTTCGCGTAAAGGAGCTTCGCTGTGAAAAATCAGGCAAGAAACATATATACTCCACTGTTGATCGCATTGATCGCGGCCATTGCGGTTTTCAGTGCAGGCTTCGCCGAAGCGGCACGCGTGAAAGACATCGCGAACGTACGTGGGGTTCGCGACAACCAGTTGATCGGTTACGGCGTGGTTGTCGGCCTTAAGGGCACAGGCGACTCGAAGGCAGAATTCACAAACAAGTCGATTGTGCGCATGCTCGATAAGCTTGGGATGAAGGTAGAAGATAAAGACATCGCGTCGAAAAACGTCGCGGCGGTTGTTATTACGGCGTCGTTACCTCCATTCGCTCGCGCTGGTAACAAATTGGATATCACAGTGAATTCGATTGGCGATGCTTCGTCGCTCGCTGGTGGAACTTTAATTCAGTCGCCTCTGCGTGCGGCCGATCAAAATATTTACGCTGTTGCGCAGGGTTCGCTTCTCGTCGGAACGGGTGCCGATAGCCACTCGACAGTCGGTCGTATTCCCAACGGTGCCATCATCGAACGTGACGTTGCTGAAGATTTCACTTCGCGAAAAATGTTTCGTCTGACGCTCCATAATCCCGACTTCACGACGGCCGCTCGTCTTTCGAAGCGAATTAATATGGATTTGTCGGGCAAATATGCTTCCGCCAAAGACGCGGGCACAGTGGATATTATCGTACCTTTCTCCTATGAAGGCCGCGCCGTCGAACTGCTTGCGAGTATTGAATCTCTCGACGTGACACCTGACACACGCGCAAAAGTCATCGTGAACGAAAAGACGGGAACCGTCGTCATCGGCGACACCGTTCGAATTTCGCGCGTGGCGATCAGTCACGGCGACCTGACTGTAAAAGTCGATGGCGGAAAATCGAAAGGCAAAGACGGCGACCGCGTCGCACTTTTCGATTCGGGAACAAGCGTGGGCGATCTCGTTCGCTCGCTCAATCAGATTGGTGTAAGCCCTCGCGATTTGATTACGGTTTTACAGAACATTAAGGCAGCAGGCGCTTTACAGGGCGAACTCGAAATTCTTTAGCGGTTTAGTTTTCGGTTTCTAACCGGGGAGAGCAGGACCAGTGTCGGTAGTTTGTGGTTCAGTGAGCGAAATGGATTTCGCCGCTGAGAAAAAGTCTGGCGACAGCGGTTGTAAGTCGAGCGCGCTTGGCTCTAGTGGGACCAGAAATGCCAAAACGGAACTGGCCTCGACCGCGAAAGTGTTTCGATCTGAGACATGTGAACATAAAATTATAGAATGGGAGGCAACATGGATGTCGCTTCCCTGGGGTACGGTGGGTTGGAGTTTGTTCAACCAAGGATGGTTTAAGAGCAGAGACGTTTCGAGCAGGAAACAGGAGCAAAGAGTCAGCACGCTAGGATTGGCGACTACACTAGGCTTTATCTGTAAACAGCGCAGGATGCGCGTAATGCTCCGATCCACCTACCCGTTTTTTTCTTGGGGCCCGTTTTTTTTCGTCGCACTTCTTGCGACTTCGTTGCCCGCAGTCGCGTCGCAACTTCAGATGATGAAAACCGGTTTGCAGATGATAGAGAAGCCGGCAGAACAGCAGCTGCAGAAATTGGATTTAACAAAAGTGCCGCAGACAGAATCTTCCGCTGCGAATCCAACGGCCGTGCCCGAAACTGCGACTGCGCCGCCGCCGATGGTTCGCGACAAGCGCGTGCTCGACGCCGCCAAGATGTACGAAAAATATTTCTTGGGTCAGATGATGAAGGCCATGCGTTCGACGGTGCATCGATCGGATCTTGAAAAACAATCGATGGGTGAAGGAATCTATCGCGACCAGCTCGACGATCAATATGTCGACACGTGGGGCGAGCGCGGGGGCATCGGACTCGCAGATATGATTCACGACGAATTAATCGGCAAAGCCGAGATGATGAAAATGCGGCGGCTTGCGATGAAAGCAGCCAAGGGTAAAGTGCGAACACCGATGGCTCTGACGGATCGCGATGTATTGAAGGTTCGCAAACTTCCAGGAGTTAAAACTGAGGGCGCTGGTGGCGCCTCCACGATCGAAACCGTTTTGGTTTCTCTCGAAAAAAGCACGGCCCGCGCGGCAGATGGACCCGAGTCGGTTCGTAGCCCGTGGAGCGGGCGAATCACGAAGCTCGAATCCGCTGACGGCAAGGTTGTCATAGGCCTCGAAACTGCAATCGAGGTTAAGGAGTCTTCAACCGTAGACGCGAAAGCCGCGTACGTTGCGGAGAAGTCGGAGCCCGCTCGTAAAGTCGAGCTGGCGTTTGATGGAGTGACGTTTCAGGTTAACAAAGGTGACGTTGTGAAGGCGGGCCAAACCGTTGGCCACCTCGGACGAGGCGCACGAGGGATCCTGTTACGGCAGACTTTGGTCCAGGAAGCGGATAAAGCGCTCCCTAGCGTAGATATGTGATTTCTGGTCTTATGGGCTCGTGGATTCTTGTCTCATTGTGATACACTTTTATAGAGCCCTGGTTTTTTCAGTGGTGGAGGTTTCATGAAAGTCTCGAACTCAGGCCCAAAGAATGTGGCCGGAAATGCAGCGCCAACGACGACCGCTGACGTGGCGAAGTCCGCACGTAACGGCAAATCGTCAGCGGCTGAAGCGCTTGGCGCAACCGTTGGTTCATCGACGAATGTGAATGTCTCTTCGCGCGCACAAGAAATGAAACGCGTAAAAGAAATGTCGACACCAAGCGGTGATATCGACCAAGCAAAAGTGGCGCGTCTTCAGGCGATGATCGATAGCGGATCTTACAAAGTTGATTCGGATGCAATTGCCGAGCGACTTGTAAGCGAACAATTGAAAATGAACGAATAACGAAACAAGCAGTTTCGATTTAGATTTTTTCTCGACGATGTACGAGCCTCTCAAGGAAGAAAGGCAGCAAAATGAGTCTGTTTAGCAAATTCACAGAAAAGCCAGGCGCCGCTGAAGCCACGCTTCCAAGCAATCGCGATACAGTTTATCGAGAGCTTCTCGCCAATCTTGACGACCTCGTAAAAATCTATCGATCACTTCTCGAAGTGGTTCGAAAAGAAAAAGAAATTTTAGTTGAGAGTCGACTCGACGAACTCAATGAAAACAATAGAGCAAAAGACACGCTGCTCGTGCGTATTCGTTCACTCGAGAACGGCCGTACGAAACTGGCTCGCGATCTCGCGGCGTTGACGTCTTCGGATGTTGAACAACCGCGCCTGCTCGAACTCGCGGCGAATCTTCCGAAAGATCAAGGCGATCGTTTGCGCAATATGCACGCGGTACTGGAACTTCTCGTTCGTCGCGTTTCAGAAGTGAACAAGACAAATGAAGAACTCGTACAGTCGGCACTGCGATCGATCACTGGTGCGATGGAAGCAATCAAAGACGGATTGGCTCCACAGACAACGTACGGACAAAAAGGTTCAATGAGCGGTAAGCCTGAGGGCGGAGCGCTGGTTAGTCGGGAAGCTTAATACCGGAATTCAGGTATACCAGTTAACCGGTATACCCGAATTCCAGTTACGTGATCGCAGGATGCGATCACGAAAAGAACAGGATGTAGGTCGTTATGTCTAAAATTTCCTTGATGATGGACATCGGGAAGCGGTCGATGATGAATAATCAGACCGCGCTGCAGACATCCGGCCATAACATTGCAAATAAAAGCACCGAAGGTTTCTCTCGTCAGCGCGTTGAACTTCAAACGGCGCAACCGATCGGCCAAGGCAAAAATCGATACGGCACCGGTTCAAAAACGGCGGCGATTACTCGAACGAACAATCCTTACCTCGAACGACAACTCGGCAACGAAAGATCTCTCGGCGGTTTTTACGATGGTAAAGCCGAAGCGATGGGACGAGTCGAGCAAGTTTACAACGAACAGCAGAACAAAGGTCTAAACCAATTCGTGTCGGACTTTTTTAGTTCGGTACAAGAGATGGCGAATAGCCCCGAGAGTCTTGCGACTCGAACCCAAGTCCGTGAAACCGCAGACTTTCTGACGAAAGACTTCAAGCGCGTACACACGCAGCTGAACGAAATTACGAAAGATCTCGATCAGCAGATCGTCAGCAGTCTGGATGAAGTGAACGGCATGACAAAAGAGATCGCGTCGCTCAACGACAAGATCCAAGCGGTCGAAATGTCCGGCGGCCATGCAAACGACGAGCGCGATCGACGAGAGCTTCTGCTGAAGCAAGTCGGCGATCGAATTAACATTCGCTGGGCTGAGGGCGCAGATACGAGTGTCACAGTGTCGTCCGGTTCGGCGCTGCTCGTCGTTGGCAACGATTCAAAAACGCTCGCTGCCAAGCCGACGTCCGAAACCGCAACAAAGCGTGAAGGCGGCGTCGACATATTCTATTTCAACAGTGAGCGTGCCGAGCCAATCAACGTCACCCAGCAAATCACTGGTGGTAAAGTAGGCGGTATTCTCGACGTGCGCGATCGAGTCGTGACGGAACTCTTGGCCGACGTCGACAAAATGGCGTACGGCTTTGCGGCCAACATGAACGAGATTCATCAAAAAGGTTTCAACGCCTACAATCAGACCGGCGGAAAGTTTTTTGAATTGCCTGCCGATGTTCGACACGCGTCTGCGAACCTGAAAGTGAATCAGGACATCATTGATGACGTCGGTCGCATCGCGACGGGAGCATCGCCAGGTTCGCCAGGCGACTCTCGTATCGCACTGCAAATGGCGCGGCTGCAAAGTACAAAAGCTATGGGCGGCGGCGAGCACACGTTCGACGAATTTTATAATAGCGTCGTAGGCAAAGTCGGCATTCAGGCTCGACGTGCAGAAACTGCGAGCACGACTCAACGAGATATCGTGAAGCAGATGAACAATCTTCGCGAGAGCGTCAGCGGCGTAAGCCTCGACGAAGAAGCGACGAAACTGATCGAGTATCAGAAATCTTTCGATGCGAGCGCGCGACTGATTCGTGTCGCCGACGAAATGTTCGATACCGTTCTGAATTTGAAACGACTTTAAGGATTAAGGGTTAAGTAGCAATGCGGATCGCTGACAAAATGGCCTACAATCAAGTGAACTCGTCGATTCAAAAGAATCGCGCGGATCTCTCTGATTTGCAGAACCAAGCAGCAACGCAAAAGCGCGTGAATAAACCCAGCGACGATCCGCTCGCGGCAACTCGCGTGCTCAGTGCGCGCACGAGTGTAAATGCCGACAATCAGTTCATCAAAAACATCAATCAGGCAAAAACGTTTCTCGAGTTCTCGGATCAATCGCTTGGTGAAATGACGGAAGTTCTGACGCGAGCAAAAGAATTGGCTATTTCTCAATCGACCGATGGCGGAGCGAACGTCACTTCACGAATGGTATCGGCGACGGAAGTGAGTCAACTCTTCAATCAAACTGTACAGGTTGGTAATCGAAAACTTGGCGACCGATTTTTGTTCGGTGGCTTCAAGACGACGAATCCACCGTTTACGAACGACGGCGAGTACAAGGGCGACAATGGCGAGATGCGCGTTGCCGTCAGCAAAGAGTCCGACGTTTCGTTGAACGTTCCCGGCAGTCGCATCTTTCTTGGGCTTGGAATTAGATCGGGCCGCGTTAGGAGTGATGCGCCATCCGATTCAACTCCAGGAAATATCAATCCCAAAAATGCGACAGAGCTTAAAAATGAAGCGCAAATTCGCGGCCCAGCAGGCGAGCCCTCTGAGCCAGGTCAGATGCCTGTAGCCAGCGGTCTTTCGGCAACTTGGCGAAATGATGGAACGAATATTTTCGGTGTTTTGTCGGACCTTGAAGTAAGCCTTCGAACTAACTCTAAGGAAGGCGTGCAGGGTTCGTTAGATAGGCTAGACGAGGCTTTGGCGCAGGTCGTGCTCGCTCGCGCAGAGATCGGTTCACGCACATCAACGCTGCAGAGTTCGCTCGAGAGTTTAACCAAGGGTGTGATCGATACGAAGTCGTTAGCGTCGAGTCTGGAAGACGTCGACAACTTTGAACTGGTATCCGATTTGAACAAATCTGAAAGCACCTTAAAGGCTTCACTCGCCTCATCAGGCAAATTGATTCAACCGAGCCTTCTTGACTTCCTTAAGTAGCAAGAATAGCTAAAGCGACGCTTCGTTAATGCCGTAAAGGATTACGAAGCGGTCGGTTTGTGTATTTTTCGGCTCTGCCGAAAACTGCCTTCCGGCAGACCTCGTTAGTGAATTTTGTTAGTAAATTACGTCTGCCACTTCGCAGACAAACTTTGACCAGGACGTTGAAGGAGACCCGAATGCTGGTATTAACCAGAAAACTCGGCGAATCGATTGCGATCGATGATCACATCAAGATTCGTGTTGTCCAAATAAAGGGCAAGCAAGTTCGGTTGGGCATAGAAGCACCAAAGGACACTAAGATTCACCGCGAAGAAGTCTATCTGGCGATTCAGAGTCAGAATACCGAATCGGTGAACACGACTAGTGAATCAACCCGCGCCGTCGCCAAGCTACTCAAGCCGTAAGGCATTTTTCCTCATAGAGCCGTAAGGTTTCCTTACGCGCCGCACATACGCTCGCACGCCGCTCCACTGGCGCTTCTCCTGTCAGGCAGCTCGAAAAACCGAGGGTTTTCCCGTCTTTTCACACAGACTTGTCCACGTCGCGTGTATTTCGCTTGCACCGAGGAAATGCTCATCACTACGCTCTAGATAAGGGTCGGGGCTTAGGTCCGGCGAAATTCGAGTCGAAATCAGTTTAAGACTCTTAATTCACCGAATCAGGGTTTCGTAGTGTCTAGGTTCCAGGGGGTCAGATGGCGGCAATACAAGTACAGACGTCGCGTTTCGGGCATGTTCAATGTCAGGACGAGGATTTAATCCTTTTCCCTGAGGGCATTCTCGGTTTCGCGGATCTTCGGAAGTTTGTTCTTCTCGATGATCCGTCGGACGAAATTTTCGCGTGGCTCCAGTCATGCGAAATTCCGCAGATCGCTTTTCCAGTTCTCGAGCCAGAACTCTTCACGACGAACTATCAGCTGAATCTCACGAAGCACGATCTCGAGAGCCTCGATCTTAAAAAATCAGCAGGCACTCGATCTTTCGCAATCATCACAGTTCCCGAAGATGCGACACAGATGACGGCGAACCTCAAAGCTCCGATCGTGATCAATATCGAAAAACGTTCGGCTCGCCAAATCGTTCTTCAGGATAACAACCTCGCGATTCGCGAACCGATTTTTGCAAAACTGCAAAGCCGTGTTGTTCAAAATCCTCAGACTCCAATTAAAACTCAGGCTGCGAATTGGGGAGTTGCCGTTAAACTTCCAGTCCGCGGAAACGAACCCGAAGCGACGATGTAGTTAGTCCGACAAGTTCGGTCCAGCGAAAGCGCTAAGCTTATAAAGTAAAAGACCAGGAGCGATCCTGGTCTTTTTTTAATTTAGAGCTCGAGGCGTTGCCTGTTGGAACGAAAAGCGCAGGCTTTGAAGATCGGTCGTAGCCGCCACAATTGAACCGTGATCTGCTTTACCCGTGGCACATATATCAAATTTATTTAAGCCGATCGCAGTGATCGCGATCGGTCTCGCGGTGCTTTCGTGTTCGGCGGAAGCGCCGAAGCTTGCTCCGTTGCACACTGAAGTTCCCGAGATTGTGAAAGACACAACCGAGGTTGTTAGCTTCAGTCGCGATGTCGACATTTTGTTTGTCGTCGACGATTCGGGTTCGATGGGAGATGACCAAGCAAACTTAGGACGAAACGCCGATCTCTTTACAAAAGCGATTTTCAACAATCAAGGTTACGACTTTCACATCGGTGTGACGACCTCGAGTATGAACCCGAGATTTGAGCCTGAATATGGCGTCGGCGGTAAATTGCACGGTGCTGTTAAATTTGTGACCCGGACGACTCCGTTCCGTGAAGATGTTCTGCGGAAAAATCTGCAGCCTGGAAGCACCGGCGATGGCGTCGAACGTTTTTACGATCCAATTCACGCCGCGCTGACTGCGCCACTCGTGAACGGTGTGAATAAAGATTTTTTCCGACCTGATGCCACACTCGTCATCATTATCGTGACCGATACCGACGATTTTTCTCACGTCACGGGTCTCGATTTTTATAAGTTTTTGCTGGGCCTCAAAGGGGGCGATCCGGATAAGGTCATCGTCTATGCGGCGTACGTTTCGTCGACAGACAAGAAATGTCCCTATGGAGACGTACAGCGCGGGATTCTCGAGGGACTTTTCAAAGAGGCGAAGGCCAAAACTTTTAGTCTTTGCGATGTCGACTTTGGAAAAAAACTCGCCGCTCTCGCCGATGACGTGATCGAACGGGTCGGAACAGTTCTCTATCTTTCACGTCCACCTCTGAAGGATACGATCGTCGTGACATTCGGTTCGCAGACGATTCCGAACGACGTCCACAAAGGCTGGGTCTTTGATCCGAGCCGAAACGCACTGATCTTTGCGAAAGACATCGACCTCAAGCCAGAACCATCCGGCACCAACATCCAGGTAAAATTCGAGGCCGCGAAATACTAGTACCAAAGTCGGGTCGCGATAAGGGCAGCTAGTCTCAATATTGGAAATTCAAAAGCCGAAGAGATGTGTGAGCCAGAATGGCTTATTTCCTAGGGAGGCCAGGATGGTGCCCGCCAAGGAAAGGCGTCTCGACATGCCAGTGAAATTAATCAGCCGGTCGGTCATCTCAGCAGTGATCCCATTTTTTCTATTCGTAATAACGCTCGCTGCGGAATCAGCGCAAGCGCAGGGAACTCCGCGCGAGAACGTTGCGGGTGACGATACTCCAACTATTTTCGACGTTCGAAAGTCGCTTCCAATGGAGCCGACGGATCCGACGTTCCACGATTTTTATATCAATGCTGGTGTCGAAGTTGGATTCAAGAAGGGTCAATACCTTCCCGTAAGCCGCGCGCTTCCAGTTCATGATCCCGTGCAAAATAAGCAGCAGGGGATTCTGACAGTTCCGGTTGGAAAAGTTTTAGTCATTCACGTTGAACGAAACATGGCAGTCGCAAGACTTGCGAGCGAACTCGGCGATGACGAGCGGCCAACGCTTGAATACGAAGCGATTATGATCGGCGACCGCGTCGACATGCGCGGCATTACGACGGAAGCTCCTAAATCGACGAAGAAGAAAAAGAAAACGGCAGCGGTTGAAGAAGCTTCGACACCAGTCCTTGCGACGATGAACGTCGAATCGACGACGGTTCCGGCTCCTGTTAAGGAATCCGCAACGGTTCCAGCTGTCGCTGTACCTGTAAAAAGTGACACGGCGGCACAGCCGCAGCCTTCTTTAGCTGAGCCTCAGCCCACATCGACACAGCCTCAGCGTTCTTCCGCACCTCAAAGAGTGACACAGCCGGTTCCACCGCCTACAGCTTAAGGGCATGAGCCCAAACAGTAAAAACACAGATGCGCCACTGCAGTTCGCGGTGGTTTTGGTGCAAAAACTTTCACGCACGCTTGAAGACGAGGTGACTGCATTGCTTTTCGGCGCAGGCGCTGAAGGTGTGTCAGAAGATCTTCCGTTCGTTCAAAAAGATCTTCGCTACGATCCAGAAATTGTCGAGACAGCAGAAGTAACGCTCAAAGCTTACTTCACGGAGCTTCCAAGTGAATCTGCGCGCCTCGCGCTCGAGCAAGAGTTGCGAGCGCTCGATTCAATGATTCGTTTTTCGGTTGTACTTGAAAGTCACAAAGACTGGCTCGAAGAGTGGAAAAAAGGTTTTGTTCCCTTCTTGTTCGCAGACCCTTTCTGGATTGTGCCAAAGTGGTGTCCGATTCCTGAAGCTGTCGCGAGCACTCCAAAGCATGTCTTGTTGATGGATCCGGGTATGGCGTTCGGTACGGGAACACACGAAACGACGAAGCTGGCTGCGGGGTTGATCGTTGGCTGGATGAAGTCGAAAGGTTCGGAACTTCGCGCGCGCGATGGCGGTGCGCGAGTCCTTGATGTCGGAACAGGCACGGGCGTTCTTGCGCTGATCACAGAACGTATGGGTGCTTTTTCGGCCATCGGTCTCGACATCGACCCAGAAGCGCGTCGAACCGCGCGTGAAAATCTTGAACTCAACAAATCGGTTGCGACGAAAATCAATGAACGCGACATTTCAGAAATCGCGCGGGAGTGTTCCGCAACCGGGGAATACTTTGACCTCGTAATTGCAAACATTATCGACGGCGTACTTTTAGTTTTGGCCGACGACTTAGCGAAAGCAGTAAAACCGGGCGGGACACTTGTGCTTTCGGGAATCCTGACAGATCGCGAAGATGATTTTCACATCGATTTTGCGAAGAAAACTGGTTTGATTGAACGCGGTCGAACTCGCATGGGCGAATGGTGCGCTTCGAGCTGGATCAAAGAGGTCTGAAGAGATGCGACGTTATTGGCTCGAGCGCGAATCGTTCGTAACTGATGTAACCAAAACGAATCCCGAGGCGATGGTCGGAACTGCGGTTCGCATCGAGGGCGATTCGCTTCATCACATTCGCGATGTCTGTCGCCAGACGGTTGGCGATCACTTCGAGGTTCTTTATGACGGAGCCGCTTTTCTTGTCGAAGTCGTCAGTGAAAAAAAACGGGAACTGAGTGCGATTATTCGTGAAGTCCGAACGATCGAACCGCTTCCTTTCCCACGCGTGCGTGTGGCCCTCGCCATTCCACGATTCAATGTCCTCGAGAGCGTTCTGGAAAAGCTCGTCGAGATGGGCGTCGAAAGCGTGCAGCCGCTTTTCAGCGACAATAGCTTCATTCGTACGGCGACCGACACGTGGGGCGCAAAAGAGAGCCGGTTCGAAAAAATCATACAAAGTGCAACGCAGCAGTGTGGGCGTGGGGAGAAAATGCGCCTTGAACCTCCGCAAAAGCTCGCAGACTTCCTGAGCACTCTTAAGTCTGAAATTAACCAGAATGGCCAAGTAGCGGGTCTATTTGCTTATGAGATCGGCAAAGTGCCTATTCGCGATCTCGGGCAGGCTATACGAGCACAAGCGCCGCGAATTATTTGGATCTTTGTTGGTGGCGAAGGTGGCTTTTCTCGCGAGGAAGCGGCAGCGTTTGAAGTGGCGGGCCTGATGCCTGCGACTCTGGGGCGCCAAGTTTTACGGGTTGAAACGGCTTGCGTGGCCCTGGTCAGCGTCCTAAAGTACGAGCTAGATCTCATGCGCTAAGGATTGTGCGAGTTTCTTTTTCCGGGGGTACCTGATGGACAACGAATTCGATTTTAAGCCCATCAATGAAGGACTCGGTTTTCACCGCAAGGTGAAGCCGCTCGAAGCCGAGACT
>JAYSYF010000091.1:0-5969 GCA_043716655.1 Bdellovibrionales bacterium | reverse complement strand
ATTCGTCACAGCACCGAATGGTGCCGACAAAGGAGGAATCGTTCCCGCAATCTTCATACTAAAGTCTTCGGCCGGAAGCCACTCATCTCTGGGGTGATGCCCCATCTCGAATACCGAGAGAAGCGCGTTGTAGGTCTCAATGACTTCGGCATCGGGGGCTAAGTTCCGAGCCCTAATTTGGTGAAGAATCGACTGTAACTTCTTTTTCTGCCTTGGCGAGAGCTGCTGGAGCTTCACTTCGTCTTTTGGTCGTTCTTTCCATCGCGCGATCAGATTGAACAAGATCGGAAGACCAATTGCCGCGGCGAGGAGAAGCAGCAATCCCTTTCCGATCTCAATCGGCATCTCGAATTTCTTTTTTAACTCTTCAACTTTCTTTTCGCGCTTTGCTGCCGTTTCTTTTGCCGTCGGTTTTTGGCCTTTCGCGTTTCCGTCGGATGGCTTGTCGGACGCTTCGGCGGACTTGTTATATTTTTCACCTTTGCCGTGACCGGTACCATCGCGCGCATTGTCGTGACCGGTACCCTCGCCGCTTCCTTCTCTAGTGCCATTCCCGCCTGGTCCCCCGTCGTTTTTACCGACGCCTCGGCCCTGTCCGCTGTCATCGGAATTGCCTGAATCACGGCTATCGCTTTGACCGTTACCTTCGCGCGAGTCCGCGTGACCGGTACCCTCGGGGACCTTGGCGTCACCGCTCCCTTCGCGCATTTTCATTTCAGGGGAGTCGTCACCACGGGCAGAACGCTCACCGCTTTTGCCGGGTGCGCCGTCTTGCTTCGGAGAAAAGCCGGATGGATCACCAGCGGACGGCTCGCCGGGTGTGTCGCCCTGCTGGCCTTCCGAAACTTCTCGCGAGCCTTTGTCTTGATACTTCAAAACTTGTTCGGCGATGTCGCGACTTAGTTTGTCCGTCGAAAATTTAGAGGGCTTCCGGACTTTGGCAACCGGATTCGACTTGAATGGATTTTCTTCCGGAACGATCAAATCCAAAGCTAAATAGAGTCCGAGAAAGAGAACCGTAACCGCAAATGTCGTCTTGAGAACGGTTACAAGTTTCGTTTTGCGTTCTTTGTTCAGGCGATCTGGCGTGACTTCGCGATAGAGGAAAAGCGTCAGAAAAAACGAAATAGCGAAAAGTACGAAGTAGAATGTCACCTGCAACGTATCGGAATTTACGATCGCGATAAGTGCGAGCGCGAGACTCACCGCGAGCGGCAGCAAGAGCTGAGATAAAAAAGGCGAAAAGCAAATGGCCGACAAAATCGCTACAGGCACAACACCATCAATAATCGTAAACGATCTAACACGTGTCTGGAGAAATACCGCGAGTGCGATACTCAAAATCCAGATCGCATAAATCTTCATTCGCTCGCCGCCGTCGTTTGCAAGGCCCATCAAAATTTTTCGCTCGCGACTCTCGTGCGTCAGATCTTCTATGCCGTGACCGAATACGAGAAGCTCCTCTTTTTCACTCTGCACGTGATCGGCGTCGAAGAATGTAGTCTCAGGTTTGTAAACCTGTTCTCGCAACCACATCGTCAGTGCGTAAATTACCGCAAGACCAAAAAACAAACGAGGTTCGATCGCGCCGAATCTCGACGCTTCGAGTGCGGAACTTGCGAGTGTCACTGTCGTTACCAGCAGAACGCTGAAACTGCGAAAGCTGGTCATGGTCGCCCCGGCGGCGATGTTTCAACAAATGCTTCGCGGAGCGGCTGACGACTTTTCACGATATAAGTTTGAATTCCGTCGCGCTTCAATTGTTCGCTGGCTTCTTCGATTCCTTGCATCAGCTTAGCGCCGATAATAAGACCCGTCGAAATCGATTCGATGAACTGACCCCAGAAGGTATTCGTGTCGATAAAAATGCAAATGACAGTATAACCCTCTGCCATGAAGCGTTTTAGCCAACTCTCGCTTTGTTGGAACTCATTCACGTTGAATGGAGCAATATAAAAAATGTTAGATCCGCGCGGATACATCGTCTGATATTTTCCCAATAGCGGGCGCGGAAGAATTTCGAGATTCTCAACATCCGTCGCCGTCTTGAGTCCGGCAATGTGGCGAGCCAATGTGTGGAAGTGATCGTTGCCGGCCGCTGGCTCGACGAATGAAGCGTTGCTGAAAAAGCCCACCGTGTTACCAAGCTCGAGCTGCTGCTGAATCACTGCGAGAGACACATCTTTTGCGCATTCCCAGGTCGATGTCGAATGTCGACCGACCTGCCATTGTGGCGACAGATTCAAAACAATATTCACGTCACAACTGACAACTTTTTCAAACTCCTTCACCAATAAACCCTGACCGCGCGCCGAAAGTTTCCAGGCGATGTGTCTTAACGAATCGCCGCGCTCGTAAGGTCGTACCCCCGCAAAGTTGACACTTAAGCCTCGACTGGCGACTTCGTAATTTCCGTAACGAGCGCTTTCGATCGAAGCACGAACTGGAAGCACTGGGACCGATTCAATTCGTGGATAAACATCCAGTTCGACAATCGTATCTTCGATCACTCGAAACTCGAAAATTCCCAAGGGATCGGTCACTCGCGCGACGAGCGGTCCAACGCGATGTTTACCCATCCCGCCGTCACAAACTCGCTTGTACGTAAATCGGTGCATCGTCTTCGGGCCAATCCGGTCAGGCGCCGCCCGTACGTGAAAACTTTTAGCGCAACCGAACCGGTCTTCGACCAGCAGACCAGTGATACCTGATCCCGATTTGTTTCTGATCTCGATGATGACTTCCGTTGAATCCATTTCTCGCAATGGCCGACTTGCGAGGACTCGTTTTACAGACATTTTTTTAGCGATATACCAAGTGTGAAAATAAAGAACTAAGAGCCCAGCGATTTCGGTCAACAACAGCAAGAGAGCGACGCGCGAGAAAAAAGAGAGAACCAAAAAACCGCAGGCGAACAAACAAGCGATAAGCGCCGGAGTATAGAGGTTCCGACGCGAATCGAAAATCGAAACGTCGGTTTGCGCAATGAGGTTCTGCTCGCGCTTAAAGAAGTATTCAGCAGGAGCCTTATGCTCGAGGCGAATCACTTTTTTCTCAGCGGCGTAGGAGTTTTCGAAATCACGAGATCCAGAACGTCCAAGGCACTCCGTCCGGCAAGTTTTGCGTCTGAATTTAGAATCAGTCGATGTGCAAGCACTGGCTTGATGAGATTAAAGACGTGCCCAGCAGAAACAAAATCTTGGCCGTCGAAAAGCGCGCTCGCTTGAGCTGCACGGGAAAGCGCAATTGCAGCGCGGGGACTGGCTCCGACGCGGATCTCCGTTTCCTGACGAGTTCGTGTGATCAGCGCAATGATATACTGATAAATTTCATCTGTGATCGAAACGGCCTTCACTTGATCTTGCACCCAGGCGAGGCGCTCTCCAGACTCGACGGGTTCGAGCCCGTGAATGGGATGCTGCTGATTTTGATTCTTGATCATCAAAATTTCTTCGTCGGAATTCGGATAACCCATCGAGATCTTCATCATGAAACGATCTAATTGAGCTTCTGGAAGTGGAAACGTTCCCAATTGATCGACCGGATTCTGCGTCGCGATTGTAAAAAACAATTTGTTCAACACATGAGTCTTACCGTCGATCGAAACTTGTCCTTCGCTCATGGCTTCGAGCAGCGCGGACTGCGTTCGCGGAGTCGCTCGATTGATCTCGTCACCAAGCAACACGCTTGTGAAGATCGGTCCCTCGTGAAATTCAAATGTGTGGTGATCTTGTCTAAACAGTGAGGAACCTAGAATATCGGTCGGCAAAAGATCCGGAGTAAACTGAACTCGTTGAAATTTCACCTGCGCCGATTTCGCAATTGCACGCGCAAGAATCGTTTTGCCTGTGCCGGGAACGTCTTCGATCAGAATGTGCCCACCAGCCATCCAACACGAAAGTATGTCGCGAATCTGTCGATCTTTACCGACGATGACTTTCTTTACGTTTCCTAAAACCTTCTGAAGAATTGCTGATGCCATCTCGATATTGCCGTTCATAACGTGATCGTAACGAAGTTTGTATCAATCTCCAACCCGACCAAAGGCCATGTGTTGTGCCGCGCTTTACCGGGGGTCTTTATGTTGCGGTCGACACACTTCTGCGCGAAGATCTAAAAATATATGAGCACACAGCGAAAAACTATTCTGATGTTCGGCGGCAACTCTGACGAACGTTTCGTATCGGTCGCATCGGCGCAAAATCTGGCTCGAACGATGGCGGACAAAAGTAAAACTCCATTTACCGAGCTTTGGTTTGTGGCTCCGGACACGAGCGTCACCCTCGTTTCACTGGAAGAACTGAGCCGCCACGAGCACCCCTTCAAAGTTGCCTTTCAGCCGACACAAAAGCCGGCTTCACGTACGATCGAAGAAGCGATTACCAAGCTAAAAAGCGACGGCTCGAACGGCGTCACGGTTTTCATTGGCTTCCATGGAACCTTCGGTGAAGACGGTAAAGTTCAAGCGATGCTTGAAACAAACAAGATTCCATTTACAGGTTCGGATTCAAAATCCAGCCACCTATGCTTTGAGAAGACGCTCGCTAAAAAAGTCGTCGTCGAAAAAGGAATTAGGATTGCTCCGGAACTTTTACTGATGGCGGGGAACGAAAACTTCGAAGCGCCGCTGACCGCTTTCTTTAAGCAACACGGCAAGATCGTTGTGAAGCCGATCGCCAATGGTTCAAGTATCGGTCTGCACATCGTGACGGACGAAAATATTCTGAAAGCAGCATGTGCGGACATCAAGCAAGCCAAGTACGGGCGGTTCATGGCGGAAAAATTCATCGCCGGACGAGAACTCACCGTCGGTATCATCGAAATGGACGGACGTGTGTCTGCCCTGCCACCTTCCGAAGTCGTTTTGAATCCGGGTTCGTCGTTCGATTACGATGGAAAATATCTGGGTCGTGGATCTTTAGAAATTACTCCTGCGAAAATTACCGATACCGAAGCGCAGCTCGCGAAACAAGTTGCACTCGAAGCTCACGCGTTGCTTGGCTGTTTCGGATACTCGCGAACGGATCTCATTCTCACGAATGGCGAAATTCATTTCATTGAAACGAACACTTTGCCAGGTTTGACGAAAGCTTCGTTCATTCCGCAGCAACTCGAAGCTGCGGGATTGACGGTGACTCAGTTCGTTGAATCGCAGATGGCCAACGCGAATAAGCGCTAACGTTCGATAATTGCAGCGACGCCCATGCCGCCCGCGGTGCAAATCGAAATAAGTCCGCGCCCTTTGCCTTTCTGATGCAAAAGTTTGGCGAGTGTCGCGACGATTCTTCCGCCTGTAGCACCAAATGGATGCCCAGTCGCGAGGCTACTTCCCTTCACGTTCAATTTCGAAGTGTCGATCGAACCCATTGGACGATCGCGTCCTAATACCTTCGCGCAGTACTCGCCCGATTCCCATGCAGCCAAAGTGCAAAGGACCTGGCCAGCAAAAGCCTCGTGAATCTCATAGAAATCGAAATCCTGAAGCGTAAGACCGTTTCGTTTGAGCAAGTCGCTCACTGCAATCGTCGGCGCCATCAACAAGCCTTGCCCGTGAACGAAATCGACAGCGGCCACTTCGGCATCGCGGAAATAGGCCAAGACTTGATGCCCGTGCTTCTGCGCCCACTCTTCGGATGATAGAAGCACGCTGCTCGCACCGTCTGTAAGCGGAGTACTGTTGCCAGCAGTGAGAGTGCCCGCAGAAGTCCGATCAAACGCGGGTTTCAACTTCGCCAATTTTTCGAGAGTTGTATCGCCACGAACGAACGCATCTTTTTTAATGCCTTTGAATTCAACGAGCATGTCGTCAAAAAAACCTTCGGCATAAGCTTTCGCTGCATTTTGATGACTGCGTAAAGCGAGCTGATCTTGAGCCTCACGCGAAATCTTCCACTCCTTCACCATCAGTTCGGTGTGTTGACCCATCGAAAGACCCGTTCGTGGTTCAATCACGGCTGGCAACTGCAGTT
>JAYSYF010000010.1:0-7742 GCA_043716655.1 Bdellovibrionales bacterium | reverse complement strand
TCTTTCGCGGGATCGCGCCGATCAACTCAAACGCCGCTTTCAAATCGTTCTCGCGCCATGCGCGTTCTGCATTCAAACGTGTGAGAAAGATAGATTTCGGCATTGTCGTCGGCGTGGCCGACGGCTTCGACTTCTTCAGAATCTGCAAAGCCGAATCGATATAAATCTTCTTCAGTGGTTCCTCGGCGCCGACGCCGACAGATAAACCTTCAAGCTCGGGAATCTGTTTAGCGTCAAGGCACTCGGGATGTAAGAACAGTTTGGTAAACAGATCGGTTTTTTCTTTCGTCCGTTCCAACAAGGCCGAACTCTGGCCGAGAAACGCGATTGAAAATAGTCCGGAATCGAGCGCGGTGGAAACAAGATCCGCCATTCCCTCGGTCCACCCGACCACATACTTAACGTCGTACTTCGCAACTTCCGACCGGAGAAACTCTGTATTGACGAGGATTTCATTGGACCGAATCATGTGATCAAGTGGGAATAAAATATTACTGCGGCCGTCGATATAAACTTTTATGTCTGGCGAAAGTTCGTGAAGCAGAAAACCACCCATTCCATACTCATTGATCATGTTTCCCTTGATCGAGTGGCTCTTGGCATATTTCACCGCGTCGAAAGGAAAGTAGTTTCGATCTGCATCGATACGAATAGGGTGCATCGGCTGAATCATGGATCGCTCGACGACGTTAAGAAAAATGAAGATATTTGCCAGTAGCATACAGACCATGAATGCATTCTTGATGAACCGCCGTGCTTGCCCAGCGGCCCCACTGCTAACGGACGCCTTGAAATAGTCTAAGCTCGAAATCACAAACGGCAATGTCATGATCATAAGATGTGGAAAGAGCTTCGTCATTTCCCAGGTTTTCAAGCCGATGATGGCCGTTATGAAGGCCCCGGCAAATTCCTTTCGGTAAAGCATCAGTGTCCCGGCAAAAGCGAGGAAGACCCAATACAGCCGCAGCGTCGGAAACTGCATTGTGAACGGAAAGCTCTGATATTCCGTAATGTAGTCCGCCCACTCGGGCTTCAACGTCGCTTGCTGCAAAAACGGATGCATGAGATCGGCGTTGAGAAAACCGACCGCCGTCCAGGCCGCACCCGTCAGAATGAGAAGACGCCAGCCCACCTGTTTTGACTTCGCTAGGAACAACGCGCGTTCGAGAAGAAAACCGGCGATGCAAAGATAGCCCATGATCGCACTGACATGGATGTTGCTCCATATTAGTAGCAGGAGACCGATCTTCAGCGATTGTCGGACCGATGGATCGCGACGCCAATCCATGAGAAGCAAAATGAGAACGGGCACTAGTAAAAGAGTGATGTGATCTGGCCGCGGTTCCGAGTGATAGACGAGAGTGAAAAGAAAGATGAGCAGCGCGAACAACAGAAGAGACCTATCAACAGTTAAGCGTCGCCATAGCCTGAAGTTGAAATAAAGTGCGGCCGTCCAAATTAAGATTCTGAAAATGGCAATGCCGAGAAGACCGCCGAAAATATCGAAAAAGCTACTGATCGCGATTTGGAAAGGCCACGCGACCATGATGATCTTCTCGTTCGGATATGTAAAACTGTAGTGATCGCGAAACGGACTGAGACCCTGATGCAAAAGATCGCGTCCCATCTTCAGATGCCAATAGACGTCTGGCGAAAAAATTTCGAAACACCCGACGACGCAAATGACAATAAGAGCGAATGCGGCGCCGATGTAAATCGCGCTTCGACTAAGCAATGGGTGTCCTTGCTAGAACTTTTGCAGGGACTCCACCGACCAAGACTCCATCGGGAACGTTTTCGTGAATGACTACACCCGCGGCACCAAAAACTTTTTCGCCGACCATGCACCCATCCAGAATGATGGCGCCCGTTCCGATGAAACTTCCGGATCCGATTTTAACGCCTTTGCACTGGCCCGGGAATCGCTTTTGAAGTGGGTGATCTTCGTAGCCGACATTCAAATGTGTGAGAATCGAAACGCGGGCGGCCAAGGTCACTTGATGGCCGATAGAAATCGGTCCCGCCAAATCTAGAAGAACGTCGTCGCCGATGAATCCGTCATCACCTATAATCAAATTTCGAAACGAGCCGCGATAAAAGTTTATGAATCGAACCGGGTGAATCACACAGTTATCGCCAATGCTCGCGCCGAGAATTCGAAGCAGCACGACCCGCAAAGGGGAATAACAGGCGAGACCGAAGGCCAGTTCCAGCAGCGGTGTCATTCCATAGCGAAAGGCTCGGGCTAGTCCGATTGTTCGGATTGATTTCATCACCTACAATTAGGTCTTAGGCGCAGTCCAATATCAATGCAAAAGTCTTCCAGGAAGGGAGATGGATGTGACGAGCGGTCTCTTCGTTTCTCTAGTGCTTCCTTGCTACAACGAAATAGAACACATCGAAACCTCGTTGTCGAAAATCATGCGGTCGATGAGCTTCTGCTTCAGCGCGGATTCATACGAAATCATTCTCGTCGACGATGGAAGTTCTGATGGCACCAGAGAATGGCTCAAGGTGCAGCGGCTTCCGAACGTTCGCATTCATTTCAACGATGCCAACCTGGGCCGCGGCGGTGCCGTAAAAAAGGGAATCGAACTTAGCCGAGGCACTGTCGTCGGATTCATGGACATCGACTGCGAGGTATCCGAAGCGTATCTCCCGCGCTTTGCCCAAGCTATTGCGAGCGGTGCAGATCTCGCGGTCGGGTTTCGTATCTACCGCGTTTCCCTAAATCCCTACGTCCTGCTGCGACACTTTCTCTCGCTCGGATACAAGAAGCTCGTGCAAGCCGCGATGAAAACTTCCGTCGCTGACAGTGAAGTCGGTTACAAATTTCTCTCGCGTCGATTTGCCGATTATATCGTCGCCAACAGCAAATTCGACGATTGGTTTTGGGACACAGAAACGTGCCTGCTGGCCGACCTCTCGGGCCTCAAAATCATTGAAATCGTCGTCGCTTTCTGTCGCAACCCCAGCAAAACTTCGACGGTGCATCTGTTCCGAGACTCCCTTCGTTACCTCATGGCTCTGCGAACCTATCGATCACTGATTTTGAACGGTGCCTATACCCGGTTGTTATCAGCCCCAGATGGGCGAAACGAGCGGGCCAGACAGCGTCCCGCTTAGACCCGGCTTTTCCGAAAAATTGCGCCAAATCACCTTGACCTGAATTCAAACGGCCTCATATTGGCGCCATGGCCTCCACCCGTGACTATTACGAGATACTTGGCGTCAGCCGAGACGCGACTGCCGACGTTTTGAAAAAGGCCTATCGCAAGATGGCTTTACAGTTTCACCCTGATAAAAACCCGGGTGATCCGACGGCCGAGGAAAAGTTCAAAGAAGCGGCAAACGCTTACGAAATTTTGAGCAATCCTGAAAAACGAGCACGTTATGACAGGTTTGGTCACGAGGCATTCAAAGGCGGCGGTGGATACCAGAACGTCGACGATATTTTCTCGAATTTCTCGGATATTTTCGGTGATTTTTTCGGGGGCGGCGGATTCGGCGGAGGTCAAACGAGCCGACGTTCGCGGCAGACAGGACCGTCGCGCGGCGCCGATCTACGCTACAGAACCGAGATGACCCTTGAAGAAGTGGTCAGCGGAATTGAACGCGAAATCGAATTCGAGACCGACTCCAATTGCGATACTTGCAATGGAACTGGCGCGAAAAAAGGGACAACGGCAGCAACATGCGGAACTTGCGGCGGTCAGGGCCTAGTGATCGCTCGGCAGGGCTTTTTCCAAGTGGCAACGACGTGCCCATCGTGTCAGGGCTCTGGCCAGATGATTAAAGAAAAGTGCGAATCCTGCACTGGTAAAGGCCGAGTCAAAGCGAAACGCAAAATTCGAGTGACGGTTCCGGCAGGAGTCGACACGGGCACCCAGCTTCGTGTCTCGAACGAAGGCGAAGGCGGCTACCGCAGCGGACCGAATGGCGATCTTTATGTCGAGATTCAGGTTCGAAACCACGAGCGTTTCGAGCGCGAGGGAAGCCACCTTTATTCTGAAATGCAGGTCTCTTATCTACAGGCGGCGCTCGGGGCCGAGATCGAATTTAATAGTATCGACGCTAAAGAAGAAGTGCGCATCCCGCCAGGAACGCAGCCCGGCGCGCGAATTCGTGTTCCTGGACGAGGAATCCCGATGCTCCGTTCGAAGGGCCGAGGCGACCTTATATTGGCTGTGGATGTTACCATCCCTAGCAAATTGTCGAAAACTGAAGAGAAGTTGCTAAGACAGATCGCGACAGATCGCGAAGAGGACGTTTTGCCTCCGAAAAAGGGCGTCTTCAGCTGATGAATTTCCGCATTTATCAGTCATCTTTTCGCTGAAAAGATGTAAGTGTCCGCCTTGACGAAAAGCTGACGGAACTCATGTTATCTGTACGACGGTCTGTACGCGATATTTGGCGCCCGATCGCTGATCAGCTTGAACTGAACCGAAAGAGGAATGAAAAATGGGTAAAATTATCGGAATCGACTTAGGTACGACGAACTCTTGTGTTGCGATTATGGAGGGTAGCGAACCCAAAGTACTCGTGAACGAAGAAGGCGCGCGCACCACTCCGTCCGTTGTTGCATTCGCGAAAGACGGCGAGAAACTTGTCGGTCAAATCGCAAAACGCCAAGCCGTTACGAACCCAGAAAACACGATTTTTTCGGCGAAACGTTTTATTGGTCGTCGCTTCGACGAAATCAAAGAAGAACTCAAACTCGTTCCGTACAACGTCGTTAAAAAAGGCGACAGCGATGTCGCTTTCAAGGTTGGAACTCAGTTGGTTTCTCCAGAGGAAATCGGCGCAGCGGTTTTAGCGAAACTCAAAAAAGTTGCTGAAGATTATGTCGGAGCAGAAATCACAGAAGCGGTCATCACCGTTCCTGCCTACTTCAACGATGCTCAACGTCAGGCAACGAAAGACGCCGGCCGTATTGCAGGCTTGGACGTAAAACGTATTATCAACGAGCCGACTGCGGCCGCACTGGCTTACGGTTTCGATAAAAACAAAGATGCTAAAATCGCGGTCTATGACTTCGGTGGTGGTACTTTCGATATCTCGATTCTTGAGGTCAGCGAATCGGGTGGAGAAACTGTCGTCGAAGTTAAATCGACAAACGGCGACACGCACTTGGGCGGTGACAACTTCGATACAGTGATCCTTCAGTGGATGGTCGACGAATTCCGCAAAGACCAAGGTATCGATCTCACAAAAGATAAAATGGCGCTTCAGCGTCTGAAGGAAGCGGCAGAAAAAGCGAAAGTAGAACTTTCGTCGGTTCAGGAAACTGAAATCAATTTGCCATTCGTAACTGCAGACGCGACCGGCCCAAAACATTTACAGATGAAGCTCACTCGATCGAAGTTCGATCAGCTGACTGAGGCGCTTGTCGCCCGCACGCTCGAGCCTTGCAAAAAAGCTTTGGCTGACTCGGGTTACTCGCTGGCTGAAATCGACGAAGTCATTCTCGTCGGTGGTTCGACACGTATTCCGTCGATCCAAAAAGCGGTGAAAGATTTTTTCAACAAAGAACCAAACCGTTCTGTGAACCCAGACGAAGTCGTAGCCATCGGTGCTGCGATTCAGGGTGGTGTCTTGACCGGAAGCGTGAAGCAAATCCTGCTTCTCGACGTGACTCCGCTTTCGCTTGGTATCGAAACTCTCGGCGGCGTTATGACGAAACTCATTGAACGCAACACCGCGATCCCAACCAAGAAAGCGCAGACGTTCTCGACTGCTGCCGACAACCAGACATCGGTTGATGTTCACGTTTGTCAGGGTGAGCGCGAGATGGCGAAAGATAACAAAACTCTTGGACGTTTCGAGATGGTAGGAATTCCTTCCGCACCACGCGGAACTCCGCAGATCGAAGTCTCTTTCGATATCGATGCGAACGGAATCTTAAGCGTTACCGCGAAAGATCTCGGCACTGGCAAAGAGCAGGCAATCAAGATTACTGCGAAATCGGGTCTTACCGAATCCGAAATCAAAAAGATGGTTGCCGATGCCGAAGAGCATGCTGAAGAAGACAAGAACCGTCGCGAGCGCGCGCAAATTGCGAACGACCTCGACAGTCTCGTTTACAGCATGGAGAAATTGCTTCGCGATAACGGCAGTCAGATCGATCCGAGCGACAAAACAAAAGCCGACGAGCTTGTGGCGGAGGGCCGAAAGGTTCTTGATAACCACGAGACGACGCCAACTGAGTTGAAGGAAGTTTTCGAAAAACTTCAGGCG
This sequence comes from Bdellovibrionales bacterium, assembly GCA_043716655.1. Classification (GTDB taxonomy): domain Bacteria; phylum Bdellovibrionota; class Bdellovibrionia; order Bdellovibrionales; family JAMPXM01. The sequence goes on along the minus strand of JAYSYF010000010.1, from coordinate 1,505 downwards.
CTCAGTCACAAAATGTCGGCCTCGATCTACGAAAAGAAGTCGGCCGCAGGCAAAGCCGGCGCAGCTGGTGGTTCTTCGGACGGTGGCTCGGCTTCAGGCGGCGACTCTTCAGCATCAAAGAGCGGCGAAGATGTAATCGACGCCGATTACAAAGACGTTCAATAGCGGTAGCGGTTTCGTTTGCCCGTCTTGAAAAAGGCGGGCACCCAGCCCTCCTTGCTGAATACGCCTTCCAGGCGCGCAAGAGCTTTTTCAAGACGGGCAAACGAAACCGTACAAGCTTAGAATCGTTTCGCTCTTGGCGTCTCAATGGCGGGAAAAAGAAAATCAGGAGAATCGGGAAAGACTGGGTGACCGGTCTTTTTTCGTTTCTAGAAGCCTGAGGCGTTTGCCGACGGTTGCGTCGTGCGATTGGTCGTTGGTTGATGCGCTACTGTTAGTTCTTTTATGGCCTGCGGCTTTAGGTACTCGAGAAGCTGCGCTCTTGTGAAAATCATTATTCTGTTGAGTGGGTCTTCGCCTACGACGTCGAGGGGTTTTAGGCCCATCATTTTGTAGAGTCTGACGTGTGTGCGCGACGTGTGAACATAGATGGTTTGGACGTCTTTGTGCGCGGCGATTTCTAACAGGGCGGCTCGAATCAGACCGACGCTTCGTTCGGCATTTTTCAATTTGTCGCCGCCAGACTCGTCGACTGTGAACCGACCGACTTCGGCAGCCGAGCCATCGCGTCGGTGTCGACTGTGACCCATGTCTATTTCAAACGGCAATTTGTCTTCGGACCGGCGAGCCAGAACGATTCGAATTCCTCCGCGAAAAAGTGGATATGCAGCGTCGACCGTTCCGCGCGTATTCAGAATGTAGATCGAGCGCGAGCGATAATCGACGGGTGGTCGAATCGTTTTCGGTGGCTCGTGCGACGCAGTTTTGCTCAGCGCTGGATCTCGAAACTTCGGCAATCGCTCTTTATAAATCGCTTTCTGAAAGAGTTCGTACGCGGTGATCGAACGTTCAAGGTTTTTGTATTCTTTAAGTGTCGTGGGTTGGATCGTCGTGGTCACCGTTCCATCACTCATGAACGCATACGGTGGTGATTGTGACGACGGTCCCTTAAACAGATCGATGCAGAAGGTTGCATTCGCGGAACTCGCGAGGAGTGTTACCGCCAGTAGTAGGGGATACATCATGTAGCTGAACCTAAAAAACAATCCGATGTTTTTCATAGCTCAACCTAGAGCAAGCGAGATGCCTCATTAAGAGGCCCTCGTTTCGAGATCAGGTATTGTAAATGAATCGTTTACCTATTTTTTGCCGAAAGACGCGTCTTCAAAGCGATAAGCAACACCTAAACTCGCGTAGCCAAACGAGCGTGTCAGATTGATTCCGACTTCGCCGAGGAAGCTCCAGTTTTTCATTTCAAGCGGACGAAGTTCTGAACCAACAACGAATTGAACAGGAATGAAAGTTTCATCTGTGCCACCCGATTGAACGGTGACTCCCATTGG
>JAYSYF010000090.1:0-5978 GCA_043716655.1 Bdellovibrionales bacterium | reverse complement strand
TGACGAGGTTTGTAATTCCACGGCGCAAATGTACAAAAACAATGGTTACCAAGAGCCTTGGTTGGGTTACCTCGCGATGCTCGACGGCAGTTGCGTCGGCAGTTGCGCATTTAAGTCCGCGCCCGAAGACGGACGCGTCGAAATCGCATGCTTCACTTTTCCTGAATTCGAGGGGCGCGGAGTCGCTACGCAAATGACCCAGCAGCTTGTCGAAATGGCATTAAATGAAGACCGCGAACTTACTATCGCAGCCCAAACCTTACCTGAAATCAATGCCTCAACAAAAGTGCTCGAAAAGCACGGCTTCGAGCTCTTGGGCCTTGTAGGACACGAGGAAGACGGCGAAGTGTGGGAATGGGTACTTAAACGTTCGTATCACTGAGCATTTTTCACGTCTTTTTTCATAGCTGCAGGAAGGTGTGACTCTGGATTGAATCGCGCTTGCAAACCGGTGAGCGTATTGTTCAAACGACTGCGATGTTCACTCGCATTTTCCTGTTTTTCATTTGTTCCCTAACTCTCTCAACGTCGAAAGCTGACGTGTGGAAGAGCTCGGCCGCTTGGGACGACGCCTACGAGGCTCGATATTCACAGTGGGTTCGGCACTCATTTCAAGAATCCTTTTTCACGACCGGCGACTGGGCAGGAATAAAAACGGATTGCGCAGACGCCATATTCGCCGCTCGAATCGTTTTCTCATACTTGAATGGCCTCCCGTTTGCGCTCGGAAAAGCAGAACCATCTTTTAGCAACTCGAGCACTTTTTTCGATCGTGTTGAAGGTCCGATTCTTCGTGTGAGATTGTTTATTGAACACGTGAACGAAAAGACGTGGACGGGAACTTTAGCGAAATTCACTTATCCGATCGCGGTGAATCGTCAGTCGGTTGTCCCTGGAGTGATCTGGTTGAAACCGGGACACGTCGAGATGGTTTCGAACATTCGAGAGAATGGCGTGGTTGAATTGCGCGGCTCATGGTTGCCAGGTGCAGTTCGAGACATGATCACCGTCACGACACTCGGGTATGTACCGACCGGCGCCGACGCGGGATTCCGCCGATGGATCTGGCCGCAAAACATTGGAATGCCGAAAGAGACTCAACCCGGTTACGACGAGTCGCAGGTTCAACCGGCGACCGCGCGTCAGCCCACGGCGCTCGACAAATACCTCGATATTTCGAAGTTCGAAGAATCCGTTCGATCGAAACTTGCTGTGAGTTCAAAATCGGAAAACGCAAAGTCGCGACTCAAAAGATTGGCGCACGATTTTTGCGCTTTGATCGAAGCGCGTTCTCAGGTCGTAACGCTTGGCTACGATTACGTCGGCAAGGTGCATCGTTGCCTCAACGATCGCGAGTACTATGCGTATTCAACTCCAGGTCGCGATTCGAATTTGCGACGTGTTGTCTTCGGGCTTGGGCTGCAGGTGGACAACGACTTGGGTCGCGTCGCTGCTGCGCTCAATACATGTAAACCGATCGTCGCGACCGACGGCAGCGTCGTGCGACCCATGGATTTCTTAAAGAAGCTGCTGACGCTCGACTTTTCTTCCGACCCACATCAAAAGCCGTCGGCGCGTTTTGGCCTTGAGCCGCCTGTCCGTGTTTGCGTGGACCCCGATGGGCTCGAGTCCGATAGCGGTAATTGAAACCTAGTCGTTAGCGCTTGAAGAGAACTTTGAGACGAATCGGCGTTAGCAAGTTCGTTCGTTTCTTGTAATCGTCATAGTCCGATCGTCCCGCGTATCGTTTTTCCACCAGTGGAACGCCGGAAACTTTTAGCAGTAAGAATATGAGTAATGCGGGGCTGAACCATACCCACCAAAGTGCTGCAGGATCTAAAAGTGAGAAGAGACTGATACCGATCCAGAATACTATCTCGCCGAAATAATTCGGATGTCTCGACTGATTCCAAAGTCCCACGTCACAAATTTTCCCGCGATTCGAAGCGACAGATTTGAACTTATTCTTTTGAGAATCAGCGACGGTCTCGACGACAAATCCGAATAGAGCCACGGCGATGGCGATGAAGTCAATTGTGTCCAAGCGGCTTGGCGGCAATCGCAGCGCTGCTAACATCGGTTGTGCAATGATGAACAGAAGAAAACCCTGGAGCAGGAAAACCTTGAGGTAAGTATTTACCAACCATCTCTCGCCCCATGCCTCGCGCATTTCAACATAGCGGGGATCCTCGACACCTTTGCGAGATCGAAGGCCGATGTAAATCGAGAGTCGCGCGCCCCAGATAAAAACGAGCGCGAGTACTATCATTGAACGGACATTCGTATAGGAGCCCTTGGCAAGCACGTCGACGGTGCCCAACAAAACGAAGCCCAAGCCCCAGGCGACGTCGGCAATGTCATTGCGGCGTTTGCGAACCGCGGTGAAGAACCAGATATGGGTCGCAATAAGCAGCGCTGCAGCTGCGATCATATCGACGACTGATCGTGTCCGAAGACGCGACGGTATTTAACCAGAAACCAAGTTTGGAAACGGTCGATGAAGATATGAGCCGCGGGAATCACAACAAGTGTCAGTAGCGTCGAGCTGATAGTGCCACCAATGACAACGATACCGAGACTCGTTCGCGACTTCGATGCTTCATTGAGGCCAATCGCAACCGGAATCATTCCGGCGATCAGCGCGAGACTTGTCATTAAGATCGGACGCAATCGCGTCTCGCCGGCCTTAAGAAGCGATTCAACGCGATCCATTCCTTCTTTGTGCCTTGCGACCGCAAAATCGATCAGCAGGATCGAGTTCTTGGTAGCTAAACCCATCAACATCACGCAACCAATCATCGAGAACAAATCGAAACTCGATCGAGTGACGGCCAATGCGATGAAGGCACCACACGCTGCGAGTGGAATCACGAGCATGATTGTGAATGGCGTAAGGAATGAGCCGAAAAGGCTCGCGAGGACGAGGTAGATGAACATCATTCCGAGGCCCAGCGACACGAGCATGTTCGTCATCAGCTCGGCGAAACGTTCCGCTTCACCGACGAAGCTGAAACTCAGTCCCGCAGGCGGCTTCAATTCGCCCTTGAACAATTCGTTCAATTCCTTCATCGCGCCGCCGAGACCTGCGCCGCCGGGAACGATATCGGCCGACAGCTGTATGTAGCGTGTTCGATTCTCACGAAGGATCGTCGTAGGTCCTTTGACTTCGACAAGTGACGCCACGTTTTGAAGAGGGACTTGGCGATTGCTTAAGTTAGGAACACGCATCCGCGCGAAGTCTTTCTCGAGACTCCGTTGATCGTCTTGCAATCGAACGCGAACGTTGTAGTCGACACCCTTTTCTCGGAACAGTGCCGGTGTTTTTCCTTCGATCTGCGCGCGCAGATCTTGTCCCAGCGTTGCCATCGTGACTTCCGAGATCGCAGCAATCTCGGGCTTCAACACGATTTGGTATTCAGGTCGACCTGCGCGGTAAGTGCTGTCGGCCTGCCGAAGCGAAGTCATTTTCTGAACACGTGCGAGGACCTTCTCAGAATACGGTACAAGCGCCTCGAGATCTTGGCCGACAATATTCAGGTTGAACGGCCGTCCACCCTGCGAAGGTTGGTCGGTGACGATTGGATTGAATTCGGCGAAGCCTTTGAGGCCCTCGCGAATCCGATCTTTGATTTTTGTCGTATTCTCTTTTCGTTTCTTCGATTTGACGAGCCGGATGAAAATATTCGACTTGTTGCTCTCGCCCTGCGCGCTTCCAATTGTCGTCAGAAGATCTTCAACCTCCGGATATGTTCGCAGGTTAGCTTCAATTTTTTTAGCCACATCATCTGTCGCCGAGAGGCTCGAGCCGGCTGGAGTTTCAAATTGAACGAAAAATTCTCCGTTGTCTTGTGGCCCCATGAACGTGAAGGGCACAGTCGTCGCGATGCCGATCGAAGCGATGAAGACTCCAAGCGACGCACCGATAGTCTTCAGCGGATGTCGTAAGCACTTGGTCAGCAATGTGACATAATGTTTCTCGAGTTTCGTTTGAAATTCGTCGAACCATTTCAGCGCTCGAGCATTTCCACGAGTGAACCAATTCCTTGGTTCTGATTTGGTGTGGGTGCCGCCCCCCATGTAAGCCGACAGCGCGGGCGCAACGAACAAACCATCAAAGAGACTCACAAGCATCGCAAAACAAACGGTAAGACCGAACTGCTTGAAGAATTGCCCCACGATTCCATCGAGGTTTCCGATCGGACCGAAGACCGCAAGAATGGTCGCGGTTGTCGCAACGACGGCGAGGGTAACCTCTTCGGTTCCGATGACGGCCGCCTGCTTGGGCGACATCCCGGCCTCGAGTTTCCTAAAAATATTTTCGCGAACGACGATCGCATCGTCGACGAGAAGCCCGATGACGAGGCTCATCGCGAGAAGACTCATGATGTTGATCGAAAAGCCGAACAACGACATGAAGATGAAAGCACCAAGTAACGAGTTCGGAAGCGCGAAGCCGGTGATGAGAGTCGATTTCAAACTTCCTAAGAAAAAATAGACGACGAGGATCGTCAGAAGCGTACCGAAAATAATCGATTCGTAAACATCGAGGACGTTTGCCCGAATTCGCCGGCTGACATCGTTGACGAGTTTGAGTTTTGCGGTGCTTCCTTGTGCTTCGAGATCCGCATTGATCTTTGCGATTTTCAGAATGACTTGATCTGCAACCTTCACCGAGTTGGCACCCGATTGTCGAAACACGTTGAAGAGTAGAGTTTTTGTGCCGTTGAGACGAGTGCGTGATGTTTCGTCTTGCAATGAATCGGTGATCCGACCGAGTTTTCCGATCGTGACCGGATAACTGATGTCCGCAGTTCGCAAAACCGAGTTCGCGATCTCTGGTAAAGTTTTATATTCAGCAAGTGTTCGGTAAGTTCGTTCGACTGTGCTGGATGTGGTCTTTCCGATCGGTACGTTTCGTCCGCCTGAAGACAATGCGTTGACGACGGTGGTCGCGGACATATCTGCGGCGTTTAGTTTCTCGCGGTCGAGCTCGACGTGGATTTCACGCTTCCGGCCACCGACGATGTCGACCTGGCCAACTTGATCGACCTGTTCGAACTCTGGAGCAATGCGCTCTTTCGCGAGGTCATACAGTTCCGCGTCGCCGATATCAGCTTGAAGTGCGATTCCGAGAATCGGGGAATCGGCCGGGCTTATTTTACGTGTGATGGGCGCATCGACATCGTCAGGTAAAAACTTGATTGCGTTTGTAACCTTCGCGCGCACCTGTTGTTCCGCATAATCGAGATTCGATTTCAAATCGAATTCGACCATGACGAGACTGAAGCCTTCTTTGTTTTGCGATGAAACTTTCTTTACTCCGGCGATGCTTGAAACTTCGTCCTCGAGAATACGCGAGATTCCGGTTTCAACTTCCTGCGGGCCTGCACCCGGATAAGTCGTCACAACCATAATGGTGGGGAAGTTGACGTCGGGAAATAAATCGATCGGCAGACGCTTTAGCGCCAGCAATCCGAGCGCCATCAATAGGATGACGATGCTTGCAATAAAAATGGGCTGTTTCACCGCTAATCGGGCTGGGCTCATATCGCGGCAATTAACCGTGTAGCTATCCGGTCGTCAACATGCCGCACGCGATTCCCACGCTAGCTTCTCGAACAAGCCCCGCGTTATCTCGTTTCCAAGCGATCAACTGCGCGACGTTGAGCGGATGAATCATCGGGGATCGAAGTCGAATGCTTTCCTCAAGCCAAGGTTTCGACCAAAGGGCGCGATGTTTCTTGGAAAGATCTGTGAAGGCACGAGTCGTAAGCTTCAACTCCGCGAGAAACTCGTTAAAGAATCGGACCTTCTCCGCTTCGGAAAGTTTGCTCTCTTGCAGGTACATCGACCAAACGGCGGGCTCGATCTTGGCGAAGGTAAATCCCAGCTGATGCAGATAGCTTGCGAAGAGGGGATCGTTGCCTCCGGCCAATTTTCTGAGAGTCGCTTTCTCTGACGAACTCATTTTCGAATAG
>JAYSYF010000089.1:0-5983 GCA_043716655.1 Bdellovibrionales bacterium | reverse complement strand
AACTTCGGCAAGGTAAAGGAGCAATCTCAGCATTGTTATTAACACTAATAAGAAAACCCTAGTTCGTTCGAGGTGCCTTCTGGGCAGCTCATCAAACGAGATTTCAGGGTTTGTTCAACGTGCAACTCATCCGAGTACAGATGATGCATTAACCGGAGTTGTCTTGTCTCGCGTCTGTAGAAAGGGAGACCTTATGAAAACAGCTCATATTAAAGCAGATCTCTTGAATGCCTCAATTGCCCTGGTTCTAATTTGGGGAGTTTCTTCCTACGTTTTTGACTACTTCGATCCGGTTCTTTTCGAAGACACGTCCGAGCAACTTGTTGCTTAGAAAATCGCCGAGCACTTTGTTGAACGCATCCGGTTGTTCAACGTTAGACAAGTGTCCCGCCCGCTCAATAATTTGAAGTTGAGCTTGCGGGATTTTTTCCGCTAATACTTCGCTAAATTTCACTGGCGTCACTTGATCGTCGCGACCGACGATCACAAGCGTAGGACAACCAATCGCCGCGAGATCTTCGGAAGAATCCGGCCGCGATGCGAGCGCTCCAACCACCAATGCGAGATCCTTTGGATCATGTCCAAGAATCGTAGCTTCAATCTGTGCTCGAATCTCGGGTTTTTCTGCGAGCGTCGTTTCACTCAATACGAGCTTTGAAAAATCTTTGGCAAATCCGCCGGCGCCTTCTCGCTGAAGCTTTTCGATCAACTCATATCGTTTCTGTTTTGCTTCGTTCGTATCAGCGTCAGCACGAGTATCCGCCAAGATCAGTCCTTCGACGCGATCTGAGTGATCGGCGACAAATCGTAGTGCCACATATCCACCCATCGACAGTCCACAGAGCACAGCTTTTTCGATGTGACTTTGGTCTAGGTAGCGTTCGAGATCCGCGACAAAATGTTGCAGCATCCACGGAGTGTTTTCTGTCGGCAAACGCGGCCGATGCCCGCGAAGATTCGGCGCGAATGTTTTTACCGTGTCTCCGAAGTTCTGTTCGACGTAGGCGACTTGAGGAACCCATGATTTCGAATTGAACGGAAATCCGTGGAGAAAAACGAGTGAATGTCGTGGCTGATTGTCCCGGCGCATAATGCTCCTTATTCGTTTCGAAAGTCATCACATGCTTACCAAGCACTTCACATGCCGATAGCCCAAAGGCTGCTCCAGCGAAAGCCGGTGCGGCGAAACTCACGCCTGAAGAAGCCGTTCAACATGCGAAATGGCGGACTTTTGTGAACGACATGGGCGCAAGTGAAGCCAAGTACGCTGTCGAGATGTGCGGACACGCAATGCCGATCACGATCGAACCAGCAATGGTCCCCGCCTTCGTAAAAGCTGGAAATGAATTGGGGCACTATTGCCAAGAAGTACGAACCAAAATTTCGACTATTTGCCAAAACGGCGAAGCTTTGAAAAACAACAACAAGAAAAAACTCGCCTCGGCGGTTCTAAAAATTACCCGCAAGCTCGGAGCTGTCGAAGATCAGGCGACGTTCGAACTTGTTAAAGTCGAACTCCAAGCGACACTTGGCGTGAAGGCATCCGACATTTCGGATAAACTCTATAAACACCTGGTCGCTAAAGGCATCGCCGAAGGCATGTAAGCTTGCAGCGAGCCTGCTCCTGATTTAGGGTTCAAGCCCTTAGCAAAACATCAGGAGCACTCGTGGCATCGCCGATCCAACCTAGTTCCAAACCCGCTCGCAAAAACGCTTACCCTGCTGGTTCAGCGAGCGGCTCTCGTCAGCGACGAAGCCAACTTCCCTTCAATAACGTTCTGCAAATTTTGATCGAACTCGAAGGCGTCGAGCCGACAGTCTGGCGTCGAGTTTTAGTTCCGGATACTTTCTTCTGGAGCGATCTTCATCCCGTTCTTCAGGCCGCGATGGGCTGGGGAATGGAACACGAATACGAATTCATCTTAGAAGAGAAACACGGTCACGAGCCCGATCACGGAGTGAACGGCAACACACGAGTTGTCGATACCGTTAAAGCTGAAGAGTCCTTTGAATATCTCTATGATCCAGAAGATCAGTGGCGCCACAAAGTGACGATCGAAGAAATCGTTCCCCGAAATAAACTGATGGAATATCCAGTTTGCACGGCGGGCGAGAATGCGTGCCCACCCGAAGAGTGCGGCGGACCCGAAGGTTATAGCGATTTGCTGGAATGCCTTGAGGATCCGACTTCAGAGGATCACGCAAATGTGATGGAGTGGATCGGTGGATTTTTTGATCCGACCGGTTTCGACGCCAATTATGTGAATCAAGAACTTCTGTGGCCACTCACTGAAGAAATTCTCTAATCGAAACTGATCGACGATTCTACCGAGCGACAGTGCTCAGGCCAACATCGAGCGTGACATCCAATTCGGGCGCAAACTCTGTCCGCAATGTTTCGAGAACGAGATTGTCGGCGGTTCGGCGCGACTCAGGATCTGAATTCATTGCTCGCGCTATCATTGCGAAATGTTTTAGACTCCTGTAATCGTGCGGCCGAACGTAATTCGTCCAGCGAACGCTATTCGAAAGCGCCGTACCTGACTCCCCTGCGTCTTTCATGAGTTTAAATAATTGGGCATACACAATCGAAAATTGGAATGGTAACCCCGCCGCTCGTTCCATTTCGGCTCGAGTCATCGGCCCGATGAATTTTCGCTCATCTTGAGTTCGTCTGAAGCTTTCGAAGACGGGATTTTTAGGAACTCCGCTGCCGCGACGCAGGTCCCTCGCCGCCTGCTCTTGAACCAACATTTGTTCGAACCGTTCGGACTTCGAAACAATACGAGTGACGCGTGTAAGAGGCTGATATTCGGGGCGCTGCGTACTAGCGTCTGAACGAAAAATCCGGGTATTGCGTTCGCTCACCGGTGCAGATTGATTCTCTCTCCAAGTCATCGCGTGGAGAAAGGGACTGAACTCTTTGAATTGAGCCCCCCTCGCTTGATTCTCGGGTAAGTTCAAAAGATCTAACAACTGAACATACCGTGCGACCGCCGGAGTAATTAACGTGCGGGACACGACAATTGAAGGTGGCTCGGTCCGCTCCATAGGTAAAAACGCAGCGAATAATTTGGGACAGAGGTCCGCGCGCGCACGTGAGGCGCCCGTCGACACCAAAAATAAAATCACGCCGAGAACTAGAAACTTTACCGCCTGATTGTTTGACACTTGAGAAGGAACTCCTAAGGGATGGGAAGACCTATGGTGAAGATTGCACCTTCTAGGTCGGCAACTTTCCAAATGAGATATTAGGATCTGTAGTTTTCATTAATTACCGGGTAAGAGGAGTCCAATGCCGAACCTTCTGCCGAGAAAAAAGCGGGCTTCATATCCACTTGCGATTCTTCGCAGCCTCGGCGCGAGTATACTGCTTCACGCGCTCGTTTTGATGGGTCTGGCGTTCGGGATTTCGCGCGGATTCGACGTGGCACAACAGGACAAGGGCCAAAATTGGCTCGAGCTGGGGGCAGATATTCGCCCCTCAGTAGTTCGCTCAAAATCGAATCGGTCCGCCGTTGCTGAACAACGAGCTCAAAATCCTTTTTCCGAATCGTCGACCGCAGCTGCCGCTGAAGCTTCACAATCGAAGCAAGACGCCGATTCCGAAAGTGGAACGCGTGCCTCTGCCGAAACCACCTATGTCACCGAACTCGCAAGTCTGTTGAACACGGCTAAGCGGTATCCAAGAGAATCGATTGCTCGTGAACAGGAAGGCCGCGTTGTTGTTGCGGTGTCGGTCGACCGCGACGGTGGCGTTCATGATGTCCAAGTTTCAACTCCCTCACCATTTCGACTGTTGAACGAAGCTGCGCTAGAGACCGTTGGACGAATCGGAAAATTTCCGGCTCCCCCAGCCGTTTTGCTGAGCGATGCAAGCGAGCACGGCACTGGCTCAAGGCGTCTGAAAATTCCCATCTCGTTTCGCATCGAACGGCGCTAGATTTTCGAGATAAAGTTATTGCAAACCGCTCGCAATAACGCTTGAACAGTCCGAATGAAATTAGCAGCACTGTTTTACATCGGTCTCTCGATCAGCATCACATCAGCGCATGCGCAAGATTTGAATGTTCCGGAAATTTCCGTCGTCGGCGAAAACGAAAAACCGCTTCTCGACCGCGCTTCCACAACTTCGGAACTTTCCGGCTCGCGCCTCAGCCGTCAGCGACGCTCGACCCTTGGCGAAACGTTGTCGAGCCAAACCGGAGTTAACTCGAGTCAGTTCGGACCGAACGCAAGCAGGCCGGTCGTACGAGGTCTCGACGGCGACAGAATCAAAATATTGCAAAATGGAACGGGCGTTCTTGATGCCTCTGCCGCAAGCCAAGACCATGCAGTCGCCTCCGATCCGCTCGTTGTCGAGCGGATTGAGGTTGTGCAAGGACCAGCTGCTCTGTTGTACGGCAACAGCACGATTGGCGGAGTCGTCAACGTTCTGATTCGACGAATTCCCGAGTCTCCCATCGAAGCTTTTCAAGGAACTTTTGAAAGCCGTTACAGCTCTAACGACGACGGCCGATCGACGGGCTTGCTGTTCGAAGGTCCGTTTGCCCCTTCTTCTAAATGGCATTACCACCTCGATGGGACTGCGCGCGCTGCGGACGACTACCGCGTACCGCAAGGAACAATCACAAACAGCTTTAATCGTTCGCTGAATGGTGCCGCGGGCACCAGCTATGTCGCGACAGATGGTTTCGCAGGCGTTTCAGCTTCTACTTATTCTTCGCAGTATGGTGTCGTAGCGGAAAAAGCCGTAAACATCGACATGCGACAACAGCGATTTGATTTTTCGGGTGGCCTCGAAAACATGGGCTGGTTCGAATCGGCAAAACTGAAATCAACAGTTTCAAATTACCAACATCAAGAAATTGAAAATGGAGTTGTCGGAACAACTTTTAAAAATCAGGGTTTCGAAAATCGACTGGATCTCAAACACCACAAAACGAAAAATCTCGAAGGCGTCTTCGGTGCACAACAAAACTTTTTTACGTTTGAAGCGTTAGGCGACGAAGCCTTTCTTCCAAAGACGGGCAATAGTTCGTTGGCTGCTTTCTTTTTTGAGGAACTAAATATTGGACGGCTGAAGCCATCGCTCGCCGGTCGTCTCGACAGCAATTCGGTCGCATCCGAGGTCGAGCCGGCCAAGGTCCCGACATTCGGAACGAACCAAACCAAAACTTTCACCGCAAAAAGTGCTTCGATCGGATTCCGTTATCTGATGACCGATGTTTTGACCGGTATCCTGAACACTTCATACACCGAGCGAGCTCCTAACTATCAAGAGCTGTTTTCGAACGGTCCACACGTTGCCACTGGCATTTTTGAAATCGGCGACCAGCAGCTGAATCTCGAAGCCAGTAAGTCAGTCGAACTTTCTCTGCGTGCAAAAGCCGAAAGTTCGAGCGGCAGTGCCTCGGTTTTCGCACAAGACTTTCAAAACTATATCGCTCTCGCCCCCACCGGAGCGAACGACGCAGGTTCGGGTTTACCGATCTCGAGTTATCAATCGGTGCCCGCTCGCCTTTTCGGCGGTGAAGTTGAATACCGATATGGGTTTGCAGATCTGATTCCTGGCGGCGTTTTGGAAGTGGAACTTAAGGCTGACTTTGTTCGCGGACTCAATTTGAAAACCGGAACAAGCCTCCCACGACAACCGGCCCTGCGCGAAAAAATCGCCGTCATTTATAAAGCCGATCGATATCAAATCGATGCCGAGATTCAGCGTGCTGAAAAACAAGCGGAACTTGCTCCTGGTGAACGAGAAACCGCTGCGTACACGTTGTTCAATTTGGGAATCGAAGTACCGGTTCGCTTCGAGGGACTGACCTTCACGATTCTTGCGCGCGGCCTCAACCTCTTCGACGTCGAAGCAAGAAACCATGTTTCTGTCTTAAAGGAAATCGCACCATTGCCAGGACGCAGCCTCAACCTAGGAGCCCAGGCTACCTTTTAAAAAAAGGTACCTGCTTCCTTTTTGCATTTT
>JAYSYF010000088.1:0-1911 GCA_043716655.1 Bdellovibrionales bacterium | reverse complement strand
GGCGGTGAAACCACCGGGTGCCGATTTCAATTCGAGATTCTCGTGATCTTTCGAATTGGCCCGCTGAACTTCGGCGACAACCGAAAAATCCTTCAGTTGTTTTTGAGGCTTCAAGTTTCCGTCATAGAGGTAAATTTGCACGGCGCTGCGGCTGCTGACCACCTCGATGTAACCCTCACGCAACGCTTTGATGTCTCCGCCCTTTGGAGCTTTCACGGATTGTTTCAAGTCGCCCTGCGACTCTGCACGTCCGTTTTCAACACAGACGATAAGTAAGCATGTCGTGAAAAGTGCCATAAAAGTTTTCATTTTAAGTCTCCAAGCTGGCAGGGTCACTTTGGGCCCGTTGTTCCAAAATTAATGCAGTTTCTATTCCGTTGGTAATGGTGCGCGTAAGCGGTGGAAAGTTCTAGACCATTGGGTACCGCCCCACCACCATGCTTTCAATGGCAAAGCTCATCGCAAAAGGCGCAGGTAAAACGCGCGAAATTTTCGAGATGTACGACTGGCAGTCACTGGCACCTCACCCGGTCATCGGGGTCGACGAAGTCGGTCGCGGCTGTCTTGCTGGGCCGGTCTATGCGGCTGCTGCGATAGTTCCGCTCGAGCACGTCGAATTCTTGGTGAATCTCGGTGTGACGGATTCGAAGCTTCTGACGTCAGCGAAACGCGAGTCCATGGCCCTCGAGATTTCGAAATGTTGTCATGTCGGTATCGGCTTTGCGACAGCCGACGAGATCGATTCGATTAATATTTTGCAGGCAAGTTTTCTGGCCATGCGCCGAGCAATTCGCGAACTGCAAAAGTCTATTGGCGGGACGGCGTTCGGACTTGAAACGGCGCACATTTTAATCGACGGAAACCAGCGTATCCCAATGGGTGGAACTAAATTTGATACTGTGGTTGTCGGAGACGATTTTGATCTTCAACGACTCGCAACCGCACTGCAGACGACTCTGATTAAAGGAGACCTGCGCGCTTTGCCAATCGCCGCTGCTTCGATCGTTGCTAAAGTCACACGTGACCAAGTGATGCGAGATGCGGCGTTGGAGTTTCCGCATTATGGCTTCGAAAATCACAAAGGCTACGCGGCCGTTACTCACCGGGAAGCCATCGAAAAGCACGGTCCTACGCGCATCCATCGCAAAACTTTTAGCGGAGTCCGAGAGTTTCTCGATCGCCTCGTTCCGTAGAGTCTCTTTGTCGGAAACGCGCGGAGAAATGACCGAGCGTCGCGCGGGCGAGTGGTTGTGCAAACGGGGAGACCGGGTTGTCGTTACTCGCTTTGAGACTCCCTATGCTGAAATAGACATCATTGCACTTCGTCCCTGCGGTCGACTTCTCGTCTGCGAGGTCAAATCGAGTTTTTGGCCCGACGAACAGGGATTAGGACTTGGTCCAAGACAGAGGCAGCGTCTTTCGAGAGCCGCATTTTGGATTTCGAGTGAAACTTCGCGAGACGTCGAACTCGTATTGTTGGGGCCATCGACACAGGGCGGCCAATTCCTAGAAATCCCCATCTTTTGACATAGCATGCGGTTTCAGAGCTAAACTGGGTCCATGAAGCGCTTCTTATTCGCAAAATCCGTCCTCACGGTGACAGTGTTATCGCTGGTGATGTCTTTCGGCTTTTCTGAGGAAGCGAAGGCCGAGCCGATGCGCGAATTTATCATGAGCTGCAGTTACGGTGTTCTTGCGGGGACACTGGTTGGCGCCGCGACTTTGGCGTTTTCAGATCGTCCTGGCGATAACCTGAACAAAGTCGCTCGTGGCGCATCGTTCGGACTCTATGCCGGCATCATCCTCGGACTTTATGTTGTCTACGGAGTTCCGAACGCAGAAGAAGCGAATATCCGAGATCAGCTTGGTCAGCAAAACTTCAAGCCTGTGGAACCGCCGCGATTGATGATT
>JAYSYF010000087.1:0-6051 GCA_043716655.1 Bdellovibrionales bacterium | reverse complement strand
CATCGCATCTCGTACGAGAGATTCTTCGGTAAGCTGAGCTTGAACTTTTTTACGATCTTGTAATCCGGTCTTTATGGATTGAGCCATGATCAAGCTCAAGCCAGAGAGAATGAGCATCGCGACCATGATCTCGATAAGAGTAAATCCGCGTTTGTTCATTTCGTCGGCGCCGTTCCGCCGGCCGCGCCGCCGACCCCAGCGGGTAAACCACCGATCGTAACTGGCTTTGTGTAGTCGACGAAATAAGTCGCCACGGACTGGCTGATCTCTTTCGTTTTCGAACGCGGGCTCTTGTAATAAACAGTGACGGTGACTTCCTTCATCGCCGCCTTCACATAATCGGAAACTGTTTTTACAATGAGAGCCAGGATTTCGTTGTTGGCGCCTTCTTTACCGCCACCGAGGAGCCCAGTCATATCGGGCATCTCGAATTCTTTCGAGCGCATTTCCCAACGATAAAGCTTAAATTCTTCACCGAAAACTCCGGCATCTTCTTCTTTAATTTCGCTAATCGGTTTTCCTCGATATTCGAGATCGAGTTCGATCATTTTTCTTTCGAGCAAGGCCGCCATGTTTGCGTTTGTTCGCGCCTTCTCGATGCGCATGTGGTTGCCGCTCCAAGAGCTTCCAATAACGATGAGCGCGCCGGTCATGATGACGGTTGCGACCATGACCTCGATAAGTGTGAATCCCGCTGCGCGTTTGAGGAGACTCATTGCTTCGCCTGCAGCTCTTTGAAACTTAGTGTGCCATTCAAAATTTCGGCGGAACCGGTGAGGGGATGAATTTTTATGGTCCAGTGTTGGTTCTTGCGGTCACCGATTTTGATCAGAGCTTCGTCTGAAAGACCTTGCGGAAAAAAATGTACGTAGGCGAGACCCGATGTGATTTCTTTCGAGCGTCCCGAAATTTCGATGCCTTCGAAAACGAGACCGGTCGTCAGTTCGATTTCTTTTCCTAACTTACCATCTTTCGTGAACTTCGATTTTCCCTTGTAGCTGTCTTCGCGCTGAATAGTGGTCAGGCTATCCAATTCTTTTTCTTGGGCCTCACTCAGCTGTAAAGCGTGTCCGCTTGCGCTCTCAACCCAAAACTTATGGCCCTTGTCTTTGTCCATTTGGAAGACCATACGAAACGTTGCGTTTTGCAGCCGAGCGTTTGTTCGCAGCGATTTAGTATCAATAGCGATTTTACGAACTTGTCCGCGGCGATTCTCGTTGGGATTGAAAATGCGAGTGCCACCGACGGCAAGAACTCCGCCGATGATCAACAGTACGATCATGATTTCAATGAGGGTAAAGCCGCGATTACTTCTCACGTCATAACCTTAAAGCTCTTAATGGAGTCCAACAAGTCCGAATGTAGCTGCAGGAGCCGTAGCGAAACTAACTACCTTCGCCGTCGGTGCTGAGGAGGTCTTTGTTTGCGCCATCGCCGCCGTCTTTTTTATCTTTACCTAAAGACTTGAGAACGAAAGTCGTGCCATCGGATTCATAGATAAACGGTTTTCCCCAAGCATCGGTCGCCACCGATTTTTTGAGATAAGGTGAAGGTCCCCAGTTTGGGCAAACTTCTTTTCCAGGATCTGCCATAAGAACGCCGAGGCCCTGCTCGGTGGTTGGCATTGTTTGGCAGTCGGCATTGTACATTTCGAGCGATTTCGAAACTTCACCGAATCGCAATTTCGTGGTCTTTACATTGGCGTTCGAGAAATTGTCGAAGACCTGTTTTCCGACCGTTACCAAGAGTCCAGCCAGAATCAGCAACACGATCATGATCTCAACGAGCGTGAGACCGCGTTCGTTTTTGAGAGCAGAAGATACCGAGACGTTTTTCATTGATCGCATTGTCATTTCGACGGTCCTTTCGAGGTACGGAATCTCGATAGTTTACCGCCGACCGCGGCGGAGCTCAAGAATTGTAGGGAGTTTTTAAATTAGTTCCGGTTGAGACGTGGCGCGGCAACCTACTTTGGTGCCAACACGGCATCACGAGTTGCCGAGATTCGACATTTGGAAAATAGGAATCATGATTGAAAAAACCACACCTCCGATAATGACTCCCATAAAAACAATCAATAGCGGAGCGAGTGCAGCCGTGACGCCGTTGATTTCTGTGTCGACCTGAAAGTCGAAGCTGTTGCTGACTTGCTGGAGCATGGCTTCGAGATCGCCGGTTTTTTCTCCGATGGCTATCATGTGTATGACGATTGGAAAAAATTGACCTGAACGTTTCAGTGGTGCAGCGATCGATTCACCTTCGCGAATGTTGTTTCGAGCCTCGTCAATCGCCTCAGCCAATACTTGGTTGCCAACGACGTTGCGAACGATGTCCATCGCCTGAAGCATAGCTACGCCGCCAGCAAGCAGAGTTGAAAGCGTGCGCGTGAAACGGGAAACCGCGATCATGCGGGCGAGTCGACCGATCATCGGCGTCTTCAAAACAATTTGATCCCAACTGCGACTGCCAGAGGGAGACTTCTTCCAACTCTTGAATACAAGCGTACTAATGAAAATGACGATCAGTAGGGCGAGCCAGTAGTCGACGAAAATTCCGCTCACTGCAATGACAAATTCTGTGTACCAGGGAAGCGTCATTTCGGCGCCCTCGAACACCGCTGTCATCTGAGGAACGACAAAGATGAAGATTACCGACAGCATGATCAACAGGAAGATCGTCATGATGACGGGATACATGATTGCGGCTTTAACTTTCGATACGAGCGCGTTCTGTGCTTCTGTAAATTCCGCGAGACGCAACAAGATGACATCGAGTGTACCCGTTGCTTCACCGGCTTCGCACATAGTGATGAAGATGTGCGAAAAGATATTGGGATATTTTCCCATCGCTTTGTGCAGTGTCGAACCTTCGTTCACCTGAGTTTTAACGTCAGAAATAACATCTTTTAGCAGGGGATTGTCCATTTGGTCGCCGACGGCAATCAGCGCGTCGACCAAGGGGATTCCAGCTTTTAGAAGCGTTGCCAGCTGTCTTGTGAAATTTGCGAGATCGGCAATCGGGATCTTGCCACCCGAAGGCCTCGAGCCTTTCGCCTTCGCCGCCTGAGCTTTCGTTTTATCGCGAATCTCTGTGACGAAGATGCCGTCTTTTTTTAGTCGCGTTCGCGCCGTACGAGCATTGTCTGCTTCGGTCGATCCGCGAACGTTCTTACCGGCTTGATTGAGGCCCTTGTATTCGAATACTGGCATATTTAGAGGTCAATCTGCGTGTTAGCTAAGACTTCTTCAATGGTGGTAATACCTTTTAAGACTTTTTCGACGCCGTGGTCACGGAACGTTCGCATGCCGAGCTCAAGCGCTCGCTTTTTAATCGCGCCGCCGTCTTTTCGCTGCATGATCATCGTTCGGATGTCATCTGTGACCAACAGAAGCTCTTGAATGTTCGTTCGTCCGAGATAACCTTTTCCGTTGCAATGATCGCAGCCGACCGCTTTAAAGATCGTAGCACCGCGTACTGCTTCTCGACTGAGGCCGAGAGAAACCAAATCGCCATCGGTTGCGATGTGCGATTGTTTGCAATGTGCACAGAGGACCCGCACGAGACGCTGCGAGATCACGCCTTGAATCGACGTTGCGATCAAGAACGGTTCACAGCCGAAATCCATGAGGCGAGGGAAGGCTCCGGCCGCATCGTTTGTATGCAGAGTCGAGAAGACCAAGTGACCCGTCAGCGAAGCTTGAATTGCGAGTTCGGCCGTTTCCAAATCTCGAATCTCTCCGACCATAATGACGTCGGGATCTTGTCGAAGGAAAGAACGCAGTCCTGCTGCGAACGTCAGACCGATCTTCGCGTTGACCTGAACCTGGCCAATGCCGTGGATTCGTTGCTCCACTGGGTCTTCAACAGTCAGGATGTTTAATTCCGAATTGTTGATACGCGCGAGCGACGCATAAAGAGTCGTCGACTTACCAGAGCCGGTCGGCCCCGTGACGAGAATGATTCCGTAGGTACGCTTCAGGAGATCCTCGCGAAGTGAAACCATGCTCGATTCGCTGAATCCAAGTTGCTCAAGGTGAAGGACGACGTGCGAACGATCCTGCAGACGCATGACGATTCGTTCGCCAAACGCAGTAGGTACCGTTGAGAGACGGACGTCGATGTCTTTACCGCCAAGCTTCAGCGGAATTCGTCCGTCTTGCGGGAGTCGTTTCTCAGCGATGTTTAAGTTCGCCATGACTTTGATACGCGACGTGATCGAGTTCTGAAGTTTCTTAGGTGGCTTATAAATATCAAACAACACACCGTCGATACGGAATCGCACAGCCATGTCGCGTTCATAAGGCTCGATGTGAATATCGCTCGCCTTTTCTTTAACGGCGCGGAAGAGCAGGGTATTGACGATCTTAATAACGGGAGCATCGTCGTCGCCAGACTCGAGCAAATCGATAATCTGATCGTCGAGATCGAGATCATCATCCTCGAAGCCCTCGAGGCCCTGAAGTCCCGCGGTACTCTTTTCGTAAACTTTGTTGATTGCGTCGATCACGCGCGATTTTGAAGTCATAACTGGAATGATTCTCTTTTTGAAAATCACTCGCAGGTCATCGAGGATCCGCGTGTTGAGGGGATTCGTGATCAAAACGTAAACCGAATGCGCGTCTTCTTTAAGTGGGAGCGCCTCATGTTTTTTTGCAAAACCGATCGGAATGTCGCGAACGAGATCGGCGTTGATCTCGTTCACTGGGATATCTTTCATGTAAGCGAGGCCCATTTGTCCTGCGAGATCCGAAAGGATTTCGTCGGTCGTACTTCCATCCTTACGAGTCAGAAGCTCGCGAATCGACGCACCAGTCGCAGACGGTTGATTGAGCAGGAGTGTGACCTGATCTTCCGAAAGACTGGTGTTCTTTATGAGAACGCTGTCGATTTGAACTGCTGCTGCCATTAAGCCTCCGGCCTATCTTCTAATATTGAGCCCTTGGCTCATCGGCGTATATTGACCGGTTCGTCGTTATTCGTCTTTTTAATACGTTTCTCGATGTTGCGTTTTGCCGTTCGTGGCAACGAGTCCATCTTAGCGCCGTTTGGATCACGACCATCGTAATTTCGTTTGATCCAGTCGATGCGCTCTGCCGCTTTTTCGCTCAGCAGATTTTGGCTGTCGTTTCCGCCGCGAATAATACGCGGAGTAATGAAGACAACGAGGTTAATTTTTTTCTTCGTCATCAATCGAGATTTGAAGAGCCAGCCAAGAACGGGGATGTCGCCCAAGATTGGAATCTTCGTTTCGTCGATCGATTCTTCATCGCGAATGAGTCCGCCGAGGACTGCGGTGTCACCGGAATTCACGACGATGTTTGTCTTAATGGTACGATTTGAAATGGTGGTCGAGATCGCAGCGAGGCCTGCTGAAACGCCCGAGTTCGGATTTACTTGCTTCACGCTCTGCTCAAGCTTCATACGAACAACATCCGAGTCCGGACGAATGAATGGAGTCAAAACCAGTTTGATCGTCGCATCGTCAGTTTTAACGTCATTAACGACGTTGTTTCCGACGCTGGTCGTAGTTTGTCCGACCGGAACTTTGTCTCCGACTTCGATCATCGCTTCTTCGTTATCTAACGCCATGATTCTTGGAGTCGAAAGAATATTCGACTCTACGTTTTGCTGAATGAAGTTGATGAAGGCTATGAGCGAAGGAATTTTAACTGTTGTTCCGCCCACCGAGAAATCGAATGTATCGCCCGAGCCGAAACCCAAGATCGCACCTTTATCGCCAAGGGGACTGAGTAGACCAGTCAAGTTACCGCGGCTGAAGCCCATGCGTCCCTTGCCCTGCGACTCTTTGTTGAACGAGTAGTAAGCTGGGTTCCAGTCTCTCGTCTTAACTGCGTTCATCTCCATGATGATCGTTTCAACAAAAACTTGATCGCGTGGGATGTCGAGTTTCGCTAACAGTGAACGAACGGTGTCGTAATCCTGTTTCGACGCTGTGATCACGAGCGAGTTCGTATTTTTGTCGGCGTTAACTTTTACATCGCCACCGAAGATGTTTTGTCGATCGAGGGGCGACGCTGCGCGAGTTGCACC
>JAYSYF010000086.1:0-6053 GCA_043716655.1 Bdellovibrionales bacterium | reverse complement strand
CTGCCAACTGCAACGGTTCGTGATGCAATCGTGATGTTGACCAGTAAACGAATTCACGGCGCACCGATTGTCGATAACATGAACGTCGTCCTTAGTATGATCAGCGAAGGCGACCTGTTGAAGCTTGCCGCGTCGGTCGGACTCGATAAGCCGATCGGTCAGTGTATGGATCGGTTACCGAAAACCGCGAAACTGATTAGTGCGCGAGGGAACGATTCTTTCACCGACATCTATAAGATGTTTCTCAGCAAGGGTATTCACAGGATCGTGGTAACCGATGATAACGGTCGCTTAAAAGGGATCGTCAGTCGCAGCAATGTGCTTCGCGTGCTCGTCGACAAACCAGTGTCAACCGAACCCGCGGCCGCAAAGTAGCTGCCGCTATCTCAAGCTGATTTTTTTATTTTCAAGTGGAGCGAATCGAGAACGACTTTTCGGATCTCTTCGATAGTTCCAACGAAGTCGGCTGCGTCTAATGCGATCGCCTCGCGTGGCATGCCGTAGACGACGCAGTCTTCTTCACTCTGCGCGATGCAGAACGCACCACGGTTTCGCATCGCTCGCATGCCGTTGGCGCCGTCTCGGCCCATTCCAGTGAGCAATAACGCCATCGTGTGAAATTGTCCGTTCTTAATAGAGTTGAACATCGCATCGACACTGGGGCGATGCCCGTTAATCGGCGGAACATCAGAGGTTTGAATGATCAATTGATCGTCTTTTTCGATCACGCCAATATGAAGATCGTCGCAAGCGACATAAAGATGGCCGGGAAGTACCGGCGCGCCATTTTCGACGCGACCTGGTTTCATGTGTGATACGGCGCAGAGTCGTTCTGCCAGTGGGGCCGTAAACTTCTGTGAAATATGCTGTGTGATGACGATCGGCGGGATGTTATCGGGCATCGAAGCAAGTAATTTCATCAGAGCCTGAGGACCGCCAGTGCTAGCGCCAATCAAAATCAGCTGTGGTCGTTGCCCGGGAAAAAGACTTTTTGAGGTCGATTTCGTACGTTTTGGTTTCGCCGCGTTTCCGCGAACGAGTTCGAGAAAGGTATCTTTCAAACGGCTGCGTTTGTTGAAGAGCTTATCCTTCTCCATGTATTCCTGCGCGCCCCGACCGAGCAATTGGACAACGGCATTCGCATCGCCCGCATGAACATCGCTGACGATGACGACAGGGGTGGTGAGACCGGCTTTGCGCTGTGCCTCGAGCCATGTGTCTCCGTTAAGCTCGGGCATTTTCAAATCAAGAGTAATGAGATCGACAACGTTCGCCTTCAGGAACTTGGTGGCCTCGGCGCCTGAAGAAACCGTCGTTGATTGAAAACCCATGTCAGTGAAATGTTGATTCAAAAGTTTTCGGCTTGTTGCCGAGTCGTCGATCGAAAGAACTTGTACCTTAGGCGCGCCGTCTTGGCCGGGAATGACAGCATCGCCAATGGCGCGACCCGCACGCGGCTTACAAAATACCGAGTGTCCCTGCTGAAACACATTAAACTTCGTCGCATTGATCGATTCGCTGTGCCCGAGAAACAGGTGGCCATCGGTTTTTACACTGAAGAGCAGATTCGCGACGATAAGGTCAACGGTTTCAATGTTGAAATAAATGAGGACGTTTCGGCAGACGACGACATTGAAAGGTCCCTCTGGCTGATTTTTCGCAACACGCAGGTCGGCGACTCGGAACTGACAGCGACTGCGAATATCTTTTGAAAGTGTGAAAAATTCTTGGGTCGCACCGCTGCCCATCATCAGATGATGTTTGTAGCGGGTCAGATGAAAGTTCATGTTGCGAGAGCTGTACACGGCTCGCTGTGCAGTCGCGATCGAGACGGGATCGATATCAGAACCGAGCAATCGATATTCGAACTTTGGATTTATTTTGCGAAATTCTTCGAGCACCAATGCAAAAGAATAGACTTCTTCACCAGTCGAGCACGCCGAGCACCAGACGGTGAACGTCTCGTTTCTTTTCAGAGACGCCAATAGCAATTCTTGGAACGCGACGAAATGCGGATTCTCTCGAAACCAAGAAGTCGTGTGGATGGTAAGAGAAGAAATCAGAACCGCAAGCTCCTGCGGATCCTTTTCAACGATATGCAGATAGTCAAAGAGACTGCTGAGGCCGAGTTCGCGCATTCGACGTTGAACGTTCGTGACAAGCGAATCGCGGCGCGACGATCCTTCTTGATTTCCGCCAGTCAAATTTTCTGCCAGCTTTAGCAGTAATACTTTATCATTTTCGTCGAGCATTGCTCACAGCCTCTGATGGTTTAACTTCTATTGGGCCGCCTGAGCGGAACGATGGATCGTCTGCAGAAATCTGGTCAATCGGAGCCGCCGCGACCAGCTTTCCGAGCGCCCGTTTTTGTGCGAGGCGGTCGACGATGTTTAAAATGGCGTCGTTATTTGGCTGAACGACCGCTGATTGCTCAAATTCGAAGTCGTCGACGTACGCCGCTGGCACACGGACGGCCACTTCTTGAACTGCTTCTTCTTCATAGACGACGGTTTCGCTATGTTTTTGTTCGCGCACGAAACGACGGATGCCCTCTGTGACTCCGCGAATTTTCGTACTGAGATCGCGAAGCTTTTCGGCAACCTTGAAAATTTCTTCCGAGCTTGTTCGATTGTCCGAAGCGGAATTGTTCATTTGATCCATGGCGCGTGCGGTCTCGTCGACACCTCGCGCCTGTTCGGAAGAAGCATCACCGACCTGATTGATTTTTTCTGTGATCGTCGCAATTTGTCGTGCGATCTCGGAAAATCTTTTAGAAGCATCGCTCGTAACTTCTTTGCCATCGCTGACTCGCGCTTGAACTGCCTCGACAATTTTTACGACGCGGTCTTGGCTGTGACCAAGAAGCTGATCGATTTCTTTCGAAGCATCGCCGCTCATTTGTGCCAGTTTACCAACCTCTTCTGCGACAACGGCAAATCCGCGTCCATACTGGCCGGCACGAGCTGCTTCGATCGAAGCATTGAACGAAAGAAGCTGAGTCTTGAAGACGATGTCGTTGATCACTTGGGTCTTGCCGCGAATACTTTGCAGAATCTCTTCGAAACTCTCGAGCTGACGATTCGCTTGCTCGATTGCAACCATCGCGGATTCCATTCGGGCCATGATCGTGCTGCCGTCTTGCGCGTTTTGATTCATCGTCGCGGTCAACGTTTGAACTTCGCGAACGTGGTTTCCGGTTTCTCCAAGCATGCTTCGCATTTGGGTAATTGAGGAAACGGTCTCTTGCACGGCCGCCGCTTGTTCGGTCGAAGCTGCTGACAAAGATTGCGATGCCGAACGTAAAGCTTCGGACGTCTCATCGTTTTGCCCCGAGAAATCGTAAAGTGACTGCACGAATGACGTCAGGTCGACGTTGATTTTTTGCGTCGTCAGCCAAAAGGTTCCCGCTGGAATTACGATCGTACCAAACGCAACAGCCGCAATGAGGAGTGCAAGATATTGTACGTTCGAAAAAATTTCGGCTTCGGCAGCTTCCGACATTTGCGATTGAATTGAATCGATTGCGGAATGAAGTTCGAGCACACGCCGTTGAAGTAGGTCTTTTTGAGTAGGAACAGCGACTGACTCCAGAGTCTCGAAAGAAGCTTTGAGAAGTTCGGTTTTACCCGACCACGGTTTGCCTTTTTGAGTTTCGATCAGTTGATCTGCTGCCGCGAGGAACGCGACTTTTACTTTTTTTGCGTCTGCGAATTGCTTCGAGTCATTTTTCCCGTTAGCTGCGGCATCGAAAACATAGGCCGCGTTCTGAAGGTCCAACTTGAGAACGTTGATTATGACGCGATTTTCTTCGAGCTTCTGCGTCGACGTATGAAACGTGTTCGTCATGTCGAAGATCGTGTAAAGTGATAGCCCGCTTAAAAACATCACCGCCAACATCAAGATGATGAGTGCGCGCATAATGCGACCCTGGATCGTGTCTTTAACTATAGATTTCATCACTCATATCTTCGGATGAAATCAGGGTCTCCATGAACCACGCGACGACGTCTTGACCCGACTGGTCCTTCGGCCAGGTTCCGATGCGGTTTGGAATTCTTGGTCGCGCCACGTCATCCAATGGAGCGTTTGATCTTGAAACAGACGTCGAGGTCTGGAACAGTATTTCTGTTCGACAAAACACAACTTAGCTTAGGACAAATTAAATGTTGGTTAATATCAGACGTTACGCATTCGTACTGTTCTGTTCTATGGCGATGGCGCCAATGGTTCAGGCGGAGGAAGTCGATCTCGACAAAGTTGATTTGAGCGATCTGCTCGATGTGAAGGTTTCGTCTGCGTCTAAGCAGTCAGAGCCATTGTCTGAAGCGCCAGTGCCAATGACGGTCATCACTAAAGATATGATCAAAAATGCCGGCATCCGAACGGTAGGCGATGCGCTCGTTATGTACGTACCTGGTTACACTTATTCTCAGGATCGAAACGAATCGGTTTTTGCGACTCGCGGTATCTACGCGACGGCTCAGCAAAAAGTTCTGATTATGATCAACGGTCACCGTATCAACTCGCGATCTTACCTGACTGCGACTCCTGATTATGGAATCGCGATGCACAATCTCGAGCGAATCGAGATCTTGCGCGGACCAGGTTCTTCGCTTTACGGAAACGTCGCATTGTCGGGCGTGGTGAACTTGATCACTAAAAAAGGTAAAGACGTTAAGTCGAATATGGTCGAAGTTGGAACAGGCAATCACGGCCAAGTCCGAACTCGCCTGATGACTGGTGACGGCGGCGAAGACTGGGACGTTCTCGCTTGGGGACAGGTCTACTCGGCAACGGGTCAGATCCATACATTAGATGGAACTGAAAAATACAACACTGGCAAAACGGGACAGATCCGTATCGATGGCGTTGAAAACCGTCCGGCGCATGACTTCGGTGTCGTGTACCAGCGCAAAAATTGGACTTTCTTCGGCGCTTCTCGGCAGAGCCAATCGATCGAGCCTTACAGCAGCGGTAACACGACTTATGGTTATGGCGACTACCGGACTTTTACTGGAGCAGGTCCAGGACTCGGAATGGCTCACCAGCATCTCGGCGCAAAATACGAAGGTAAAATGGGCGAGGACTGGAATTTCAGTTTCAATCCATACTTTGACCGCACACACATTACCGCTGAGCTCATCAGTGCTACCGCAGGTGCGGGTAGCGCTTTCCAGTGGCAAGATCAGGACATCGGCTTTATTGCAGAAGCTAATCGCAGCTACGAAACGGACTGGGGATCGGGCACGATGCTGTTCGGCGGCCAGGTCGACGCTTTCGCTGTCACGGACAGTGAAGTTCGAAGCATGACCGGTGGTGAACTTGGTGCGGCAACAGATTCCAAGACGACTCGTCTTCTCGATATCGGCGGCGAGGAAATCTATTCTTTGTTTGCGCAAGCGAAGCACAAGTTCTCGAAAGAATGGATATTGAATGCAGGCGCTCGATACGATTCGAAAACTCGCAAAGGTGGAGAGACCTTCCAGAAGTTGAGTCCACGGGCTGCTCTTATCTACCTTCCAAACGAAACTTACGAGTTCAAGTTGTCTTACTCTCAGTCGTTTGTTGATGCTCCGTATTGGTACCGTTACAATCGCGGACTCGCGGCGTTCGGTGGTTCCGAGGCGCTTAGCCCTGAAATCCTAGATGCGATTCAGTTGCAGACCGTTTGGAAGTCATCTGACAAACGAATACGTGAAGCAGCGGCGTTCTTCTATCAAACTGGAACTAACTTGGTTGTTAACCGAGCGACAGCAGCTGGAACTCCAGCGGATCCGAAGTACATCAACTCTGGACAAATCAAAAGTGCTGGTATCGAGAACGAATTCTCGATCACCGAGAACTCCTACAAAGTTGACTGGAACTTCCAGTATTCTCAGGCGCTCAATGCGACCGATTTTGCGCGCTTTGATTCGAAGTTCGCACACGTTCCCCAATTCACAACAAACCTGATTTTCAACTACACGATCTATAAAGGTTTCGTTGCGAACGCGAGCGTTCAGTATATCGGCGAGCAGGTCTACAATTCGGGAAGTCTCACTGTTCCAGTTGCG
>JAYSYF010000085.1:0-18355 GCA_043716655.1 Bdellovibrionales bacterium | reverse complement strand
TTTGATAAAATCAAAAAATTTCAATTCAAGGAGCTACTCCCTGCCAAGCAGAGTTTCGGCATCGAAATCAAAAAGATAAGTCCTGACTCAAATTGGGTCCTTCACTACAACGTCATCGAAGACAAACTGGTATTGATGGATTTAAAAACGAAGCATTCAAGAAATCTAAATTTTAAAAAGTCCGGGTCAAAAGTTGGCAACGCAGATATACCTAACTTTGTTTTTTCATCGGACTCAAAAAATCTTTTCCTTTCATATAAAAGAAAAGTCTATTCCTGGAATCTCGAAACTTCGGCTACCGATCCAATCTCGTTTGAACTGCCGTCATCTAGGACTCCATAGAGAGGGTTCTGTGAGTGGTGAGACTTCTGTTGAGACTATGATTTTATTTCTTCGGGTTGTATGGGCATAGATTTCTCCTTCGCCTCTTGCGATTGCAAAATTCGCCACCAAGCCGTGATCAACCTGCGTTGAACCGTTCATGATCCGCTCATGGGATACCGGCTCGTAGGAGCCGGTTCTACAAATGCGTTAGGCTTTTTTGCCGGAATCTTGGCGATTCTCATTTTCGTTCTGAGGTTTGCGAGCATTAGACTGATCGCGCGAGGAAGAAGAGGAGCTATTTTCATCTGTGCGCTGATTGCTAGATGACCGCGATTGGTCGCCACCTGCTTCAGAAGACTTCTGTTGGGAACCGCCGTTTCGGTCATTCTGTGAGCCTGAACGTGAAGACTGATCTTTCATATTGTCCTGTTGATTGGCCATGGGTCCGCTCCTTGATTGATTTGTTGGAAAACTCTTTTACGACCACCATTGTGTATAGCAATTTTCGGGCGTTGGATTTGCCGCAGAGGAACTGACTCAGATGGAAATGATGGTCAGATCGCGTGGCTCAAGAACAGTCTCGACGATGAGATTAGGACAAAAAGTACCACGCAGGGACAATATGCCTAGGTAATCGAACTGAAAGCAAAATCTCACGTTGTTAACGAGGTCGCTTCTCTTTCAACGTGACCAAATTCTTCGGATGTTTCTTGAAAAAAATCTGAGCTCGGCTATTTTGACTTTAGCGGTAACTCAAGTACCGGGATTGGCTGGAAATTGAAACGGGGGAGATCGTTGAACGAGGAAGGCTTCCCAACATTTGTTGCGGACGACTGGGGAATGTCCCCGGGCATCAATGACGGAATCATGCGGCTCATTTCGCACGGAGCCATCGCACGAGTTTCTGTCTTGGCTAATTCCAATTACCTCGAATATCGATTGAGCGAACTACTCGCCTCAAAGGTCGAAATAAGTTTTCATCTTTGTTTCACCGATGGTTTGCCACTTTGTAGTGGGAATGAAATCAAAAGTCTTACTTCGGGTGAGCGATTTTTATCGCTCGGCGGATTTCTTTGGCGCATCGTTCAACGGCGCATTTCAAAGCAGGATTTAAAGGCCGAGTGTGAGCGCCAGATCTGTCGTCTTCGGTCGCTAGGAATTTCCACCGCCTTGCTTGAGGCGCATCACAATGTTCATCTTATTCCCGTCGTGTTTTCGGCTGTTAAAGATCTTTTGGTAAGGCACGGGTTCAATCGCGTTCGCGGAATCGCGGATTTTAGGCATAGATCCGGGTTGTTGTTAACCTTGTTACTCAGCTTGAAGTTAAAACTCACGCGCGACAATTCTTGGAAGATTGAGTTCGTTCGATGTCTTCATCGCGAAGATATCGAAACTGCAGCGCGATTCACAAGTCGAGTCGAATCCAGTCGAAATCTGAAACTCGTCGTACATCCATCCATCGTCATGGATTTCGATTCAATAGGTTGCAGGGATCGCCTGCGTGATCAGCGGGTCCGTGAGTTCAAATTGATTGATGAATTGTCTTTACGTGCAGCAAGTACGACTCGTCCGATGCCAAGCCCATCGTCTGCACCATAGATCATGGTGACCGAGAAGCCCTGCTTCTCGAGCAAGTTTGCAAAATCCTCACGTGTGTAACGAAGCGGAAATCCCTCTCGGCTTAAGGCTTTTGATCGAGATCGATGAAAGCGCACAAACACGTCACTCGCTAAGGAAACAGAGATTTCGGTGTAAGAGATAATCAAATACTGCGCCACAACTCTGTCTAGCAAGGCTTCAAGATCTTTAGTCGAGATCCAGTCAGAAAATCCGAGTGCAATCAAAATGTCGCACCGGTATGTTTCTTCGCCTCTTACAATGTCGACGTTTTTGAATTCAGTTTGCACTCGACTCGGATAATTACGAGATTGCGCCTTGTGGATGGCCGATTGAGATATATCCAGGCCACAGTATTTAATACCGAGCCCGTCCACCAAGCGTAGAGGAAATAGTCCGCTACCAGATGCGAACTCGATAATTCGGCAGTTCTCGAATTGAACTTCTTTGATGATCTTATGCGCGATCCGCTGACGCCGTCGAAGTGCATAGCTGAACGGATTGAGGCTGCTCAAAACTCCGTAGTTGCGGGCCTCCCAGCCTAAAATTTTTCGATTCCAATACACGCTCATGGAAGCGCGCAGTGCGCGAATAAGCGCTTTGCGACAAATTCAGCACCACTGCAATCCGGCCAGTGTTGTTGGTTATCGCTCGCGGAGAGTTTGGTGAATGTTCCGAGGTCTTGATCCAGATTTGTTTTGATGTCGAAGACCGCGCCGAGTCCAAGGCGAGCGATGATAGATGCGTTCACGAACTGTTCTGGATGTCGGGCGACCGGCAGTAATAGCATCTTCTTTCGCCGCGAGATGCACTCGGACAAAGTTGAAAGCCCGCACTGGGTAAGAATCAATTGCGCCGAATCGATTATCGGCTTATTTTCGCGGTCGAGCGAGTACTTTCCCTTGCCCGTCAGAAGGTTCAGGCTAAAAGCGCCTGCCGTCGATTTTGACGATTCGAGCTCTTGGCTATAGAACGGCGAACCGCTTGCTACAGCACCGACGCGCCATTTTGGCGGGCCGTACGTTGCCTCGGTAAAAACTCTCCGCACAATCAGGGGACTCGGAATAATTTGTTTCCGGCGCGCTGTGTATTGCGTCATACATGGTACGAAGATACCCGCAGAAAAAATCGAAAATATTAAATATTCTGAAAACTCGAAGAGGACCATTTTGGTCCACATTCGTACTCCGGCTTGAAGCCGAAACTTGACCCACTGTGAACAGATGTAGGGTGACTGAGAAATTGCAAAGATCGGGATTGAGCGAAACAAAAAAGGAAGAAAATGGAAATCTCCATCGAGCAATGCGGCTTTGAACTTTCCGTTTGCTAGGGCGCGATGGATTTTGATCGTATTCGAAACGTAGATCATCGAGAACCGAAAAAAGTTCGTGAAGATTCGATGCCCGCAGAAGCCAAGTGAATAAAGTCCCTCATCTGGTTTTAGATAAGGTTTTAAAGGAACTATGTTGATCGAATCCATGAGCTGATGAAAATAAAGGAGACCATTGCCCCAGGTGAACAGGGTGATCTGGAAGTTGTCGTCGCTGAGTTTACCAAGACTTTCGAGCACGGCATGCAAGCGGGTCGAGTTACCGAGTCCAAGTCCCGAGACACAGACCGCAATGCGTGGAGCAGGCAGTTTCGCGTTGCTAGTCTTCATTTTTACTCCGCACAAGGCGGTAGCAAATCGCCATGGGTCCGGCGTCGATGCACTCGTCTACGACTAGTTCTGCTTCGCGTAAGTAGCGGCCGAGCAAATCGTGATTGATGTAACTTGTTGGGCAGTTCTGCAGGTTGTGCCAAAAGGAGTAGAGCCGACCGCGCCACCCGAACTTTGGTATGAGCAAAATCACGCAGCCCTCATTGCGGAGTCGCGTGCGAGCTGCCGCCAACGCCGACGTCGGATCCAAAATGAATTCGAGCACGCCTAAAAAGAGCACCACATCATAAGCGGGTTTCTGTTCAAGTTGTTCGATAGTCGAGCACCGAGCCGAAACCGCGTTCGATCGACATGCCAGAACCATCGAGGGACTAGCATCAATAGAGAGATATGATTTTACTTTCGGCGAAAGGTGCTCGCCATAATATCCGGCGCCGCATCCGACTTCCAGTAGCGCACTGTCGCTTAAAGTTGAATTCGACTTAATCAAAATATCGATTACGGTGCGTAATTCCTGGCGGCGCACCCACGCCCAAACGCCGTGTTTACTTCGTTCAAGATAGGTGCTTGCCTGGGAAGAGAAATAATCCAGATGCGTCAGGCTATCGATAGATTCTCACTCCCTCGCCGAAATGTCGGCTGAAGCCATTCGAAGTTCGGATAAAATTTGACCATCCGAACCGCACATTATCAATCGGTCTCTTGCAACTGATCGGCACTGTCCACGAAGTGGGAGTCAGAAAAGAACTATTTCCTCTCGTGTTGCTATTGCCCTCGTTATTGTACCCAATCCTATCTGCGAGACTGAATTTCTGCTCGACAGCATCGCCACATTTGACCGTGACATAGAGCTCGCGAAAACCGGCGGACGCGTACATGGCGATGAACTTAGGTTGACTCGTGAGTTCACCACTTAGACTCACATTCAGTTTTGCAGGCCGATCAAATGAATCTATCGAAAAAACAACATCCGACTCGCACGCGGAATATCCAATCATGCAGTTTTCAAAACGGTCTCTGAATTCAAGGTTCGTCGCCGAGAAAAATGCGGCCGACGATCGCGTTGATTGAGCTTTACGATCGAAGTCGAATTCGCCGGAATTGTGAATCAGGTGCGGTAGATCGGTTCCCGGACGAACCCAATAAGGCACGACAGTTGCGCTTCCGCGAGTTAGCACCGGCCCGACGACGATTTCTCCGAGCTTAAGCGCTTTCCTAATTCTCGGTGCAATGTCTCTTCTTGCAAGCCAACGCATAAAGGAATCTTGGTCAAAGATTGGAGTTTGATGCGCATAAGTGCGGGCCACGAAAAAACCAGCCCATGATTCTGGTTTTGTTTGGCTTTCTTTGGGCACCTTTACTCGCGCTTGGTCATAGATCATCTGTGGAACGAACGCTGCGTTTACATTTATAAAAAAAATTCGATGTCGCGCCTGTTCATGAGTCCACCCGGTTAGCCGGGCGATCTCACCAAGTGAAAATTCAAGTTCTGAAAAGGTTAATGGGTTCGACGCCTTAAGGATTTCACCGAAATTTTTCAGGTTCTGCGATTCGAACAATGATGCAGTGAAAACCAAAACCGGACCAGCGTAGATGGCGAACTTGCGGAATCGCGGGAATCTCAACTCGATTTTGAAATGCTCGGCAAAGGCCTGAGCAATCAGCGCGGAAAAAAGCACAATCATTAGTACAAGGTGCAACAAGTATCGATTTCGCATCGGGACAGCTTCACCGGCGATGCGCCAAATCGGAGTCATAAAAATAAAGAGCGGGACAAGGAATATCAATAGAGGTCGGAGTCTTGCCCTGAATGACGAAGAAACTGCCGACATGCCGACCGCACCCGCGAGTAGCCCAAGAACGAGGGCCGTAAGCCATTTGTCGTACATCGTCAGGAGCACTCGAGCGGTCATCCCAATTTGTTTCACGAGATGAATCGAATCAGTCGTTGGCGGGTGAGACCCCGGCGGGATTGTCGGAAAGAAGGAGATGCCCTGCATGGATGACAAAATGAAGAAGCTACCCCAAATGCCGATCACAACCGAAAGTCCCAATGCGATTTCGATCCACGTCGGTTGTGACACCGTGCTTTTCTTCGAAGTGAGAACTTTCGTAAATATGAACGCCGGTATCCACAAAAAAACCGAAAAGTGAATTTGGCAGGCGAGTGCGACAATTAAAAAGAATAAAACTGTCGGTTTCTTGGTTTTCGATTTCGAAAACGCGTCATTGTAAAACCAAAGTGCCGCGACTAAAAAGACGGGAAGGAAGCTAGGATTCCAAAAAGAGTCGATATTGGAGCTTAATACCTGGTTTGCTATTAATAAATACCAACCCAAAAAAGCTGCGACGTATCCGCCGGCGCGACGAAGGAATTCAAAGAACAGTGCTGCGCTCGCAGCATTTAAGACAATCATAAAGAGCCACGCTGACTTCCAGCCCTTAAAGATCGCCAGCGGTAGAGCCAGCAAAAAATAATACAGCGGACCCGGCAGCTTTGCCGCATCGGACGTTTCCGGTCCGTGCCAAATGAAATTTCCTTCCAATATATCAAGCGCACGCGAGAGATCTCGCCATTGAAAAGGACTCGAAGTGACGAGTTCAAGATGACAGAAAAATATAATAAAGGTTATGCTTGCGACGAGTACGAGCAGAACTCTATGGCGACGCATTTTTTTCCCTTTTTAATAGATTCCTGAGTTTCAAGCCGAGGCGCAAGTCGCCATCAGAAACGTATTGCATCGCGCAAGCGGTCGCGAGGCTTGTTGATCATCTGTGGTTGGCGGTTATTGATTAGAGGTGGCTCAAACACCTGGTTTGTCTGAAGACTGCATCAAACGACGTGGAAAATGTACGATTCGCTTCTCTTCATTCACTCATGGTTCCGGTGGGCCGTTTACCTAGCGGTCATTTATTTCCTGATCAGATCCATCATCGGCTGGCAGAAAAAATCACCATGGACCGTACAAGACAACCACTTCGTCTGGGCCTTCACTCAAGTTTTCGCGTATCAAATCGGATTTGGTCTGACATTGTGGATCGGTTTAAGTCCACTGACAAAAATCGCAATCAAAGATCCAGCGTTGCTTTGGGAAGAGGGACTAATTTCTTTTTGGGTTTTGCGACACCCGGCGACGATGGTCCTCGCGCTTGGAGTTTATTTTATCGGAAAGTCTCGAAGTGAAAAAGCGCTGTCGAATCGATTCAAGGCTTATGCAATTACATTTACGGTCATTTTCTTAATGATCACATCCGCCATACCGTGGCCGTGGTTAGCGTATGGCCGTGCGCTCTTCCGCTGGTTCTTCTGATGGGCCAGTGCTATTAAAAATTACATGAGCAAACAACTGCCGATTGCGTCGTTCGAGACTTCGTCACTCTGGAAAAAGTGGTTAGCCAAAAATCATTCAACTTCAGATGGTGTGTGGTTGCGCCTTCAAAAGAAAACGTCTGAAGAAAAGTCTGTCACTTATGCCGAAGCACTCGATGTAGCGCTTTGCTACGGTTGGATTGACGGACAGAAGAATTCTCATGACAGCAACTCGTGGCTTCAAAAATTCACGCGCAGACGTGCCAAGAGCATCTGGTCGAAAAAAAACACCGGGCATGTTGAGCGACTCATAAAAACCGGCAGGATGAGAAAACCGGGGTTGGAGGCCGTCCAAGCTGCGAAAGGTGACGGTCGTTGGGATGCCGCATACGCCCCTGCGAGCACGTCGCAAATTCCTGAAGACTTTCTTAAAGCACTGAGCCGCAACAAGAAAGCCGAAGCGTTCTTTCTTTCACTGAATAAAACCAATCTTTATGCGATTACATTTCGGCTGCAGACAGCGAAAAAACCCGAGACTCGCGAAAGACGTATGAAAGTCATTTTAGAAATGATGTCGAAGCGTACGAAGTTTCACCCATAACCCTCAAACGCTGGGTTTCGATTTCGCGCGGGCCGATAAGCGAAGTTCCTCCATCGATTTTCGTGTCCCCTTTAAGGTGGGCCATTCGATATCTGGCCGCGCAAGGTAAGTATCCAACACGAGTAGCGCGTCGTCGATGCGACCCGCGCCGATGTAAGCTTTGGCCAGAGACTCGGCGACCCAAAATTCGTTACGGTCGTAGGATTTTTTTATAGCCTCATTAGCGAGAACGATCGCATCTTCAAACTTTTTCTGACCCAGGAGCGCGCGCAAGCGGCGACGCTGAAGCTCGGGATTTCCCGGATCGAGTTTCAGCAATTTCAGCGACAGCTGATCGGCCTCAGCAAACATCTCGGCATGATTAAGGAAAATAAGCACTCGAAGCGAAGGCCCCGTTTTCTTCGTGGGAATAGCGGCACGAAGTCCTTCTTGGGCCGCATTTTTCCAAGCGGTCTTGATCGTCTCTGCATCGCTTTTCGCGGCCTCAAGCAAATCTGCCTTTTGACTCGCGACTAGGATTTTTTCATATCCCGAAAATTCTCCGACGGGTTCTGGTGCAACCGCCGTTTTGAGTAGTTTCTTGTCTTTGAGGAGTCGGTCGGCGAGGACTTCGCCTTCATTTAGAATTTTCGTAATCTCAGTTCGTTCGACGGTCGATTTTTTCATCAGCGCTTCGATCAGCGACTGACGCCATGCGAGCGACCGAAAGCTTGTGGGTTCGAAAGCAATCGCTTCAAGCAGAGCCACTTCCGGATTTTCTTTTGCGAGTTGTACTCGCGCCGTCAAAAGTTCAGGGGCCTGCGGCCGAGTTTGCTCCAGAAACGCGTTCGCCTCTTTTGCATGTTCACCCACGAGAAGACGGCGACCCGCGCGATGGTTCGACGCGCTTGCTTTACGCGCTGACGACGTCGAAAGACCGTCGAGAGTTTTGGGCTTCGAGGCGAGTATCACTTTGATTGGAGTCGCGTCTTCGCGAATCGCATCGAAGAATTTCGCAACCGTTTCATCGGATTGGTAATCGACGATGCGGTCGACTTCTTCGAGATCCTTTGTCATTACAATCAGCGCTGGAATTCCTTTGACGTTAAACTTTTGAGACAATGCGCTAGACTCAAATCGGTCGACGTCAATTTTTACCTTCACCAATGAACGAGTCCATTTACGAAACGCCGGTGTCGGAAACGTTTCCGTTTCAAACCGCACGCAACCCGGGCACCAGCGCGCCGAGAAATCTGCTAGGATGAGAAGGTTTTGCTTTTTTGCCAGAACCTGCGCTTTTGCCAAATCATTTTCAATGAAGCCGTGTTCATTGACGGCCCGCTTTTCTGAATCGACATCCGCTAGTATCTGGACATTTCCGGTTTCTGCGGATGACGCTGATACTGGATTTGGACCCTTCAGCTCGATGAAATTAGGTTCGCAAAAGGTGATGCCGTCGTCGCAAATGTAGAGTGATGCTCGCCCAGACGACCACTTCTCTGGAAGGTCTTTGAATTCAGCGGCGCGACTCGACAGTTTGGATGGAAGCAACCTCTTCCCATCGATCGTAAGTCCGTTGGGAGCCTTTTCGTTGAAGTGAAACCCTTCTTTCAGGTTCGCGCTAAATGTTTTTGATTTCACTTGAAGATCGGTGGTCAGCACACCTTCGGTTTTCGAGCTCGCTAAAACTTCGGAGCTGGGCGCCATAAAGACTATTAAAGCTAAAGATAATACGATCCACTTCATACTTCGACCTCCGAAAAGTGAAGTGTAGGTCGAAATTCAGTGCTTCGCAATAACACTGGTCCAACTGACATGGGCCAGTGTTAGTAATAGTGCCATGAACAAAGCAATCTCCGCATTAATGTTACTTTTCACATTTGTATCACTCTCGACTGGCGCAGCAGAAACGCCAAAACCGAAAAGCACCGCCGAATTAATCGCAGTTTCGAAACCAACGGATTGGCGAACTCCTGCGCAAGAAAACCTGCTGTACATGAATATTCCAGCCGGCCAAGTCGTCATCGAACTTTCGCCAGAGTTCGCGCCAAAGCATGTCGAACGGATTCGCGCCCTCGCTAAAGAAAAATACTGGGATGGTCTCGCGATTGTTCGTGTTCAAGATAACTATGTGGTGCAGTGGGCCGATCCGAACGCAGAAAATCCAGCATTAAAGAAAAAAGCAAAAGCGGTAAAAGAAGTTTTGCCTTCGGAATTGGATGTTGAGACCGACAAACAAATCTTTTTTAATCCACTTCCCGACAAGGACACGTACACAGAAGTGACCGGGTTTTTTAATGGCATGGCCGCTGGCCGAAATGCGGATGGCAAACGAACTTGGTTACTTCATTGTTACGGTTCTGTCGGAGTCGGTCGAGATGTGAAACCAGAAAGCGGCGATGGCACCGAGCTTTATACTGTGATCGGACATAGCCCTCGCCATTTGGATCGCAACGTAGCGATCGTAGGCAAAATCTTACGAGGCGTCGAGTTCTTAGCCTCGCTTCCGCGCGGACATGGTGAGATGGGGTTTTTCGCCAAAGACAAAGGCGAGAAGCCGTTGCAGATCGCTTCGATACAATTGGGAAGCGAGGTTGCAAAAAAAGATCGAGTGAATTTGGAAGTATTGCGCACGGATACGGTCTTGTTCCAAGAGTTGCTCCAAATGAGGCGGACGATGCCAAATGAGTGGTTCCTCTTCCGATCAGGTCACGTCGACGCCTGCAATTTCAATATTCCCGTGAGAGATAAAAAGTAATGAACTCAAGCCTTAGTCACATCGCACTTTTAGTTCCATCAGCCGAAGCTTCGGCCAAATTCTTGAATGCTCAGGGCATCGAGACTGAGGCGCCCGAAGTTTTCGAGTCGGAAGGCACAAAAGAAATTTATGTCGGCTCGTACGAAACGCAGAAGGGACTTTTGCTGTTGCTCGAAGCGATTTCAGATGGACCTTACAAGCGGGCGATGACGAAGCGGGGACCGTCGCTTCATCACATCGCGCTAGATGTTCTGAATGTCGCGGAATTTGTCTTAAAGGCACAAGCTGAGGGCTGGACGCTACACTCAGCGAGTACGGAAACAATGACTCACAAGACTGCTTGGCTCTTTTCCAAAGGAGTTCCGACTCTGATCGAAGTTCATCAGAAAAAGCAGCTCTCGTCTAAACCCGCAAAAGTTTCGAAATTGGAACTTCCTATGAAGAATGAGCATACAGCTCTCTTTGACGGAATCGGTCTTGGCGATGTCGTTTTCCGCAGCGAAGAGCTCCGCTTAACGGCAGATGGTCGCAATATGTCTTTTGCTCAGATTGCATGCCTCAAATAATTTCGAGACTCGTAGCGATGAAAACTTCACAATCTGTTTTGATTGGTGTGCCCCCACATCGCACATGTTATCAAAGCCACAACATTTATTTTGGAGATTCTAATGAAATTCACTGCGCTACTTTTCGCTGCTGCTATGTTGGTTTCCGCTTCGGCTACTGCGCAACTCTCGGCGCCCTTTAAGGGCCGACTTTCGAGCTACAACTATTCTGGCGAGGAAGGTTACTTCCTTCAGTTTGAGGGAGATGCCGCGAAAGAACTTTATCAAAGCATTGTGTCGAATAAAGGTGCTCTAGATACACTGGACGACGTTCAAACAGTGAAGGGTTTCGAAGTGAAATCTCGAATTATTTATTCCGAGTCGACGGCTTGCACAGAGAAAATCACAGATCTTTCTGCAACCGCAAAGCCCGAAATCAAGTACGAGTACTCGTGCGAGATTAACTTAAATAAAAAAGGCACGGTCAAAGCACCGGCCCGTGGCTAGTTAAATAAACCCATGCACATCAGACCGCTCCAACCGTCAGATCTTCCAATGTTGAATCGCCATAGAACTCGCCACTCGAAAGAGAACGGGCGAGATGGCGATGTCATCTTTGCTCCGACTGAAGACGATTACCCAATCAGAGAAGAAGATTTAAAGAAAGAAGCCGACGCTTTGGCAAAGCCTGTGACGACGCCCGGTTGGTTGCGGGTATGGATCGTCACTGATGAAGCCGAAATCTGGGGAGAAGTGACGCTAATGAGTCGGCCGGCCATGAAAGCTGCCATGCACCGATGCATGTTGATGATGGGTTTAGAGCGGCCGATACGACGGCAAGGATTTGGCTCGAAGCTCGTCAACGAAGCCGTGATATGGGCAAAGCACCAGCCGACACTCGATTGGATCACGCTCAACGTGTTCGAAAACAATCCGCCCGCGAAGGCGCTTTATAAGAAATGTGGATTTGAAGTCGTCGGCACGACGAAAGATCTTTTCCGGGTGTTCGGAAAATCAATCGACGATACCGAGATGGTCTTAAAGCTGAACTAGAGACCTTCCTTCACAAGGTTTTCAAGTTCTGACTTGCTGGCGACCGGGACGTCTTCACCGAAGTTTTGAGGCATCGTCGACTTGGTTCCGTAATAGTAAATCGAAAGTCGCGCCTGTTTGTCGGGCGTGAGCGATTTCACAGCATGCGCTTTCACTTCGTCGCGACCGAGTTTTTTGAGTTCGCCAATCAGGCTTTCGTTGTAAGTCCAGTTCGCATCGCGTTCGGTCCACATTTCAGAGAATTCAGCAAAGCGTTCTGACATGACTGAAGATTTTCGCGAAAGTTCGAGGATTAATCCGTTGCGAGTTTCTTCGAACTTCTCATCAAGAACTTTATCGAAATCCGAAAGCAACAAAGCCAAGAAAGCCGCATTTCGTTTTGAGAGTTCTTCCGGCTGGTAATCGCTCGACTGAATGTAAAAATCCAATCGGGTTGCCACTTTCGATGTCGAGGCGCCGCCCTGAACGATGTAACCAAGCTGCTGATTCGTGCGCATCTCGCTGTAGTATCGATCTTTCAGAAGGTTGCCGAGCATCGTATTAACAGCATCGCTTGGCAGCGTACGCAGACCCGTGTCGATCGATATGATCATGCCATTGTTGTTGTCTGCTCCACCGAACGCAGTCACAAATTTCTGTGACGGCTTCAGGACGACTTCTTTTTTCTCGAGCAAGGCCCGTTCTTCCAATGTCAGAACCGCTGCCTTCAGATTTTTCACGGTACGAGGAACGAGGTCTTTCAACGGAGCGCTAAGGAGGTTTCCGTACACAAGTCCGTCAACGTAGATCCGTTTGTAAAGCTCGCGAGCGAAAACGTTGACCTCAGTCGTCGTCACTGAATCAAGGAACCCTTCGTAATCTTCAATTTGGAACGAAGGCGAAACCACAAGATAACGTTTCTTCGCAACAGCACGATTAATTGCTGACTGAACTTTGTAATCCGCAAATTCCTTCCTCAGATCGCCTTTGATTTTAATGAGGTCGTCATCTGTAATCGAAATCGTATTGAGTCCTGCAGTGGGCGAATCCAGAAGATCATAGAGAACGTCCGAGAATTTCTCGGAGTAACCTTGAACCGTCAGTTGAACATATGAAGAACCAACGCTGAGACCAGCGGCGTAGCCAGCTTCTGATAGCGGAGCGAGTCGCTCGGTTTGTGTGACTTCAAATGCTTTCGCATAAACACGGGCGAGCAGATTGTTTCGTGCGCTTGTTGCCATTGCTGGCGTCCAAATGCGAAGCGATGCGAAACCCATTGGTTTCGTTTCTGGTCCGGTTTCTTGCTGGAACCAAATCATCCCGCGAGTATCTTCAGCGATCACGCGTGGAGTTTGTGACGTTTCGGTCTTGTGAAGCTGAAACGACGTTGGAATATAGACGTTTTGCGCTGGATACTTGTATGCAGCAACTGGAGTTGCCAAGGCTTGGCTCCAAGCCTTTTTCAATTCTTTCGAGATCGGCTTTACACTGTACTCAGTTCCATAAATCGGTTCGGTGGATCCGATTTGTGCCTCTGGGAATTGTGCGATCACGGTCACATTTTCTGGTGTGAGCGTCTTTAGGAAATTCCCGTACAACGCTTCATCAGAGGCAGAATAAAGCATCGACCGCTCGTCGATCTGAAGTGCTGGGTGAAGCAACATGAGCGCCGAGATACGACTTGCTTCGTCCGCTCCATCGACGAGACCTCGATTTTCGAACGCGAGTCGCGCCATCGTCTGTTTCTCTGTAAAGAGATATGTTTTTACGCCTTCTTTTTGAATTTGGCCCAAAACAGAAAAGACAGTTCTTAAAACTTCGTCTTTTTCAGCGCGACCTTTTTCGGTCAACTCAAGTCCGATACTGAAGTATCCCGCGTTCTGACCATCCGCGAGGTCCTGAGATCCTGACGACAGACGATTGATCCATTGTTTGCGTTTCAAAATAGATGCGAGCGATCCAGCGTGCTCCGAACCGATGAGACCGCCTAGAATCGCTCCCGGCTTCGACTGCCAGTGAACATCGTAGGCCGTGCTTGGAAACAGCAACGAGAGTTCGTCTTTGTTTCCGATCGATTTAATCTCCATCCATTGACCGGCTTGAGAAACTGGCACAACGAGGTCGCTTGGTGTGCCTTTAAGTTTTCGATTCGGAACGTCGTTGAAATTCAATTCAACCATCGCGCGAAGTTCTGCGATCGGTTGAGGGCCGAGCACCACGAGCTTCATTGTGTCTGACGAATAGTATTTCTCATAAAAACTGCGAAGCACTGCCGAGTCCGCTTTCGCGAGAGTCGTACGAGAACCGATGTTGAATTTGCGGGCGGGGTGACCTGCTGGTTCCGTGAGTCCGAACATCTGCCAGAAACGCCAGCCGTCGCTTCGAATGTTTTTATCGAACTCGCTGTGTACGGCGTTCTTTTCCTTGTCGATGTATTTCGGATCGAGCGTTGGAGAAACGAAGAAGCGCGAGAAACGACGCAAAACTTCGGGCAGTGCAACCGTATTTACTTCGAAGAGATAGTTTGTGAGCGTTCGTGCGGTGTAGGCATTTGTGTAGCCGCCATTTTTAGCGACAACCGCGCCGTACTCGGCCGCATCGGGATATTCTTTCGTTCCCAAAAACAGCATGTGCTCGAGAAAATGTGCAAGGCCCTGATGTTCTTCCGGATCGGACCATGAACCGACGGGGACAGCCATTGCTGCGGAAGCTTTTGTAAAGCCCGGGCTCGAAATCACCAGGACTTCGAGGCCGTTCGGAAGTACCAGCGTCTCTTGCGAGCGGTTCGATTGGATCACAACCGGTGCCGTTTCGGCTGCTTCCTTGGGCGCAACGATCCTCTCAAATTTAGTACAACCTTGCAGAAGGCCTACGAAGAATACAGGGAGCATTGTAAATTTGAACAGAGACTGCGTGCGCACGCGAGATGTCCTTCGGTTTAAGGTGGCCTGAGGTCTGGTGAAGCTCGTGATTGCAAACCTCCGGCCGCGAGATATGTTTGAGCCATGCCCGTTTCACAAATCCGAACTGCTTCGCATTCTGATGCTCAAACGCTTTCCGAATTGGGACGAAATACGTTCATCGAAACTTTTGCCAGTGATAACAGCCAGGAAGATGTCGACCTCTACGTCCGAAAGACTTTCAGCGCTGAAAAGCAGCTCAAAGAAATTCAAGATCGCGACCGAATGATAGAGATTGCTTGGATTGGTGATCAGGCCGCTGGCTATCTTCATTTACTCAAAGGCACACCAGATCCGTGCGTTACCGGAGCAAGTCCAATGGAAATTCTGAGATTGTATGTTGATTCGCGATGGCATGGAAAAGGTGTCGGCGCAGAATTGATGAACAAATGCATTCAGCTGGCAGCTGCTGGAAAATTTGAAACACTTTGGCTTGGCGTCTGGGAGAATAACTTTAGAGCGCAGGCATTTTACAAAAAATATGGTTTCGAAGCGGTCGGCCAGCACATTTTTCGGTTAGGGATGGACGACCAAGTGGACCTCATCATGGTTCGAAAAGTTTGTAGCGGGAACAAATCCTGACGACACATCGTGGAGCCGTTCTAGGTTCGGTCCGTACATTATTTGGTTTCGACAAATGTTTTGAGACTGGTCAAGGCCTCGTCCCATTGAACGGAAATCTTCTCGAGATATTCTTTCATTTCGATGAGCGGCTCTCGATTAAGTTCGAAGAGATTCTCTCGTCCCGTGCGCACGCTTTGAATGACCCCAGCGGATTCAAGCACTCGCAAATGTTTCGTCACTCCTTGTCGAGTCAGACTAGAACCTTCGGTCAATTGCGAGATCGAGCGGGCCGAGCCGTCGCTCAAGCGCAAGACCAGGCGAAGACGGGTCTCTTCGCCAAGTGCCGCAAAGATGACTGCGTGATTTCTTTGTTCTCGGACCTGCTTCTTTGTCTGCATCTTTACCCCGATTCGCGAAGGTAACGCTGAATTTAGTAACGTGCAACCAATTAGTTGCCAGATAAAACCCGCGTGAAATTAGGTAGATAGGGGTGACTGTTTACTTGACTGCGGCACTGACCGCGAGGAGAGAAAAATGAAGAACCAAGTAATTATCGCAGCCGCAGTGTTTGAAAAAAGCTGATGTCAAAAAGGCAAAGAAAGCCGAAAAAGCAAAAGCGAATGAGCTGAAGGTAGAGAAAAAAGAAGAAGTGAAAGACGCCGAGAAGAAGTCATAAGCGGTTGGTCTTTTTAGATTGCGAATGCACAGGCCTCGGCGTTTGCGCCGGGGCCTTGTTGTTTCCACATTGCTCGACCAAGGGACTAGTGACTTTCGATAGGTCGTGAAAGTACCGAAATGGAAACTGATGAAACTCCTTCTACTCACCCTCTTATCTGCATTTAGCTTAGTTTCGTGCGCGACGACGTCGGGCGGGAAGTTCCACGAAGAGGGAGGCGCGTCGTGGTACGGGGGCGTGTTTCATGGTCGAAAGACAGCAAGCGGTGAACGTTTCGATAAGAACGAACTCACGGCTGCGCACAAAACTTTACCGTTCGGAACGAAGGTTTGTGTGCGAAGTAAGAAAACGCAGCGCGAAGTTACCGTGCGTATCAACGATCGTGGGCCATTTGCAAAAGGACGGATTGTGGATCTCTCGCAGGCCGCTGCCAGCCGGCTCGGAATGTTGAGCGAAGGCGAGGCCGAAGTAGATATCTACGGCTCTCGTTGTCCCTAGGCTCCTATATCAGTGAACTACGGAACTTCGTTCTTGGTGCAAGTGCCGACGACTTGCATTTTTCCGTCTTCATCAGCAGTCATGCTGATGACTTTTGTGATCGGGTCTTCGTTGAACTCGACAACGTCAGTTGTTCCGTCTTCACCGGACTTCACTGTCATTTTCATGCAAAGACCTGGGCATCGCGCTTTTGTTACGTTCAAAACCGGAACTTCGGCAGCCAACATTCCCATCAACCGTCCTCCGCCAACAAAACCAACGGCAAAACGGTATCCGACTGCGTCTGCGTAATCGACATCGAGGAACGTTTTGTATTGAACCTTTGTTCCGCCTTCGTTCGATTCGATGTCGCAGACATACTCGAACGCTTCAGAGTTTGTGATTGCGAACATGCCTGGAGCTACTTCGACGCGATCACTCGTTGGCGCAAGGCTTGTCGCCATTGCGAGGTTCATAAAACAAAGAGTTCCGATGGCCATTGAGATCAGTAATTTCACTGTGTGCTCCAGTTTGTAAGGTGTGTTCAGCCGCAACTTATCCGGGAATCTGCCGTT
The DNA here is from genome assembly GCA_043716655.1 of Bdellovibrionales bacterium. GTDB lineage: Bacteria > Bdellovibrionota > Bdellovibrionia > Bdellovibrionales > JAMPXM01. The sequence goes on along the minus strand of JAYSYF010000085.1, from coordinate 1,277 downwards.
CAATATGAAAATCTATATAGAGAGGCGCAGGCTGCACTTTGTATAGGCTGAAACGGCTGCAAGGCACACGACATTGAAATCTATCTATGCTGGCTTAGGTGAAAGTCGTCATAAGTGTCAATTCAGTGATCGACACTATGAGGACTTGCCTCACAATTGCGCCAACCGCGTGAAAGCCGCAGTTGATGGGCCGCGCGAGTCGACTGACGAATTAATAACCAGTTTAACTTCGAAACATAAGGCTTCGAGTATTTCGCTGGGCTTAAACTCAATCGCGGCGGCGGCACGTTTTTTATTTTTCGGTTTTCCACATTCTCGCCGATAGTTACTTGTGAACAAACAGACCGGCTCCTCTCTCCTCGAAGTCATAATTGTCGTTGGCATTATGGGCATCATCTCGATGGCTATGGCCTCGATGATCGTCGCCCAACAAACCGAAATGAAAGCGCTCTACCAAAAGTCAGAGATGCTTGAGCTGAAGACTCAAATGGTCAGCACGTTTCTGCGCGCAAGTGTGTGCACGTGGCAGCTCGCTGGTAAAGTCATCGATCTCTCGACGACAACGACATCCGTCATGAGTCCGACCGTCATCGACTTCGGAGCTACACCTTTATATGAGGGATTGAACGCTAGTTCGTCGATCATTGCTAAGGCGGGCGACCTTTTGCCATTTTCACTCAACGGAATCATGGTGGATCACATCTATTTCAAGGACATCTTGGCGACCGGTGTACCGAACCAATATAAAGGCACTTTTGAAATTGCGTTTCTTGGCAGTTCGCTCGTTCGCGCGATGAAACCAATTCAGATTCAGCAAACGTTCCTCGCCGACAACTCGTCGGCAACTGCACAAATTCAGTATTGCGGAGCCGCGCTTTCGGCGTGTCCCGTGAATTTTATTTTGGTTGGTAGCCCTGAAGAAATGAGTTCGTTCTGCATCGACACGAACCAGCGGGGCAACACCGATTGGGCATCAGCACAAGCGGCGTGCATCGGAATTCAGAGCCCTGGAAGTGGTCGCGCGCGTCTTTGCTCGTCGTCAGAGTGGAAGACCGCTTGCAACTATGGAACAGGAATCACCAACATCGGACCCGCGTTCGAATGGGTTGCAGAATCGTACAGCGCCGACAACGCAGGTTTTGTTGTCGGTAACCCGAGCTGCAACGTCCAGACGCCTGTGGTTATTAGCACAGACGTCTCGAACTATCGCTGCTGCATCGGCAAATAGTATCTAGAAGTCGACACGGGCTGTGTAGAGGAATGTCGGACCAAATCCC
>JAYSYF010000084.1:0-6090 GCA_043716655.1 Bdellovibrionales bacterium | reverse complement strand
TGAACTTCGTTGTTAAGTCCGTCATCAAAGAAGACGAGAAAGATCCGAAACCGTTTCCACCCGAAGTGCCCGTAGGACTTATGTGGCCGACGTCGACGATCATTGTGATCATTGCGATTCTTGTCCTCATCGTGACTACGATCCTCGCTTTCATTCAACGCGGCCGTCGTAAGGCAAAGTTCAATGCTTGGTTACAGGCGAACCGTACGCCGCTTTCTCCCTTCGACCAATTGAACAAAGACCTGCGCCGATGTTTGAAGGAACGAAATCCATCAGCCCATATCAAGGAACTCGAACTTGCGACACAAACGTACTTGTCGCATCTTTACCAAGCACCTTTGCTGACCCGTTCGACGAAGACGATTCTCAAAGTTATCACACGCGGAGATAAAAAAACTCGCGAACGACTCTCGCCGATCACGGTTCGACTGTTTGGTGAGTTCGAGCGCGTGGCCGAAAGCCTTTCGAAATCGCAAATCAACGCGACCGAAGCATTGAACGTCGTGCTTCCGCAGATTCACGAATTGATTCGCGAGTTCGGCGAAAAAGTTCAGGCCGAATTCCAGCGAGGTGCCAAATGAGTTGGTATTCTCCATGGGCATTTCTTTTAATTCCATTCGTCGTGGCGCTTGTGGCATGGGCGTACTGGCGTTCGCGCAAACGTTCGCCGACGGTGCAGTATTCTTCGCTGTCGCTGCTTAAGGGAATTCCTCGACCGCTTCGCACGCAACTCATGTGGCTACCCACGCTCGTTATGCTCGGCGCTTTGGTGCTGATCGTCGTTGCGCTTGCGCGACCACAACGTGCGGACACCAAAGTACGAAAGAACGTTGAAGGCATCGACATCATGATGGTCATCGACGTTTCCGATTCTATGTTGATTGAAGACATGAAGCCGAATCGGTTGGTGGCCAGCAAAGAAATTTTGAAGGAATTTGTGCGTAAGCGCCCAAACGACCGATTGGGATTGGTCATGTTTTCTGGTGAAGCGTACACTCGCGTGCCGCTGACACTGGATCATAAAATATTGTTAGAGAGCATCGAGGCGATCAAAATTAGCCGCAATATCAAGATGGGCACCGCGATCGGTGTTGCGCTAGCGACCGGAGCCGGCCGATTGAAGGAATCGACTGCAAAATCGCGCGTCATGGTTTTCATGACCGATGGTGAAAATAACTCTGGAACAATTGATCCCGAGACAGCTCTCGATATCGCAAAAGGTTATGGCATTCGGATTTATTCGATTGGCGCGGGCGTCGATGGAGATGCACAGCTGCCGGTCGAAACGATCGATGCCTTTGGTCGCAAAGTAAAACGCTATCAGCCAATTCATTCAACCGTGAATGACGAATTGCTTGGGAAGATGGCTGGCGACACGGGCGGAAAGTACTATCGTGCGACTGACAACGCTTCTCTTAAAAAAGTATTCGAAGATATTGATCGCATGGAGAAATCTAAAATCGATGTGAATCAATATACGAAGTACGCCGAAATGTACGAGCCCTGGCTGATGTGGGGCATACTTCTGTTCTTACTTTCCTGGTTTTTGCAGGTCACCGTTTTCCGGAAGGTGCCTTGATGCGTTTTGCACATCCGGAATGGTTGATGTTGCTTTGGGTGGTCCCAGCTTTGTGGTTGATCGCGATTGTCACTTCTCGACGCGCTCATGCGCGACTCCGCAAAGGTTTAGGCGAGCGAATGGCACCGTTACTTGCGAAACAGGTTTCTCCTGGGCGCCGTCGTATGAAAGCCGTCGCTCGTTCTCTCGCACTCGCGCTTGCGATTGTCGCGCTCGCACGACCGCAATCAGGAAAAGGTCTTTCGGAAATTAAAGTTCGCGGCGTTGAACTCATGGTCGCGATCGACGTGTCGACATCAATGTTGGCAGAAGACGTAAAGCCATCCCGACTTCAATTCGCGAAAGCAGAATTGAGCCGTCTTCTCGATTCGCTCGCGGGCGACAAGGTTGGACTTGTAGGCTTCGCCGGCTCGGCATTGCTGTTGTCTCCGCTCACCAACGATATTTCGTCTTTAAAAATGTTCCTCGATTCGTTATCGCCTTATTCAGTGGCCACTCAAGGCACGTTCTTCACCCAAGCGCTTCAAGAGGCGGCCGACGCTTTTGAACGCGGCGGTACAGACGACGACGAGCGCTCGAAGACGACGCGTGTGATTCTTATAATGAGCGACGGTGAAGATCAGGAAAAAGGCGCCCTCGAACTTGCAAAAAAATTGTCGTCTCAGGGAATTCGAATTTTCACGATCGCATTCGGTACCGAACGCGGGGGAATGATCCCGATTCGCGACGAGCGCGGATATCTGCGCAGCTACAAGAAAGACAAGAGTGGAAAAGAAGTCACATCGATGGTAAAGGGCGATTTTTTAAAAGACTTAGCTCGCGTTGGACAAGGTACATTTCATTTCGCGACTTTCGGTGGTAACGAGGCCCGTGCTGTGAAAGCAGATATCGACAAGCTGCAAAAATCCGAATTTGCTTCGAGCATGGCAACTCAGTACGAAGAACGATTTCAGTGGTTTTTGATTGCAGCGTTGTTCTTTGTTTTGCTCGATCTTTTGATCGGCGAGAAGGGCCGAGGCGATCGTGTGTGGCGCGGTCGTTTCGAGGCGGGGCTTAAGTCGGTCGTTTGGTGTCTCCTGCCGTTGACGTTCGCAGCACTTAGCTTTTCGAGTCAGGCACATGCAGATGAGTTCAAGGGCGTTCGGCAAAATAACAAAGCCGTTGGCAATTTTAAGGAAGAACGATTTGTCGAAGCGCTCGACGGGTTTACAAAATCGCTCTCGGAATTGCCTGATTCAGCGGAAGTGCATTACAATGTTGGCGTCGGTTTCATGGCAAATAAAGACGATGCGAAAGCGCTGACAGAGTTCGACGTCGCTTTGAAATCGAATCTGTCCGCAGAAATAGCTTTTAAAGCGAACTTCAATCGTGCCGTTATTTTTCAAGGTCAGAAAAAGGTTCCCGAAGCGTTGGACGCCTACCAGCGCGCACTTGAAGTGAAGCCCGATTCGGTCGAGACAAAACACAACATCGAGCTGCTGATCGCGAGTGGCGAAGGTGAGGGTGAGGGCGAAGGCGAAAGCAAAAGCGATCAAAATAAAGAAGGTAAAGAACCGAAAGAAGGAAAAGATCAGAAGCCACCAGAAAAACCTTCCGACCAGCAGCAGACGGGGCCGACGCCGAAGCCGACTCCGCGACCGTTCAAGTCCGAGCAATTAAGTCAGCAAGATGTCGGAAAGATTTTGGAAGAGCTGAAGCGGCAGGAAGATCAGATCCGCGAGAAAATGCAGCGTGAGGGTGGAAAAGAATCTCCTCGCGATAAGGATTGGTAAATGGTGCACGTCGTATTTCGAACGTTATTACAGTTGTCGATGATTTTGGGCATTGTCCTAGGTCCTGGCACGCGTGCCAGTGCCGATACTCCTAAGTACGAAGTGAAGGCTACTGTCGATCGCAAAGCGATTGATCCGAACGAAGTCATCGTCTTGTCAGTTTCCGTCACGAGTGAAGAAAATGTGGCTGTGAAGCCCCCGACACTTCCGCCGATGAACGATTTTGAAGTCATGAGTCAGTGGCAGGGAAGCGAAACGAAGGCGAATCTGATTCAGACGCCGACAGGAATGCAGTTCAAAACTGTTCGCAGCAGTGTTTTTAATTGGCAGCTCTCGCCAAAAAAATTGGGCGCGTTAACAATTTTTCCTATCGAAGTTGTCGTTGAGGGAAAAAGTATCCGCACGAGCGCAATCACAGTTCAAGTCGCTAGCGGAGCAGGCCAAGGCAGTCAGGGACGAAGCGGTCGTGGTACTGCGAAACCACCACCGGGTTTTGACGACGATGCGATGCCGGGTCCGACTGACGAAGAAGAAGATCTGTTCTCTCAATTACTTCGTCGCGGAATGCGACAGGTTCCACAAGGTGGATCGCGAACACTTCCAAAAAACGCAAACGAAGCTTTCTTTGTACAAGTCGAAACCGACAAGACTGAAGCTTACGTGGGCGAACAGATTACGGTCTCATTTTTTCTCTACACCACTGGCGTGATCCGCGATCTCGACACTTTGAAATACCCGTCGCTAAAAGGTTTCTGGAAAGAAGATATCGAAATTGCGACTCACCTCAACTTCCAACAGGAAGTCGTCGATGGTGTTCCTTATAAAAAAGCACTGCTCGCGTCGTTCGCGTTGTTCCCAATCAAAGAAGGCGCCGCCACGATCGACAGTTACACGGCAAAGTGTACTGTCGTCAGCACGAACGATCCGTTCGGAGCTCTTGGTATGGGCCGCGCGTTTACCTTTACGAAATCCTCGACGCCGATCAAAATTCAAGTGAAGCCACTGCCGGTCGAAGGGCGTCCCGCCGATTTTTCTGGCGCCGTCGGAGACTTTCAGGTCACCGCTCGTATTGAAAACGGCAACGTCTCGGCTAATCAACCGTTCCCGTTGAAAATTAGATTTGAAGGTCGTGGAAACGCGAAGCTTATCGACATTCCTCCGTTTCAGCCGCCACAGGGAATGGAATTGTACGACACGCAGAAAGATTCAAAGTTTTTCGGCTGGGGAACTAGCTTCAAGGAGTTCACTCTGCAGCTGATTCCACGCCAAGAAGGCGAATACACGATTCCGCCGATATCTGCGTCGATGTTCGATCCGCAGACACGAAAGTATATTACTCGTGCAACAGAAGCATTGCGTGTTCGAGTGGGCGCAGGTGCCAAGGGTGCTCAAGGTTCGTCCGAAAGTTTCACAGGTACTGGCAAAGCTGGCGGCGGAAGAAAAGCCGGGCCAAGTGGACCGACCGAACCGCGTTTGATCGACACGTTCAAACCTGAATCGACGGCCGCATTTGCTGGCGGAATCGGTGGGGCCGCGACCCTCTATGGAGTCGTGTTAAGTCTGTTGCTGGGTTTCGCGGCCTACGAATTTGGTTGGGGCCGAGGCGGCCCGCGCTTAGGACGAATGGTAAGAATGCGCCTTCGGGTTTTAGAAACACTCGCAAAAAAAGGCGATGCTCGGCAAGTCGGCGTTCGAGGAGTCAATCTGCTCGCGTTTACTTTGAGTGAAGTCGTTGGCGATCGAGTCTCGGAACGGGAAGTGATGAAGCTGCTTTTGGCGACGCCTCCCTCGATTCAAAAAGAATGCGCACCAGTCATCACCGATGTTCTGCAGAAATTCGAGCTTCTTGCATTTGCGCCTGAATCGGTCGTCGAAGAGTGGAAAAATCCCGCGAAGTTGCGCGAATTAATTAATCAGACCGCTAAGACTTTGGATCGTGTGGTCGCGCTTTCAGGCTCTGGCGAACAATCCGTCTGATACGTAATAAATCGATGAGCATCAGCAGAGGATCGATCCAGATCCGCACTTTTGAATCTGCCGAATTTACCCATCGAACAGGCACTGTCGTGACTTTGAATCCCATTGCTTCGGCTAAAACGAGAAGTTCGACGTCGAACGCAAATCCGTCGATCGTTTGTCGTGAGAATATCGGCTCGACTGCACGTTTGCGAAACGCTTTGAACCCGCACTGGGTGTCGCGGATTCCCGAAACTCCGAACGCCTGAACGAAACGATTGAATCCGCGTCCCATGTTTCTTCGAAGCCAAGTTTGCTTCTTGATGATCTGGCTTTGCGCTTCTGCGCGCGATCCAATGATGATGTCGGTATCGGGATTTATAGAAAATTCCGCGACAAATTTGAACGTTTCTGCCAAGGGAGTCGAGAGGTCAGCGTCCATGAAAAAGACGACTTCACCTCGCGCTCTCAGCATTCCAGTTTTTACGGCGTACCCCTTGCCGCGCTGCACATCATTCTCGATCACGGTGAACATCGGATTTCCGGCAATTTCAGTGCGGGCGAATTCCGCTGAGCGATCTGAAGATTTCTCAATCACGACGATGATCTCGAGCCCAGCAACAGTGCCGTCGGCGCGGCCAAAGAACGATTTCAAGTTGCGAATGGTGTCAGGCAACCGACGTTCTTCGTTGTAGGCCGGAATAACGATTGAGAGTGAAGGACTAGACGTGCCCGCCATGGGTGTTATCGTATTCCAAGAGATGTTGAATCAGAACGAAAATC
>JAYSYF010000083.1:0-6104 GCA_043716655.1 Bdellovibrionales bacterium | reverse complement strand
CGTTCGCATGCGATAGTCGAAGAGCTTTTCACGGACCGAGGCGTTGGCACGGTCTGTCGCCTTCGTTCACGAGGGGCGAAATAAAGTGGCGGCACCTACACCGAAATTTAAATCTAAACATTTCCTCACGGGTACCGAGCTTTCGAAAACGGAACTCATGGAACTTTTGTTCCTTGCGGAAAGTTGTCGCGAGCAGCGCCTCGCCGGATTTCGCCGTGACGATCTTCGAAACAAAAACGTCGTTCTGCTTTTCGAAAAGCCGTCTCTACGAACGCGCGTCAGTTTCACGGTCGCCATTCAAGAACTTGGTGGAACTGTTATCGAACTCGATTCGATGGGCCGAAAAAAGGAAGATCCAGAAGATACGATTCGTGTTCTTGCAGGATATTGCCACGGTGTGATGGTTCGAACACATGCGCACTCGATTCTCGAGCGCATGGTTTCGAAATCGCCCATTCCCGTCATCAATGGACTCAGCGATACGCATCATCCCTGCCAGGTGTTGGCGGATCTGCAGACGCTGATGCAGCGATATAAAGAGTTAAACGGATTGAAACTCGCGTACGTGGGCGATGGAAACAACATGCTCCATAGCTTGTTGTTACTTGCGCCGATCTTGGGAGTCGAAGTTCACTACGCGTGCCCACGAGGTTACGAACCGAGTTCGCTCGTTGTTCGTCAGGCGAAGAAACGCGCGAAAGACACAGGCGGCGCAGTCGTCGCGCACAATAGTCCCGTTGAAGCTGTGAAATCGGCGAACGCTGTCTATACAGATGTGTGGACCAGCATGGGTTTCGAACAAGAAGAAACCGATCGCGATAAAGTCTTTCAACCTTACCAGTTAAATGAAGAGCTTTATGCACATGCGGATCCGCGCGCTGCGATCATGCATTGCATGCCGATGATCAAAGACAAAGAAATCACGACGGCACTCGTCGATCACGAGAACTCGGTCCTCTTTCAACAGGCAGAAAATCGCATGCACGCTCAAAAAGCGCTGCTTGTCGGTTTGCTTGGTAAGTAGGGAGTGCTTTATGGGCTCACCGGAGGTTCGACGTGGCTGAACGAGTCGATACTCAAAGTAGACTGCAGGCGCTTCGCCGTCTTCTTGTGAAAGAGGACGCGAGCACTCAGGACGAACTACGCGAAGAGCTCGAAAAATTAGATTTCGAAGTGAATCAGTCCACGATCTCGCGCGATCTTCGAAAGCTCGGCGCGATTAAAATGATCGATACATCAGGTCGCACGGTCTATCGATTGGCCGAAGAAATGGCGCCCGTTCGTGCTCCTTCTGGAGGAATGGGGACGCTCATCGCAGACATCGAGCACAACGGATTCATGATTGTGGTCCACACTTCTCCGGGCTCCGCTTCGCTCGTCGCACGACAAATCGATCAATTGCGTTCCGATATCGGCGTTCTTGGTACGATCGCCGGAGACGACACGGTGTTCGTATGTCCGCGAAATGCTAAAGAAATAAACACGACTGTGCGCAAAATTGCCGAAGTACTAGGTAGTTCTGACAACTGACTTTAGAAACCCTACACGCCCTGGGTTTACCCAAGAATAATCTCACCATCTGTTTTACACCGAACACTGGATTAAAAATTTCCGGACGACCGTATATTCGCGTCGTCTTGTCGAAGGCGAATTCGCTTCGATCGGATTGGTTTTTCTCTAATTAAGAAGCTGCGTCGGGGCGGCAGATGCGAACAGCATCAGGCTTAGTTGGAGTGGGGGGTTCTGTGAGGGGTTATTCTTTCGTTTTGGCTTGCGTCGTCCTTGTTTCTGCAATCGCGTCTGTTTCTATTGCAGCTAAACCACCTAAAGGTGACGGATATCGAAAAGGCGCAATCGCTGATGCACGCTATGGAACAGGTGATCGTGAAGCGCTACTCAAAAAAGCTTACGTCCTTTCAAGCGATCTGAATCAGGCCGTATTCGGTCAAGAATCTGCAACGGCGGTTCTGCAAGCTAAAATGGTTCAGTATTTAGAGGGTTATCCGAACCGTACGGGCGAACCTGTCATGATGAACATGATCGGTCTTCCTGGAATCGGGAAATCCGCGATCATCGAATATCTGAAGGCGAACGGTTACCCAGTCGTCGAATTCGACGCACAAAATTTCGCCGGGCAGACCGTCCGCAGTGGAACTTCGCTTATGGAAGCGATGGCTGCGGCGATTGGCCAACACGAATCAAATCATCCCGATCGTCCGCTGATTGTGATCCTCGAGGAACTCGACAAACTCGTTGAGAAAAACGCATCGACTGGAGTCGAAACGACTTCTTCTTCGATCGGAACCATGAACACGATTTCATCGGAAGGTAAAATCACCGGCTACAACGGCAAACCAATGCCGGTATCGAATGTCATGTTCATCACAACCATGAACCTCGCACCGACTGAAATCGAATCGTTCTCATTGGAAGTTTTGAAAGTCCAAAAATCCTATTATGATTTCACAATCGAAGACTTCGAAAAATTTGACGACTGGATCCGAAACCAACCGAGTGCTCGTTACAAAGTACTCGCCAAAATGTTTCGTTCAAATACCGTTAGCCGGTTTGGGGCGAACACAACGATCATGCAGCCGTTGGGTAGCGACACCTACAAACGAATCATCGAGTTACAGGTTCAGCGCGCGATCCGTCAGAATTCTCAAGACAAGAATCTTGCGAAGCGTGTAACGGTCGACGTTCACCCTAGCATGATGGACTTCTTGCTCGCGGAAGCAGTTTACGCACCATCGGGTGCGCGCCACACCGTATCTGTTTCTAACTCCCTCATTGAGCAATTGATAAACTATGGAACCAAAGCGACAGGACCAGGAGTCGAGACGTCGGACCGACCTCGTCACATTGAAATTCGATTTCATGAAGAGCGCGGCGTCTTCATTCGCGTGACCGAGAAAGTTCTCGTAAAGAATTCGGCGACCGAAGTACGCGATGGAAACGCAATCGCGTTTCAATTGCGATACGATCCGGGCTCGAGACTTTTCCTTCCCCCAGAAGGGATTTCAACCGTTAAACCGGCTTCGATCAAGGCTACAGCTGCAGAAGAAGTGGTAAAGCCAGTAACTAAAAAAGAAACTTTTGAGTCGCGCTTTCCAAAAAGCCAGGAACGAACCAAGGGTATGCGCGAGTTTATCGCGACCCATCTTTTCGGACAAAGCGATGCCATCAACATAATCACTGCTGATTTCGAGAACTATTTTGGACGCCAAGGACCCGCGAAGAAAGAACCGTCATCTCGTGCACTCGCAGGATTTCCAGGGATTGGAAAGTCAGAACTTTTCCTGCGGGCTGCAGAAGCGACGAAACTGCCAGTGGCAAGAATCAATATGCAGGCGTATGCGACCGACTCGGCCGAGGCCGTTTTGACATTCTCGAAAGACGTCGAGCGAGCTATCGAAAAGGCGTTGGAAAAGAATCCGTCTGGCCAATACCTGCTCTTGATTGAAGAGCTGGATAAGGTCTTCGAAATCTCACCAGACGGAAAGTACGTCAATCGACCCATCATGGCGAAGATCAAAGACCTCCTCAATGACGGTAAATTTGATTACTCGGGAACTTACATTACGAGCACTGTCGACGCACGTGCCGCGTTCGTAGGTGTTACCATGAATTTCGCAGTCGACCGGTTCGGCTTCGAGGCCGATCCACGATTGACCTCAATCGAAGACGTGATCAATGCTTGGAAAAAGTTGAAGGCAACCCCGGCCGCTATCAAAAATATTCTTGGCTCGATGTTCTTGCCAGATACCGTCAGTCGCCTGATGACTCAGCTCTCGATTATAAAACCACTGGATCGTGCCGCTTATCAGAAAGTCATCGACGGACAGTCGGCTAAGGTTCGTGACACTCGACTGCTCGACAAAGATAAGCGTAACGTCGGACAAATCGAATTGAATACGACTCCTGCCTACCGCCGCTACTTGTTTAGTGAATCGGTGATTCCTTCTGAAGGTGCGCGAAACACGACGAAGAGTTCGAACACAATGATCTCGACGGATCTTGAATACGCTTTGGCGCGACTTCCACGCAGCTCGAAGTATGCGAAAGAACCACTGACCATCACTCTTGATTACAGCGAAGCAAAACAACGTGTTCGCTATACCGTTCAGCTGACGAATCATTCGAATGAAAAGCCTCTAAAACTCGACGATCGTGACATTGCTCTGAAGTTTCCGCCGACGAAAATCAAAGGCCGAGTCAGTGAAGAGAGAATGCGCGTATCGGCGCACGAGTTCGGTCATGCCTTTACCGGCGTACAGTTGGGCAGCCGTTTTGAACACGTCGTTGTGGTTCCAACCGGAACAGGCGCCGGTGGCTATGTGAAACCGAACGGGAAAGGCGGCTCGGCTGCGGATCTCTTAAGTATGATTCGAATGATTCTGGGTTCGCGAGCGTTCGAACGCATATTCATGTCGCCGAATCCGATGGCACCTGAATCGGTCTTGAGCATTACAAGTGGACCGAGCCAAGACATTCGCATGGCAACAGTTCAGCTCTATCAGATGCTCTATTTGCTTGGTATGAACCCAGGTGGCGGAACTCTGGATCGAAACTTCAATATGGGTGGCGGTAAATACGCAACTATCGAAGATATGCCGAGCGAGCTTGCAGAAAAATTGGGTTTAATCCTTCGCGATATGGAAAACGAGATCGTTCGAGAAACTCTTCAAGAGAATTCGCGCGACTGGTACGTCGAAAGAATCACGAAGCTCGCGCAAGCGGGTTCGATGAACGAAAAAGAATTTTACGAACTCGTAGGCCGCAAGCTTCCGGCAAATGATAAAATGTCGGTCGGAACGGTTAATGAATTCTTCCGGTCGCTTTTCGAGAAATCGATTTTGAAACCGTCGAAAGAAGAGAAGCTCGCATCATCGGATCGAACTGGAAATACGTCGATGACGCCAGCTGAACGCACGGAACGTGCAATGTTGTCCTTCACGCAAATTCTAAAAAATCGTTTGGGTCCAAATGACGGCAAAGATGCGGCACCTGTTCGTACCTGCAAAGCGTTGTTCACGGCGATATGACATTGCAAGCGTGGCTCGAAGAAAATCCGTTCACCCTTTCGCTTTCGTCAGGGTTTTTCGGATTCTTCGCCCACGCCGGATTTGTCAAAGCTCTCGAAGAAAACGGTCTCTCGCCTCAGAAACTCACCGGAGCTAGTGCAGGGGCCATCGTCGCCGGCGCGGTGGCCGCTGGCATGACCGCACTTGAAATCGAAGATCTTGTTCTAAGAGTTAAACTAAAAGATTTCTGGGATCCTTCTCCAGGCCTTGGTTTCGTGCGCGGCAAAAGATTTGAAAAATTGCTGAGTGAGACAATAGGTCGCGACTTCTCGACGAACAAAAAACCGCTCGACGTAGCGACGTTCAATATTTTTAAGCGCAAAACCGAAATATTCTCGAGCGGCGATATGGCTAGAGCCATTCGAGCCTCGTCAGCGGTTCCACTGTTGTTTCATCCTGTGATGATTGAGAAGCAGCTTTATTGGGATGGCGGTATTCTCGACAAGCTCGGTCTCGAGAATACGAAGCCCGATGAAACGGTGCTGGGTCATTATCTGTATGGAAACAGCGGGCATGAACGCTACGAGCGAAGACGTGATGATCGGTTGTGGAATGATCCCACGTTGAAGAAGAGTCGGAGGCTGGTCGTTCTTAAAGATCTCGCGAGATCAGGCCCGAGAAAGATCCATCTCGGACCGGAAATTCTGGAGTCTGCGTATAAACAGACTCTTCAAGTATTGAAAGCGCCGATGGAGTCGGGTGCGAAGCCCTGGTAGGGCGACCACAAAGCTCTAGCAGAGCGGACTACTTAGTCGCTGCAGTCTTCGTTTTAACCGGTTCGTTCAGTTTCAACAGCTTCACTTGTGCGCCCGGTTGAATCTGTTGTTCGATCAAGTAAGTCACTTTCGCAACCACGATGTTGTCACCAACGGTAACGACTTCGGCAGTCGCGATCGGAGACGTCGTTAAACCGATCTTATATTTCAGACGAGACGAGCAAGGCGCCCCTTCCCACTTATAATGCAGGTTCGTAACCGAGAAAGTGTCGCCTTTTTGTAGGCCGGCACGACTTCCACCGCG
>JAYSYF010000082.1:0-18435 GCA_043716655.1 Bdellovibrionales bacterium | reverse complement strand
CCGGATTCGGTGAACGTCCCCAAAGTGTCGGGTCCTAAATCGGTTGTTGCGCGGCTCGACGGAGCCCCCAAAGGCGTCATTGTGGTGCGTGCGAAACGTGGCACCATTCGCGTTCGTTAAGCGTGCTCACGAACTATGTCCCGCTATTTGACTCCGGCTTTAAGTTGGGCGAAGTTCACGCCTTATGAAAAAAGCGAATGCGCCAAAGTCGAAAGCTGCAGCTAAACCTGCAGTGAAAGCAGCAAAAGCCGCAGTTAAACCTGCTGCGAAAACAGCAAAACCTAAAGCCGCTGCGAAAGTCGCCGCGAAACCGGCCGCTAAGCCTGCTGCGGCAAAAGCTGTCGCGAAGGCTATGGTGAAGCCCGTCGCCAAGGTCGTAGCAAAGGTTGCCAAAGGCGCCGCAAAAGTGGCTACAAAAGCAGCTGTTCCGTTGAAGCCGGTCGCGAAAGCGGTTGGTAAAGCCGTGAAGGCCGCACCACCGGCTCCACCAGTAAAAGCGGCCAAAGTCGCCGTTGAAAAGCCTGCGAAGGTCGCGAAACCGGTTGTCGAAAAAGCTGCGAAAGTCGCAAAAGCTCCAGCGAAAGCGCCTGAACCAAAAATTGAAGTGCGATCGGTTCCCGAGGAACCAGATACAGCTGAAGACGTTGTTTTAACAGACGCCGACGGCAATCGTTTTTGCCGCACGAAGGATTGCGATCGTTTAGCGGAAGTCGATAACTACTGCCGTTACCATTACATTTTACTTTGGAAGAACATCCAGATTCGCCGCAACATCCTTCAAGAAGGAAAGCTCGGTCGATATGTCGAGGAATTGACAGCTCGTTACCCAGATAAATTCTTGGAAATCTTGAAGAAGGATTTGCGCAGCGAAAAAGATTTCCTCGCAGCAATTCAAGAACTCGAGATCGACGAATCAGCAGTTGAAGCGGAATTCGACGACGAAGAAGCGCAATCCGATCTTTTCGAAATTCAGCGAGTGTCCGATGCGGGCAACGCTGGAGATCGTTCAGACTCTGACGATAGATTTTAGGGCTAGCACCGCCACAGGCGGTGCGCGCCTTCCCAAGCATTTTGCGCAAGCGTGAGCGAACGCAGAGCGCCACCGGCGCCGGTGGCGCATGGCAACACCACCAAAGGCGGGGCGCGATTTCAAATGGGCACGCTCCAAAGGAGCGGCCTCCTCACCGAAGATCATTTTATCTTAGAACTAGGCTGTAAATAATCAGCCACGTACAACCCATGGCTTACGGGTTCAACGAACACTGATAATCGCGCACAATGATTTCTAAGATCGTTTTTCGCGCACGCATAGCGCGCGAATCTTAGTGAAGTTCTTCCGGCTTCTCGCCAAGCGATTGGCGCTGTTCGGGCTCGAGGTTCGGTGTGTACGTTCCGTCGCGAATCGATTTCGAAACTTGTTCAGCAAGTTCTGTATCGATCAATGCGTGCGAAAGAGCGTCGTTCTCGAGATCGTGACTTTTTTCTTCGACAAACAATTCCTCGCCATCGTCGACACCCAAAAGCCTGTTGGCGTCGGCTTCGATGCGCGTGTTCGCGGTCGAGAAACGAAGGTAAACTTTCGAGTCGTCGAAATCGAATTCTTCCCAGGTAACCGGGTACTCGACATCGTCGATTTCATCTTCACGCAAGTGCTCGAAATGCGTTTCAAATACGCTGCCCAAAACGTCGACGCCGAGGAAAAGTTTTTCCATCGCTGATTCGGACGGCATGTGCTCCATCGATACTTCGAAATTGGTCTGCTTCAGTCGGTTCTTTTCGATGAAGCCAGCGCGCATAACGATCTCGGCTGGGTAGATGCGGCCTTCCACGAAAAACTCGCCCTCTTGGCTCTCAGCTTTGAAGTTCTGATTGAAAACCAAAGCGGCTTTCTCTCGGAATTCGAGGGGGAGAGCTGTCCATTTTTTGGATGAGGGATCGCGGGGTGTCATAAATCGTCCTTTTGACTTAACTCTAAGGCGACGACTATAACGCGAAGCGTGTTAAAGCGAAAGTGCGAAAGGGTGGAATGCTGAATCAAGATGTGGGTCGCGGCCGGGGCGTTTATATTTCGACCTACGGCTGCCAGATGAATACAAACGACACCGAGCGCATGCTCACACTTCTCGAAATGGTGAATTTTGTACCCGTTGCCACGCCTGAACAGGCTTCGCTCATCATTATCAATTCATGCTCGGTTCGCGAAAAACCCGTCCATAAAGTGCGTTCGGAAGTGGGAATTTACAAGGAGTGGAAGCTCAAGAATCCCGATCTTCGGATCGGGGTCGGCGGTTGCGTCGCTCAACAGGAAAAAGCGAAACTCTTAAAAGACATTCCGGTTCTCGATTTTGCGTTCGGAACGGATGCGATCGATGAGTTGCCTTCGATCGTAGCAAAGGCTTATCAGTCGAAAGAAAAACAGGTCTCGGCCAAATTTGAACACGACAAGCCGTATACCGTTGAAACTCTGATGCGCAATCCAGGCGTCGCGGCGTTCGTGAACATCACTAAAGGTTGCGACAATTTCTGTACGTTCTGTGTTGTTCCATTCACGCGCGGTCGCGAACGCAGTCGTAACCTTTCAGAACTCATCGCCGATATCAAATCGCTTGTCCTACGTGGTGTTCGTGAAGTGACGTTGATCGGTCAAAACGTGAACAGCTATAAGAGCGATTGCGGAGCCGACTTCGGACAACTCCTTAAAGCTTTGTGCGAAGACACCGACATCGAGAGAATTAGATATACGACGTCACATCCAAAGGATTTCAATCAAGAACTCGTCGATATTTCTGCTAAGTATCGTTCAAAAATTTGCGATTACATTCACCTTCCAGCGCAAAGCGGAAACAGTGAAGTGTTGAAGCGAATGAATCGCGGATATTCGCGAGACGAGTACATGGACAAAGTTAGAATGATCCGCGCTGGCATTCCCGGTGTCGTACTTTCGACTGATATTATCGTCGGATTCCCTGGCGAAACCGAAGCGCAATACGAAGACACAAGATCGTTGATCGAAGAAGTTCGCTACGAAAACATCTATGCGTTCAAGTACAGCCCACGACCGTTTACAAAAGCGGCCAGGTACACGGATCAAGTGTCAGAAGCCGATTCGAAACTTCGCCTTCAGAAGCTTCTTGATCGTCAGCGAGAAATCGCCTTCGAGCTTGGCAAACCGTATAACGACAAAACTTACGATGTTCTTTTCGAATTGAAGGCCGAAATTCCTGGGCAAATTCAAGGGCGTACGACGCATAACAAATTGGTTTATGCGGTTGGCGATGAATCGATGATCGGAAAAACAGCACGTGTTCACGTGACGAAGGCGTTTCCAAATGTCTTGCATG
The DNA here is from genome assembly GCA_043716655.1 of Bdellovibrionales bacterium. Taxonomy (GTDB): domain Bacteria; phylum Bdellovibrionota; class Bdellovibrionia; order Bdellovibrionales; family JAMPXM01. Next base: position 15,094 of record JAYSYF010000082.1, on the reverse strand, counting down.
GAAACATAATACCTTTAGGCTCTGTATTGTGACCGGAAAATCGAGAATGATCGCAAAATCTAAATCTCCTGAGTCGTCGCCGTCTGCGTCTGACACGTCGTTAGTGAATCCGAAAAAGACAGCGAAGGAGCGAGCACAGGGGACGGCCGAAAAACTCGCGAGAAGGATTGCTCCAGCCAAAGGCAAGCTGCCGATTATTTCGCGAACGGCGGCTTCAAAATCGGATCCTTACTTGCCGCTGGTTCCTTCTGGAATCGTGCTTTTACCTGGGATGGCGCGACCGGTATTTTTACTCAAACACGAAGCGACCGGCGACACTCTCCCAGTGTGGATGCATCCACTCGATGCATCGGTTGGTCTTCACGAACTCGGACAGGGCACTGAGGGTTCGCCGCACACCGTAGCTCGACACATGCTCGACTTCATGGCGGTCAATCAGGTCGACTGCTACTTCACAGAACGCATCGGTCACCATCAGTACGTTCAGATTCACCTTTCGAACACTGGCGTGCCTTGGGGTGGCCCGATACGCGTACGTGCCGACGAGGTCATGAGCTTCTGCATCGCTACGAAGGCACGTTTTTTCAGTACTAAGAACTTTATTGCACAGTGCCGGGTCCTCAATGAAGAGCTAGACAAGCTTCAGGAGGGGTTACTCGCGGGAACCGCTAAACAGGCCTTTCCCGAACTCGAAATAGATTCAAAAAAGTCCGGCTACGTGATGTAGTCCCCGGGTACATGAGTACCTCGATCCCACCCCAGTGCACTCCGCTCTTAGGCTTTACGCCAGAACTGGGAGAAGGCACGTTCGTAGCACCAAACGCTTCGATCATCGGTGATGTTAAAATCGGAAAAAACTGTTCGGTTTGGTTCTCAACCGTGATTCGCGGCGATGTTGGTCCGATCGTTATTGGCGACGAGTCCAATGTTCAAGACGGTTCGATTATTCATGGTTCATACGGCAAAGCATTCGCCAAAATCGGTCGTCGGGTGACGATTGGTCATGCGGTGATTCTGCACGGTTGCACGATTGGGGATTTGTGTTTGATCGGAATGGGTTCGCTGATCATGGACAACGCCGTGATCCCAGCTCGTTCGATAATCGGCGCGGGTTCTCTTGTAACCGAAAATGCAAAGTTCGAAGAAGAGGGATGGCTGATCTTGGGTCGCCCGGCAAAAGCTGTTCGGAAATTGAAGCCCGAAGAACTCGCGTTCCTAGAGCAGTCAGCATCGAATTATTTAAAATATAAAGACTGGTATCAAAACCCCTCGAAATTTAAGTCGCGCCCTTAAAATGCGACATGAAGGTGTGCTCATGAGCTCAAATTTTGAAACGCCGAGATTGGCACTGACATTCGACGACATTCTTCTGGTACCTCAATACTCGGAAATTATTCCGTCGATGGTTTCCACCAGTTCGCTCTTCGCGCGTGACATCACACTGAACTCGCCGGTGATCTCGGCTGCGATGGATACAGTGACCGGCCATAAAATGGCGCGGATCATGGCGCAGCAAGGTGGCCTCGGCATCATCCACAAAAACATGACGATCGAAGAGCAAGCACTCGAAGCCGAGAAAGTGAAGAAGTACGAGTCGGGAATGATTCGTGATCCGATTACAATCGGTCCGGATAAAAAAGTTTCCGATGCTCTTGCAATTATGCAGAAGTTTTCGATTTCGGGAGTTCCCATCACTGTTGACGGAAAGCTCGTCGGAATTTTGACGAATCGCGATTTGCGCTTCGAGAAGAACGTAAATCAGATTATCAAGGATGTGATGACCAAAGAAAATCTCGTTACTGCTGAAGTTGGAACGACTTTGGAAAAAGCGAAAGAGATTTTGCAGAAACACCGAATCGAAAAACTTCCGATTGTCGATCGTGAGGGCCGCCTCAAAGGCTTGATCACAATCAAAGACATCGAGAAAGCGAAAGAGTATCCGCTCGCAACGAAGGACTCTCAGGGTCGTTTGGTGACGGGTGCTGCGGTTGGCGTCGATCAGACGTCGCGCGAGCGCGTACAAGCGCTGGTGGCTTCTGGTTGCGATATTATTTGTATCGATACAGCTCATGGCCATTCGAAAAACGTTCTCGACATGGTCGAGTGGGTTTCGAAGAATTTCAAAGACGCAGTTGTCGTTGCTGGAAACGTTGTGACAGCAGATGCGACGGAAGCGTTGATCGGCCGTGGTGCCGACGTTGTGAAGGTCGGCATTGGCCCCGGATCGATCTGCACCACACGAGTTGTGGCAGGCGTTGGGATGCCGCAGATCTCTGCCATCATTGAATGTGCGGCGATTGCGAAGAAAAAAGGAAAAACAATTATCGGTGACGGCGGAATTAAATATTCTGGCGATGTGACCAAAGCGCTCGCTCTGGGCGCTTCTTGTGTCATGGTCGGAAACCTGCTCGCAGGATCCGATGAGAGCCCGGGCGAAAGTCTTTTGTTTCAGGGCCGAACGTACAAAGTGTATCGCGGTATGGGTTCGCTCGGTGCGATGGCGCAAGGTTCGAAAGATCGTTACTTCCAGGCGGACGTTCAGGATTTCGACAAGCTCGTTCCCGAAGGTATCGAAGGTAAAGTGCCTTACAAGGGTAGCGCTTCTGCAATTCTCCACCAGCTCGTCGGCGGCGTAAAAAGCGGCATGGGTTATATGGGTGCGCAGACGATTGCGGATCTTCAGAAAAAAGCAAAATTCATTCAGATTTCTTCATCGGGGCTTCGCGAGTCTCACGTCCATGACGTGAGCATCACTAAAGAAGCGCCAAATTATCGCCTCGAGTAGGAGTCCCAATGAGCGTCAATGTTACCAGCCCGCATCATGAGCCGGAAAAATCGATCGAAGAAGCGGCTCTGAAGGCTGGCGGGCACGATCAAACTAAATCTGGCTGGGATCAGAAAATTGAAGGCGGTTTCGTCGTTCTCGATTTCGGAAGTCAATTGACGCAATTGATTGCTCGCCGACTTCGCGAACTCCACTACTTTTCTGAACTTCTTCCTTTCAATACTCCGATCGAAGAAATTCGAAAACGAAAGCCTAAAGGAATCATCCTTTCGGGTGGTCCTTCATCGGTCCACGAAGAGGGAAGCCCGCAAGCAGACGTCAAAGCACTTCGTGAAATCGCGCCACTGCTTGGCATCTGTTACGGCATGCAATTGATCGCGCAAGCGCTTGGCGGCAAGGTCGAAGCTGCATCGAGCCGCGAATACGGTCATGGATATGTGGATTGGTCGGAAACGATGTCTCCAAAAGTTCCAATTTCGCAAAAAGTTTGGATGAGCCACGGCGACGTCGTTCGAGTTCCTCCACCCGGATTCAGAATCGTCGGCAAAAGTGATTCGGATCATGCGGCAGCAATGAAGGGCGATCGAGTTTGGGCCGTTCAGTTTCATCCAGAAGTTGCGCATACAAATCAAGGTATCGAAATTCTGCGAGAGTTTACCTCTGGGCTCTGCGGAGCCAAGCCGGACTGGAAGTCTGCAACCATCGCAGAACATTTGATTCAAGGTATTCGCGACCGCGTGGGACCAACCGACAAAGTGTTGTGCGGTCTATCGGGCGGAGTCGACTCGTCTGTCGTTGCTGCTTTGCTGACGAAAGCGCTCGAGCCTCATCGCGTATTCTGCGTCTTTGTTAACAACGGACTATTGCGCAAAAACGAGTACGACGAAGTCCTTCGCCAGTATCGCGCGATTGGCCTGAACGTTACGGGCGTCGATGCTGAAGACATTTTCTTAGATGCGCTAGCGGGTCTCGAAGAACCGGAAGCGAAACGAAAAGCGATTGGCCGCGTGTTCATCGACGTCTTTGTCGAAGCGGCGCGAAAAACGGGTCAGAAATACGATTGGTTGGCTCAGGGAACGCTTTACCCCGACGTGATCGAGAGTGTTTCTCTGCGTGGCGCTTCTGTCACGATCAAGTCGCATCACAACGTGGGCGGCTTGCCTGCGAAAATGAACATGAAATTAGTCGAACCTTTGCGCGAACTCTTCAAAGATGAAGTTCGCGAGATCGGCCGTGAGTTAGACTTGCCGTCGGAGATCTTGGGTCGTCATCCATTTCCCGGCCCAGGTCTTGCGATTCGCTGTATGGGCGATGTTTCGCGAGAGAAACTCGATATCATTAAAGAAGCAGATTACATCTTCATTTCAGCGCTGAAAGAAAAGGGTCTCTACAACAAAATCTGGCAAGCGTTCTGCGTTCTGCTTCCTGTGCGCACTGTGGGTGTACAGGGCGACGCACGGACTTATGATCGCGTACTAGCGCTGAGAGCTGTGACATCGACGGATGGGATGACCGCAGATTGGTATCCATTTGAATTTGATTTCCTACGTGAAGTTTCGAATCGTATTACCAATCAAGTGAAGGGAGTGAACCGCGTCGTCTATGATGTGACGTCGAAACCTCCTGGCACGATCGAATGGGAATAATCTCTGCTCGCTCGCGGGCTGATTCGTGGACCTTTAGCGAAATCCGGTCAGTTCGAATTTGAGCGTTTTGGATTTTTAATCTCGATTTGGTCGACTCCTTTTGAGCCGACTGCGCTCTAAAATTTGAAAGCGCATTCGCGGTCGATTAAACTGAAAACATCCGAGTCAGAGAAACCCAATAAAGGATGTGTATGAGTCTACCGCATGCGTTTCGCACGTTTGCTGAGATGTCGATTGATTCAGGTCTTTGCCCATTGGCTGTCGGTTACATACCGGCAGCACCACCAGGCGGATCACTGCCACTCTTAAATATAACGAAATAGACTGTTCCCGAGTGGCGACAGTTGCGAGTGAAACCGACCTTCTCGAGGGGTCGGTTTTTTTATTTAGGTCATCTTCAAAAAAGAATCTGGCTCATCCGAGTGAACTCCGCGAGGAAAATTACCACGTGCGTTCGTGTTTTCGGCTCGCGCCTTGAACAAGTTCGAGGCTCGAAAATTGCTCTCCTTGAAGCAGGAGAATGCAATGAGAAGTCGTTTTTCCGGAACGAAATTTTTCTTAACCGCTCTCGTGTTTTTAATGTTCCCGCTTTTCGCTTTGACTGCCGACGAGCCGTCGAAGCCGGTCGAAACTGTTATTCTTGATCGGCTGAAAACGCTCGAATCTCTGGCTGCACAAGCATCACGCGAAGCAGAACCGGCTTTAAATCTCTATAAGGCTCAGGTGAAGAGCGCTCTCGAAGAAGCGAAATTACAAATCAAAGTTTTGACGATCAACCCAAGCGTTCAGCAGTGCAACGACGGAGTCGATCGGTGGCGGACTTGCATCGAGGCCGCGAGAGAAATCAAAAAGATCTTAGCTGCTTCATTTGCTCGTCACAGTCTTCCTGCAACTGAAGCCGAGTTGCGAGATCGTTTGAAGAACTTTGCAGCCGACGTTACGAATCAAGGAATCTTGAAGGCATTGAATGACGAAGTGATAAAGAAAGTTCTTGAATTGCACGAAGCACTCAGCCGCGCTATCGGCAAATTCGGTGCTGTTTTTACTCAAGCTTCAACAACGACGATTTTTAGTCCGATGATGAAGGTTGCGCAAAGACCGATATCGGAAAAAGTGGATTTGATTTCGTTGTACACACAAAGCTTTGACGCGGCCATCGCAGAACTTCAGTTGCCCAAGTGAACATTTATAACGTTTTTCTTAATCTAATTTCGAAAGCAGGGTTGCTCCTCGGGCTTTTGTCATTCGCGCCGCCGGCAGCGTTCGCTGCCGAGTTAACCAAGCATGAAGGTTCAGTCGTCGATAGGTTGAAAACGCTCGAAGCGATTGCAGCGCATGTTTCGCGGGATGCGGAATTAACGCTGCATCTCTATCAAATGGCCATGAGCATGGCGATCGAAGAGGCGAAAGTCGAACTTCAAACACTGCGTGGAGCTCAGTACGTCCAACAATGTTCACTCGGCGTCGATCGCACTAACACCTGTCTTGTCGCCTGGCGAGACGCGACGAAAATTCTCGATGCGGCGTTTGTTCGGCGCAACGTTGCTGGTACGACGAATGAATTCAGACTTCGACTCAACCAGATCGCAGAACATGCAAATCGTGGCGGTGGTTTTGCGGCACTTCCGACGGTCGAATTGAATGGTGGTGTCGTGACTTATGTTCTCGACAATCACCGCATAAGAAAATGCCTTGAGCTTCAACAGACAATCGTACGTACACTCACAAGTTTGGGCAATGCGCTCATTAACCATTCATCAATTCTAATCTCGACGCGGGCGATTCTCGAACCAATGCGAGTGATGGCCGAGCGACCGTCGTCTGAACGAGTCGACGTTGTTTGGAGTCTTACGAACGCATTGGAAGCTGCTCAGAACGAATTAAATCGGGCGAAAGTGGACCCGTCGCGTGAGGGCAAAGCCAGTAGCCTCCACAAGCTCCTTCCACTGCGCAATTTGGGGCAGCCTGGCTTCTGAAATGATGCAAAGCGCAGCGGTTTGTGAACGAAGCCTAGGAACTTTGGCGAACCCTCTCAAAACGCAGTAATGTAATCGCCATGTCGACAGACGTAATTCCAGGGAAAGATTCCGAAAAATCTTCCGCCAATTCCTTTGTTCATCTGCACGTGCATTCGCAGTATTCGCTGCTGGAGTCGACGATCCGCGTGAAGAAAATGTGCGAGCGTGCACAGAAGCTTGAAATGCCAGCTGTCGCGCTCACGGACAGTGGAAATTTGTTCGGAGCAGCGGAATTCTTTTTCACCGCAAAAGATTACGACCTGAAGCCGATAATCGGGATCGACGCCTACATTGCGCCAAAAACAAGATTCGTAAAAGGTGAGGATCGCGAAGCGACTCAGATGCCGAATCGTCGCATCGTGCTTCTCGCGCAGAACGCCGAAGGTTATCAAAACCTGTGTCAGCTTTCGACGATCGGCTATCAAGAAGGATTCTATTACAAGCCGCGACTCGATTGGGACGTCATCAAGCAATACGCCGGAGGGCTTCTTGCTTTGACCGGTGGAACTATGGGTGAAGTCGGTCACGCGTTCACTCGCTTTGGACCCGACGCTGCTCTCGCGAAGATTCGTGAGATGAAAGAAGTTTTTGGCGACCGACTTTATCTTGAAGTGAATCGCACGGGAACTCCGGAATGGACGGATCTTGTTCCGTTCCTGCAAGAGGCTTCAAAGATAACTGGCGTGCCGTTGGTTGCCGCGAACAACGTTCATTATCTCGATCAAGCGGATCAAATCGGCCAAGAAGTTTTGATTTGCATCGGTTCCAACAAAACGTTGCACGACGAAAGCCGGCATCGACTTGGCAGCGATCAATTTTATTTTAAGACACCTGCAGAAATGCGAACGTTGTTCCGCGATATGCCAGAAGCATGCGACCGAACTCTGGAAGTTGCCGATCGGTGCAACGTAAAATTCAAAGTCAAAGATGAAGCTGGGAAAGCGATTTACCATCTTCCCTATTTCACTGCTGACGATGGAACTCCACCACAAGTTCTGATGCGCAAGATGGCCGACGAAGGATTGGCGGAACGATTCCGCGAAGCTGAAGAAATCGGGACGCCGATTCCACCAGAGAAGCGTCCAGAATATGTCAGCCGCATGGCGTACGAACTCGATGTCATCGAAAAGATGGGATTCACTTCGTACTTCCTGATCGTCGCGGACTTTATCAACTGGGCGAAGAATAACGGAATTCCTGTCGGACCGGGTCGAGGTTCGGGTGCCGGTTCGCTTGCAGCCTATTGCTTGAGAATCACCGATCTTGATCCTGTTCCTTACGCGCTTCTCTTCGAGCGTTTCTTGAATCCTGAACGTATCTCGATGCCCGATTTCGATATCGATTTCTGTCAGGAGCGACGACAAGAAGTCATTCGGTACGTCACAGATCGATACGGTTCCGACAATGTTTCGCAAATCATCACGTACGGAAAATTGCAAACGCGCGCCGCTATCAAAGACGTAGGCCGCGTTCTCGGAATGACGTTCGCAGAAGTCGACGTCATCACAAAACTGATCCCCGAGCGCTTGGGCATCTCGATTCAAGAAGCGATCGACGACGAGCCGCGCCTGCGTGAACAGATCGAACAGAATCCGCAGATCGCGAATCTGATCGACCTCGCAAAAAAGATTGAAGGACTCGTACGGAACGCCGGTATCCACGCGGCTGGCGTTGTGATCGGCGATGCTCCGCTGGTGACGTATGCGCCGCTTTATCGCGGAGCCGAGGGTGAACGTGTCGTTCAGTACGACATGAAGTGGGCCGAGAAAATCGGACTGATTAAATTCGACTTCTTGGGTTTGAAGACTCTCACGCATATTCAGAACGCGTTGAACTTAGTTTCAGAAAACCGCGGGCGACGTTTAGCTGCGCGGGAAATTCCTATTCACGATCCTGGAATCTACGAGCTCATGGCTAAAGGCGATTTGCTCGGAGTGTTCCAGTTCGAAGGCGACGGCATTACCGGTGCTGTGAAATCGATTAAGCCGAAAGGCTTCGAGGACATCACGGCCATCAACGCACTTTATCGTCCTGGTCCAATGGACATGATTCCCGAGTACACGAGAAAGTTTCACGGCGAAGAGGAAGTTGAATATCTCTTCCCTGAGCTCGAGCCGATCTTGCGCGAGACTTATGGAATCATCATCTACCAAGAGCAAGTTATGGCGATCGCTTCACGAATCGCGAGCTATTCGCTGGGTGAAGCCGATATGCTCCGGCGTGCGATGGGTAAAAAAATCGCCAGCGAGATGATCCAACAAAAAGAACGTTTCATGGATGGAGCCGCGAAGAACGGTTTCGACAAGAAAAAAGCGGACGAACTTTTTGAATTGATGGCGAAGTTCGCGAATTACGGATTTAACAAATCGCACGCCGCCGCTTACTGTGTCATTAGCGCGCAGACGGCGTGGTTGAAACGTTATTATCCTGTCGAATTCTATGCAGCATTGCTCTCAACCGAGATGTCGAACACCGACAACATCGTACGCTACGTTAAAAATGCGCAGGCCCACGGAATCAAAGTTGAACCACCGCACATCAACCACTCTGAGTATAAATTCAGCGTGAAGGGCGACACCATGTTCTTCTCGCTCGGTGCCATCAAAGGCGTCGGTGAGGGCGCGGTCGATGCGATCGTGCAAGCGCGGAAAGATGCCGGCGGCAAATTCGATACGCTTGCGCAGTTTTTTGAGACGGTCGACATCAAGAAGATCAACAAGAAGGTCGTCGAGTGCTTAATCAAGTGCGGAGCCTTTGAAGGATTTGGTTATCACCAGGCTCAATTGATGGAAGGCTACGAACGATTCTTTAAGCGCGCAGAGAACGCAAGACGCGACAAAGAAGTGGGTCAGAGCTCACTCTTCTCCATGCTCAGCGATGCCGGTACCGCAGATTCGGCCGAGCGAGTGATTTTGGATGAAACGCGGCCTTGGCCTCGTGCGATGAAACTGCAGAGTGAAAAGGAAGTTATTGGTTTTTATCTGAGCGATCATCCTCTGGCGGGTCTCGATAAAATTTATAAGATTTGGGTGACCTCCGAGATTGCTGGACTCGTCAATGAAGCTTCGGACAAACGTGTTGTCGTCGCGGGACTTGTGACTTCATTGCGCGAGATCATCAGTAAAAAAGGATCTCGAATGGCTTTTGGCCAGCTCGAAGATCTTTCGGGTAACGTCGAGCTCATCATTTTTCCAGAGGCATTTGCGAAAGCCGAGATGGCTTTGAAATCCGATTTACCGCTTCTCGTCGGCGGTAACTTAAAGAAAGAAAATGACTCGATTAAAATTCTTGTCGACCGTGTGGCGCCGCTGGAAGAAGTTTTGGGAAAATCCAAATCGATGACCATGAGAATCGACGCGTCGATGCGCGATAAATTGGCGGATCTCCACCATCTTTTATCTCGCTTCCCAGGCAAGACCGGTGTTGAAATCGAAATGCAGATCGAACTCGATCTTGAAGATGAGGGCGAACGAGAAATGGCGGCGGCAGGCGTGCGTCCGAGTCTTAAAAAGACCGTCACGATGGATGTTGCTGATCCTCAGGGGATCATGGTGACAAATGCGTTCTTCGAAGACTTACATGGACTCTTCGGTCATACGGATTTTATTGAAATCCGCGGTTAACGATAAAGGTGGTTCTTAGTGAAACATAATTTCTTTTTCATGCTTCTAGCCACAACGCTGCTCATGACCGGTCTCTTTTCTCAAACTTACGCGCAGAACGGCGATGACGAACTGTTATCAGTAACAACAGAAGGAACTTCAAAAGCTTCTTCGCAGGTTGAAGCGACACGAGAAATTCAATCTCGAGCTTTGACGGGAACCGCGCGGGAACAAGTCATCGAAATTATCGGCGACAAGCGGTACGCAAAAAACAAAGCAATTGTTGAGAGCCGGATCGTTCGCGAGGCGGCAAAATTTATTCCGTTCGTGCAGCCGGGCGATATCGTAAAAATGCCGGATGGATCTTGGAAAATGAAATTGGACCTGCGCGTATCTGTCGGCAGCCTTCGAAAGATGGTGATCGACACGGGTCTTCTTTCGGACGCAGACACACCGGTCACGATTTTACCGATGATTGCATTTACGGATCGCGTGAAAGCCGTCAGTTACCGCTGGTGGATGGGAGATTCCCGCGACGATTCGCGGAAATCGGTAGTTGAGTGGGCTCGCATTGTTCACCAAGGCCTGCACAAAGAACTGATGCATCAAGGTTTTCATCTTCAACTTCCACTGAGTGGAACTTTGTCGAATGCGATTCCGCCTGTATTCCGCGTCGACCGCGCTTCGAGCCAAGATTTAAAACAGCTCGGTGAATACCTCGGTATTTCGATGGCCTTGCGAGGTGACGTTCGTGTGAAAGATTCGAAAGAGTCGCTCGGTGGCTGGCAGATTCAAGTTCGGCTTGAAGTTATTCCGGTTCAGGGTGGTCGCACTGTCGCAGAAATCAGTCGAACATTCGAAACCGAAGCAGGGCCATCCGAGATTATTGTTAAGCGCAAATTGGAAAAAGAGATCAGCGAAATGTCGAAAGATCTCGCCTCTCAAGTTCTTGAGGCGTGGACGCGCGGAACTTTGGCAGCAACGACATTGCGTCTCGCGGTAAAGGGCAATCTTACGCCGAAACAATTGGGTGATTTCCGTTCGCAGTTTACAAAAGCGCTTCGCGATATCAAAGCGATGCGCGAACGGCTGTTCGAGCCAGGCCGAGTCGTTTTTGAAATTGATTATGCGGCAACTCCAGAAGAGTTCCGTGATCGCCTCAAGGGGATTGCGCTTCCTGGGTTCTCGGAAAAGCTCATCGTCGATGCTGAATTGGGTGCTGCCGACGGTACGACCGTACCTTTCACCCTCGAAGTGAAGCCCAAGGCGCTTTAAACGCGGCTTACCGAGACGGCGCCAGTCGGAAGTCCCGTCTGGGTTTCGCCCTAAGCCCACAGCGTTTACAATATGCGAATGAGACAATTATTGATTCTCGCGCTTCCATTCGTGGTTATTCCCTTAATGACCGGCTGCAGTTTGCTCGGTGCAAATCGCCAAGTCGGAATCGAGAAATCAACCGCTGCAGAAGTGCGAGACGTGCCGTACGATGCGCGGGAAACCAAAGAGGCGCCGCTTCGAAAGCGCGTAATGGTTCTACCGTTTATCAACGCCGGAATTTCTCGATCTGAACAGGCTTCGAAAGTGGCGCGCGAATCTTTTCTGCGTCAGTTGCGCAAAACCGATGAATTCGTGATCGTCGCGAACACCGACTTTCCAAAAGACGTTTCTGCATTTCTTAAAGGCAACGAATACGATCTCGAGGCGATGGGCAAGATCGCGGCGGCTATGGGAATTGCTGCGATTCTCGAAGGTCGAATTATCGAAGTGCGAGCGAGACGAGTTGGTGATGAAGTTGGACTCGTTCGGAAAATTCGCGCGCGTATGAATGCTCGAGTACAAATGCGAATGGTGAACGCACGTAACGGCAGTATCGTCTTGAACGAAACACGAGAAGCCGAAGTTGAAGAGGCGACAACTCGCCTCGCCGAGCGCGCGTCGACCGATCGAGATCTAGAAGACGATCCCATTTTGGTCGACTCGGTCGTTACTCGTGCCTTCCAGGCGACATTGCCAAGAATCGTGAACGCGGTCGAAAAACTTTCGTGGGAAGGCCGCGTCGCACTTATCAAAGGCGAGCGAGTTTACCTCAACGCTGGTCGCCTTTCTGGACTACAAATTGGCGACATTTTGCGAGTTTCTGAAGAGGGCGAAGACGTTCATGATCCCGAGACGGGTTCGTATATCGGTCGCGTTCCAGGCCGCCTCAAGGGAACTGTGGAAGTCGTTTCTTACTTCGGTAAAGACGGCGCGATCACGGTTCTGCACTCGGGTTCAGGCTTCCGCGAGAACGATCTCGTCGAACTTTATTAACCTGCTCGACTAAAAGATCACATCAAGTTACGTACTCGGTCAGATGACAATCCCGAGTACCGTTCAAGCCAGATTCTTAGGTACGCTTTCGTACAGCGAAGGTCTCGCCGCACAGGCGGGCGTTCTGGTCGAACTTGCTGATTCATCTGCGCCATCATCTAAAGTCTCCTCAATCTTGCTCGGTCTTGATCATCTTCCGGTTGCGACTCTCGGAGTTCGCGGTCTCGTTGCGACGGACCTTGCGGTTACCTCCGACGAATTGCGCCTGCGCGGGCTCGAGCTGGTCGAAACGGTGAGGGGCGGTCAAGCCACGATCCATTCTCCCGGACAGCTTGTGATCTATCCTTGCGTGAATCTGCGTGCCTTTGGCTTGGGGCCCCGAGACTATGTTCGATTGATCGAACGAACGACTGCTGTTTGGCTTCGAACACTCGGTATTGAACCCGAAACCGACGCGCGTGAGCCGGGCTTTTTCAAAGAAGGAGCTAAACTCTGTGCTTTTGGATTTAAAATATCCAGGGGACTGACGTCGCATGGCCTTGCAGTTAACGTTAACAACGACCTTACGCTTTTTGACTTGATAAGGACCTGCGGAATTCGGGGTCAGCGCATGACCAGGCTCGCGGACCTGGGCGTTTCAATGTCGCTAGAAGCCCTATTTTTAGGCTGGTCTGCGGCGTTTGAACGCGAGGTTTCGGGCCTCGAGCATAGTGTGTTGACGGAAGTACCGCTGGCAAATTAGCTTCGAGGTTCTTGCCGCATCGGCAAATTGGTCTGTTGGCGCAGTTGGTAGCGCGTTCCCTTGACATGGGAGAGGTCGCAAGTTCGAGTCTTGCACAGACCACCATTTATCAAGCGTCTCGAACCATGAGCCGCATTTTTCTTCGAAATTTTGCGCGGAGCGCTGAAAAAAGAGGCGCCGGGAATGTCTCCCGACGCCCGATCGATTTGCGTTTTGCCGATGTAAAAGTGAATTTCGAATCCGTCTTTCAGAATCAATATCTTATCTACGACGTGTTTGATGATCTCGGACTGAACCTTCGGATCGCCGTCGGCCTGATCGACCAGCCGGCGTAACCCGTCTCGAAATTCTTCGAGGCTTTCGAAACTAGCCGGTGGATCTATGACGCGATCTTTGGAATCAAGTTTGATCTCTACTTCACACAGGCTCTTCTGAGCGATTTGAAGTTCACCCAATTCTTTAACCAACGGGTCCGCGCTGATATCTTCAGGCAGCTTCCCGATTCGTTCGGCAAGTAAGACGATCCTTCGCTCTAACGTGAGCCGTTTAAGTTTAAACTCCTTTCGTCGCGATTCCTTCGATAAGCTTCCTTGATCGGTTCGAGCCTGTTCCAGCAGTGCTCGAGCAAATTTTTCTTCTAGGACAAGGCGTTTAACTTCCTGCCATACGACGGGTTCAATTTTGACGACCGGAATTCGTCGCGGGCTGTGTTTCAGAAGTTTCTTGTTGAGGCTTGCTTCGTTCTTTCCTGTCGCCGTGTGATCGTAATAGGCAAACCGAACTCCCGATTGCGACGTCGCGGTGGACCCTGCCATTCGTTCGCCGCACTCGTGACAACGAAGCAAACCCGAAAGCAGGTAAGGGAACTTGTTCGGTCCGTGAGTTTTACGTCGCCCGCGATTCTCGGTCAGCAGTCGGCCTGCGCGCGAAAAAGAATCACGATCAATGATCGGCTCCCAGACGGCTTCGCTTTCTTCAAAGCCGCCTTTGACGCGAAACTCTTTGATGCCGACGTAAGCTTTGTTTCGAAGAACCCGGTACAGAAAATCGATTAGAAAGATCTTCGAACGTATTCCGCCACCACCGCGAACCTTCAGCGGGCACCGGACCTTTTGCTCATTTAGGGACTTCGCAGCGGCGGCGAGAGAACCTTCACGAAGGAATGTTTTAAAAATCAGTTTTACGATTTCGGACTCGTCCGGAACGATTTGCAATGAACCGCGTTTCTCTTCATCGATACCGTATCCAAGTGGCACGGGACCGCCATTATGAAGTCCGCGTTTGGCGCGAGCGTGAAAAGAGTTAGAGATTCGTTCAGCCGTTTGCTTTCGCTCGAACTCGGCAATCGTGGCCATCATGTTCAAAACCATTTGGCCGGCCGCACCCGATGTATCGAAGTTCTCGCGAACCGACAAAAATTTGCACTGATGGTCCTCGAGGAATTCTTGAAGCATCGCGAAGTCTCGAGTCGAACGCGAGAATCGGCTGATCTCGGTGACGAGCACAAGATCGACGTTTTGCTCTTCGATCGCTTTCAGCATTCGCTGAAACCCTGGTCGGTTCATGTCCTTTGCCGAAACGCCGGGATCAGAGAATACGTCGACCACCTCGCCGAAGGGTTCGATCATATTTTTCAGTTTCACGAACTCGCGCAGCCTTTGCTCTTGGTTTTTGATCGAGCCTTCGGGATTCTCGGCCTGTTCCTCGGTGCTGACACGGATGTACAGCGCGATGCGGAATCCGCCGCTACGCTCAACGGACTTTCTTAATCGAGTGTTTTTACGTGAAGCTCTTTGATTCATTCTATCGACGGACGTCATCTGCCTACCTCTTTCGTTATGAGCTTCGTCGCTCATCGGGTTGACAGCTGTCGTGACAGAATTTCGGTCTCAGGATTCGCAGGGGCGTGTTTGAACTGGC
The DNA here is from genome assembly GCA_043716655.1 of Bdellovibrionales bacterium. Lineage (GTDB taxonomy): Bacteria > Bdellovibrionota > Bdellovibrionia > Bdellovibrionales > JAMPXM01. The sequence continues at coordinate 71 of JAYSYF010000082.1, read as the reverse complement.
TCTTATTTTTTACCAGGACCTCCCAAAGTATCGCAAGCCTTTCAGTCAGCTCGGAATCTGAAATCACCGAC
>JAYSYF010000081.1:0-6126 GCA_043716655.1 Bdellovibrionales bacterium | reverse complement strand
CGCTGGATAATTCCGTGACGTTGAAAGAAACCGTGGCACGCCTGAACAACACTGGAATATCTCCCCAAGCTATCAACTTGCAAAGTGGCAACGAAGTTAACCAAATAGGATATTTCATGACTGTAGCTACGCTATTTTACAAAATAGATGAGCGAACAACTCTTGTGACTTCCTATTCAGCATTAGCACTTAAGAAGCATATCTTGAAAAAAGGCATCGAATCTAAAGACCTGACCTTAACGGTGCGAAGTATTCTCTTAGGAGAACACCCGAACACTTTTAACACGTCTTCAGGAATCGGAGCGGGCCTCCCAAAATTCATGAGCGAATTTTACGAGGGCATGTTTTCTGGCTTCGAAAAAAAATAACGTACTCAACGCCAGCTGTGCGTAATCACCAGCCGATGCCGACAGCCAGTTCAAAATTGCTTAGGTCAAATTGACGAGTGAATAGTGCTACTCCGGCGGCCATGCGACCGAGGGCGTGCATCTTGGAATCTACGACCGCTTTTTCACGTTCTTCGTTTCGAATTTTTTCCAGGCGCTTAAGTTCGGTTTTGTCGCGGCCAATTGCGTATACAAGCGAGGCCTCGGGGAATACAGACGCCGTCCAGGAAAAATGAATAACGGAACCGCCTTTCGATACATAGCGGCTTTCAAAATCAGACAAAAAATTCGTTTTTAGAAATTGAGGGCCCGCAGCACCGTCATCGCGTCCTGCGAGATCGTGAAGAAGCGATTTCGTTCTGCTTCTGCAAGATATCGGTCGATCACTTCTTGCTTCAATAGTCGTGCAGAGTTTTCCGCAGCGGCAGTTCTCGCCTCTACAGTCGATTCGAGATTAGCATGCATCTGAGGTCCCCCCTTTAACCAAGCCATTCGAGAGCTCTGGTTTCAGGCGACTTGTCGTCTGACAAATTCCGCCGGAGGCAGACCGCCTAAAGAAGAGTGCGGTCTGATATTTTCATAATCACTCTTCCACTTACCAATTAAAAGTCCAGCTTCGTCGATTGTTTCAAATAAATTTTGCTCCAAACACTCAGCACGAAATCTAGAGTTAAACGATTCGATAAAAGCGTTCTGCTGCGGTTTTCCCGGTTCGATGAAGTGAAGTTTCACGTCGTTCGCCCGAGCCCATCTCGCCATCGCCTTCGAACGAAATTCGCTACCGTTGTCGATAACGATGGTGTTTGGCTTTCGTCCTGCTTTCGAGAGCCGCTCGAGTACCGACACGACATCGGGTCCACGTATCGAATGCGCGACGAAGAGATCCGGTAGTAGTTTCGAAAAATGATCGGTCATCGTCAAAACCTTCAATTGGCGTCCGCTCGCTAACCGGTCGAATATAAAATCCATGGCCCACACGTCATCTTGCGAAGTCGGCACTGGAAGCGGTTGCCGGACGAGTCGCAATTTTTTATTCTTCTTTCGCTTCTTCAAAAGAAGTCCCTCCTCTCGATAAATTCGTTCGGTTCGCTTGTGGTTGACCGGCTCGGGCCATTCGTTTCGAATGGTGTCGTGAATCATCTGGCAGCCGTAGGGCTGAGTCGACGCTAGCTCAACGATGCGCGCACGAAGTGCGACGTTGCGATCAGGCTTAGGCCGGTAATGCCAAGTGAATCGATTGAGTCCGAAGATTCGACAGGCCCGACGTGCTCTAAGTTCAAACTTCGCGATCGCGCTGATCGCGAGAGTTTTTCGCTCGGCGGGCCTTCTTACTTTTTTCCGAGTGCGTCTTTCAAAACCATGTTGTCGAGCGACAAGTTCGCGATCAGCTTTTTCATCTTTGCGTTTTCGGATTCTAGCTCGCGCATCTTATTTGCGTCCGGCACATCCATGCCGCGAAACTTCCGTCGCCATTTATAAAACGTGGCGTTCGAGATTTTGTTCAGTCGAAAAATCTCATCGAGCTTTTTACCTTGGTCGGCTTCTTTTAAAATTCCAATAATCTGCTCGTCCGTGAATCGTGCTTTTCTCATGTTTCTCCCAAAAACCGAACTCCATGTTCGGATGTTAAATCACACGTTTTGAGAGCTTTCAAATGGCTAGGTTAAAGGGGGGACCTCAAACGAGAAAGAGCGGCTCTTCAAGACATCCTTTCATGTCGAAGTTGGCGAATTTGACTCGCTTGCCAGCAAGAGTAAATCCATTCGGACATCGGATGAAACTGATCGATCGAATCGACTCCATGTACTCGTCTGTGTATGACGACGCCCGTTCTTCAGTAGTCTGGAAACCAACCTCACATCCAGCCGGAATGTCCGCCACCCCAAATCTGAACCTTGTTTTCGTTGTCATCGACAGATTCATATCCTCCGCGCCGATCGCGGAAAGGTCCTTTGAACCAAATGGTAAACAGATCTTGTCTCTAAAAAGAGCCGGCATCTTGGCTTGGACATCGAAACTCCAAGCCGAGCAAACGAGTGCAATGACGCATAGGTTTTTCAATCTGCTGCTCAATCGTAATACTTGGAACGGGATACTCACCTACCTGGACACTTGATTCGGCCTTTTTTGAATTGGAGCTCCTGATCGTTCGGCCATGTATTTCCACAGATTTTCACTGGCTCAAAGAGAAATACCGGTGATTCAATACAGCCGTCGAAATCGAAAGACGCCGAAAGCAATTTCGCGCCGCCCAACTTAAATCCTGTTTTCTGGCAGCGAATGTAGCTAATTGTACGGGCCGAGCGCTGCTTCTCCACGGAATCATAGCTGCTGGCCTCGAAAGGGATTTGAAAACCGATTTCACATCCCTTCTTCAATTTCGCTGCGCCAAATTCGAAGTCTTTCACTAGGACATGAGACGTGTTGAAACTTGAGTCGGAAACGAGTCCAATCAAATGTTGATGCCTTTGCGAAGTTATCAACCCAACTCGCACGCAAGCATTCTGTGCGTTTATCCAACGAGTGAAGTCGAAGCGGACAATTCAGACATCGCTATTGATAGATATTTTCCCACCGCTCGAATTCATCAGCAACTTTTTGCTCTCTCCACTCCCAATAAGCGCCCCTATTGTCGACAAGATGAGATCCAAAAAGCTCAATCGCACGTTTGAGTTCCACATCCAGTTCATGCGAGACCTTTGTTTGGCGCAATATCACATTCATAAGACGATCGTTAAAAAATGTTGCCTCAGTGTCGAAATAGAATCCGGCGATCGGCACTCGGACTGCAGAATACTTCACCATCAGGTTAGGTGCGCTCCTCAATTCAGCCCTCACATCTGCTATCACTGTCTTCTCGTACTTGGCGCCGAGGTCATCGAAGAGTTGTTCTGCATTCTTAGAATGCATGCAGCCCTTCAACGGAATCGGCCAAGGCTTTTCGGGACTACATGGAGCGGACAAGTTGGGCGCAACGAACACATGACCGATTTCGCCGGTGATCAAAAACGTGCTCACAAAAATAACTAAAATGATTGCCGTAAGCAGCGCTGACGAAAACCAAAGGAACTTTTTCATAATTTAATTCATATCTCCGATTTTTAACTCTCCGGAATTCACAGCAGCGTAACACTGGTCCTGGCAGCCGTTTCTCGTTGATGTGCGCTCCCCAAAGATGCTACCGCAGCGATTGTTTAACAGATCTTGTTTCGTAGATTTCAACGATCCCACATGACTCAGCTCAACGCCAATCCCCAGTATGTTAGCGGCCGCTGCTCCCATACCAACAGTAGCGTAACAGCTTGCCAGACAATGCCTATAAGCATCACGCTTTTCCAAGTCAGTGAAAGTAGCTGAAGCCTCCTTGCGCGCCTCGAGAGGCATCGGAACCCGTTCTGTATCCGGTTCGAACATTGGCAACCGCTTCAATCCACCAGGATCAATCCAATTAACCGGATCGTTCATGACATAGTTATAGACGTTTGCATCGCCCCCCTCAAACAAGATCGGATCTTTACTCGCCCACCGGCCCGTCTCCGCATCGTAATCCCGCGCGCCGAAGCGAACAAGACCCGTCTGATGATCGTAATGTCCACCGGCGAAACCAAACGGTTGGAAGCCAGGGTTTGTATCGCTTAGAACTCTTCCGAATTCGTCGTAGTGCAGAGACTGTTCGACAACGCCGGTCCCAGCATTGATGACTGATCTAATCGAACCACGATGGTCTTTTGCGAAGTAGTAAGAAACACCTCCACGAATCATGTAGTCTGGACTGTGTGATTCTGACGCGTATAGAAAGTGACTTCGCAACGAGCCATTCGGATTTACCTCGGCGGTGAGACAGCCTTCTTCATCGTGCATAAAGCCGACAAGCATTGTTCCACCGATTGATTTAGTGAGCCGTTTGCCCTCGCCATCGATCAAGTATCGAATGTCCGTTCCGTTAGGTAAGCTCGCGTGCGTAAGCTGTCCGCGTTCGTCATAGGTTAGCTTTAGCTTTTCACCAGTCGAGATTTTTTCCTTTTCAAGCAGGTCACCGTGATCGGTGTAGGTGAATCGGAAATCTCCACTGACTTGCGTTTAAACCGCTAACACTGGGGTGGATGAGTGGGTCTTCATGAGCCACGACATACCGAAATGCATTGGCCACGATTGGCTACAAATTGGTTACCGTGCGCGGAATTCAACCGAAAGCGACCGAAAGCAAACGAAACGATCCATCAGGCGCTTGGGCCTATAAGTTCTTGTTTCTACTAGGGAAACTGAGTGAATTTAGGGAGTTAAATTGGTTGCGGGGAGAGGATTTGAACCTCTGACCTTCGTGTTATGAGCAGATTTAAGCACTTTTTCTAAGTTTTCGGAATCCTTCGAATATTTAATAATAACAAAGTCTTCCAGTAGATTCTTAGTGCGACGGATGACGACGAAAAACGACCCTTTTCGACCCCTCGTGGACCATCGGTGGACCATCGGTGGACCATCGGAGGTCAAAACGACATTCGCGTGATGAAGCTTCGATGCTTCTTTCGCGATGGTCCACGGATGGTCCACGCGCACACCCACCTCGGTTTCAGAGATTAACATTCATTGATTTGAATCCGCACTGGCGCACGCGTTTCAGTGCGGACATCGAATCGATGAGTCCGTTTCTAAGCTCTCGACTTCACTCACATCAGATTGAAATGCGACTGACTTCTGTTCCTGACCACCCTCCCTCTACGAGAAAGGGTGGTCAGGAACAGAAGTCAGTCAGGAAGGATGGAAGTGAGTGAAGTTGAGAGAGTTTTATTAATGAATATGAAAATGATTGGAAGAATTTATGGAACGTATGGAAGTGCAATTGGGGTTTGAGAAAGCAGAAGTTAGTAGAGCGATAAAGGTATCGGATTTGGTCAGCGTAAGGTTAGTTGCGAGAGATTACGAAGTTGTCCGATTTTTGATACAGATGAAGTTTTCGTCGATCGAAGAGATTCATCAAAAGTTCTTTAAAGTGTCGTCTGATGGAATCGAAAGTAGTTCACTTCGATGGGCAAGAGAGCGTCTTGCGGTTCTGTGCGGGTTACGTCTTGTTTCAAGCGAGAACGTTGCCGGTTCAAACAAAAGATACTTTGTGGCGACAGCAAAAGGTTACCACCTGATCTCGCGAGCCCTACGTCTCGACGGATTCGCGAAACCTACCGGACGAATCGACATACGTACCTTTGAACACGATCTCGCAGTTCTTCGGATGCGACTCGAACTCGAATCTGAGAGTTCAGTGACTCATTGGGTTTCTGACCGAGAGTTGAAGGTGGCGAGTGAAAAGTTCGATGCGCTTCGAGGAGACTATGCTCCGGATGCGATCTATCAGACACCTTCGGGCGAGAAAGTCGCACTCGAAGTCGAAATCGCGAGAAAGGCGAAGATTCGGTATCAGAAGAAAATCCAACATTACGTCGACACTTATCGCGACCGCGAGAGTTCAGCTTTTCAAACTTTCAAAAGTACACGTCGTTTGTTTGAGAAAGTCAGTTTTCGAAATTTGGCTGGAGAAGACCGAAATCTTCGGACCGATCTTTCAGGTACAGTTCAGAGATGTCCTTGATCTCGGGAAACGAGGTGCAGCGTGAATCAACTAGATCAAATCAGAACGACACTCGGTATGGCACCGAAAGAGTCCGCAGTGTCGCTTGGACGAGGGCACGGCTTCCCTTGGCGAAAAGAATGGTTAACAGAATCTCAGATCAATCATCACGTTCAC
>JAYSYF010000009.1:0-2529 GCA_043716655.1 Bdellovibrionales bacterium | reverse complement strand
TAGATTCCACCGTTCTCGAAGATCGAATGTCGTGCAAGAAATCAGTTCGCTGGGAATCACCGGAAGCGCCGCAATCGTGTCGTCGCTTTCGCGAAGGTTAATTTCGACCGGGTTCATCATCCAATCATGAATCGCGCACTCGATTGAAGTGAGTCCGTCTAATGACTTCAGATTCAAATAAGGATCAATTTTGTCGACCGCTTCATGTATCGCGTGCCGCCAGCGAGCCGACGTTTCAAATCCATCGACTGGAGCCGCCAAATATCCGAACGAAACACCGGGGAAACGAGAACCGCGCGCGATCACGATGCCCGCACGAAAACCATTCAGAGAATAGCGCGCCGTCGCGAACTCGATTGTGAGGTCGTTGATACTATGGACAGCGAAACTTTTAAATCCGTCCCAGCCGTGCTTAAAGAAAGTCAGTTGAAGCAAATGGCGCTCGATTGTTTCGCGAAATGCGTTCGCTCGCGCCGTCGCTTCGCTGAAGTGAACGGCAAATCCATTCGACGTCCGCTGAAACGAAGGGACCGACCTTAGCTCCAAGTTGAACGCTTCGAGCATCAAACGTCTTTCGTAATATTCTGACACTGCTTTTACGAGCGAAAGCCTGCGCGTCGCTCCTCGACCAAATCCGGCGAGTCGTCCGCTTTGCGCCTGACTGAACCAGTATTTTTCGCCAAAGACGGCGGCTTCGCGCTCTGAAATATACGGATTCGGTTCCTTCGCGAACTTGCGAATCAGCATCGTTTCAAAAATAAACTCGCTTGGCGCAGTGTCGCGATGTTCGAACTTTCTGGCTTCTGAATTCATCGCCGCACCACTCGCCAAAGTTCGACCTCGGCGTCTGAAGGCGGTTGATCGCCTACATCTAAGTGCTTTCGATACATGATTTGGTGGCGCGCTAGGAACAAAGGGACCGCATATCCATTGCGGACAAGATCCTTTTGATAGCTCCTCAAGAGCTCTTTCTTTTCGGGCGACAGCTCGGGAGTTTCAGCAGGCTTGAGGTCAATCTTCGGACCTCTAACAGTCCCGGTGATGTATCTCAGTTGGACCGCCGGGTATCGCTCTGACGCTGCATAAATACCGAGGACGAAATCAATGCCATGTAGTGCTTCGCCTTGCTCGAGCGCCGCGATCCATTCTTCACGGGTCAGTTCGACTATTTCAAACGGCAGCTCTGCTGATTTTGCGGTCGCTGTTAGGAAGTCGTAGAATCCTTTCGAAAGATACGTCCAAGGAACTCCAACGCGAACGGGTTTCGCCGTATGAATCTCTGAACGCGGCGCAAGAGCCGTCAAGAACTCGGCTCTTGTTAATGACATTGCCGGATCAAACGGAAGAAAAGTATCAGCGGGAGAGATGCCGTTATCGGTGTTGTTCTTCCAGAGAGCCTCGACGAATTCTCGGGAGAGTAGATTTTTCGGTTTCGATCCTGCTCCATGCAAATAGAGTAACGTCGAAGGTGACGAGCGAAAAACCTCAATACCCGAGTCGCCTGTCCGAAGTGCCTCATAAGGATTATGACTGCGCACAAGTAAATCGATGTTTCCGTTTTCCAGTTCGGTCCGGGCAACATCGGATTTCATGATGCGAAGTCGAATCGTCAGCGGCGAATTCGTAAATTCTTTTGAGATGACGTTGGATGGATTTCTGATCAGCGTGAATCCACCTTCATCCACCGCGCCAAGGGAGTAAGGGCCAGAATATTTCGTAGCCTTAATTTCGAGTGTGACCGGATCGATTTCGCTCTCGGCCCAGATTCCAGATTCGGGCGAAGACATCTGAAGTAAGAACGACTCGACGTGATGTTTGAGTCGTATTTCAATACGCTTCGAACCGACCGCCCTTAGGCCGGTGCATGGGTCGCTTAACGACCTAAGACTTTCACAACCCTCAATATATTCCCAAAGCGGAAAGTGCGTTGATGTTTTTCGAATCAAAAGACGCTTGATCGACGCAACGACGTCGCCGGCTTGCACGGCTGAACCATCGCTGAATTTCGCGTCTTCGCGAAGCGTGAACGAATGAATCCCATTCGCATAGATTTCGTAATCGGCGAGCATCGGCTCAAACGATCCGGTGATGTGGTCAAAACGCGCGAGACTCGACGAAATATGTCCGAGAAGATACCACTGCCCGGTGTTTTGAATCTTAGCTGGATCTGGAAACTTCGCCGTTCCCACGGGTATGTAGACATTAAGTAGCGCGACTTGTTTATTCATAAAGAAACCTTGCCACCAGTGACGCGAGAAAAATCCCACGACCAAAAAACTAAATAAAATGAGGTAAGTTCGCTTAGCCACATTAAAATCCACCGTCGCCGTTAAAACGATTCGTTCGTCGGAGTTCCAGGTCGTGCCATTTCTTGGTTCCTTCGACCCTCTTCGATGAGGTCTTCCAGTTCGGATGGCAGTTGGTCCTTCTGCTCGACAAGCTGTCGCACGATCGCCTGATCAGGTGGCGTAAGAGCCGCAAAGACCGATAAATCAGACGGAGTCGGGTTCATCGCCAAACTCCATGCGA
>JAYSYF010000080.1:0-6146 GCA_043716655.1 Bdellovibrionales bacterium | reverse complement strand
GCTGAACGACTTCTTTATTCAAGAATCCGCGTTCTGTTTCACCGACTGTGTCTGAAGCGGCCTGAACACCAAGCTCACGAAGACGAGTGAGGATGTTCGAGATCTCGTTCAATCCACCTTCTGCTGTTTGGATCAAAGATACGCCGTCCATCGCGTTTCGGCCCGCTTGTGCGTAACCGCGGATTTGAGATTTCAAGTTTTCGCTGATTGCGAGACCGGCAGCATCATCTGCTGATTTGGTGATTCGCGAACCAGAAGACAATTGCGCGAAAGACTTTTGCATTTCGCGGCTGCTTCCAGCGAGTGAGCGCTGTGCTGTGATCGAAGAAATATTCGTAGCGATTCGTAGACCCATGGGACTCTCCTTGACCGGTCGTCTTTGCGACACGGCACGTACAACTGGCAGCTCCTGCTGCGACCGAGGCCTCGAATCCTACTTCGAGGGATCCCGGAGGCGCCGTCCTCCCGCTTTCGCAGAAAATTTGGCGCCCTTGGGTTAAACACATTGGTGCAAGTTTCTTTCAAAACACTTTTCGAAGTGGAGTCGTTGCAGCTACCGATTGCAGTCACACTTTCGGCTTCGCTCGTCCACTCGACCTTTGTTCTGTCGAGCCTTACAACACACCTTTCGGCGAGGTCCGGGCCCACTAAAGTCGAGTCGAGGTGAACTAGACCTCAGTCGTGGTTTTTTCGACGCAAACTAGACCATGGTCTCGTGAAAATTCAGTGCGCGCGAAATTTCCACGACGTTGATCGTGGTTTTCTAGACGAACGCCCCGTGCGAAACGCGCAAGTGTATATAGATGAAACCCGACTCGACTCGATCAACCGAACGTCGAGGTTGCCGAAAGTCGAGTCTGGTCACACAAGCGTGGATCAGAGCGCTTTTTGAAATTTGGCGCGGAGATACTCCGGTATATGCGTGCTGTTCAGCACCCGATCCAGAACCGGTTTGAACTCCGAAAGGGTTTTTCGACCCGACGTATATTCTTTCAAAGCGTTGAGTCCATCGAACAGGTCGAGAACGGAAATGTCTCCGCCGGCTTGATTAACAAGTTTCAAAACGTCTCCGACGACGGTGCGACCCTCACGAACGACCTGAAAGTAAACTCCGGGTCTGCCGTAACTTCCGAATAAGTTCATCGCATCTTTGCGCTGAAAACAGAAATTAAGGCGATTGCACGGATAGCGCGGCCCAGACACTCGCAGACGTGCGGTGCCGACTTCGTACTCGTCGCCTATAATCAACTTCGATTCATCAAGTTCATCGATCGTTAGATTCTCGCCGACGTTTCCTGCGGTAACGTCTTGTGTATAGAGGCGGGCGAAGTCCGGGAACGTCGAAGCAGAAAATGCGTAGACCACCGATTCTTTAATTCCATGGTGTTTTTCGACGGCAAACTTATCGCCGTCGACACGATCGAAATAAATCGACAAGCCATCTTGCGTCGGCTCGCGGCGCATCGAGGACTCGATGGTCGCGCCTTCGAATTCATAACTTTTAGTTTTGCCGGTGTTCGTCGATAGAATGCGCATGACAGCGATTACCATCGTTTCGATGCAGTTTCGAGCTTTGCCCAGTGACGACGAGCCGCGCCGCCGCTAACCTTGATGTATGATTTCGGCTTCGAACACAGGCTCAAAAAAGATTTGCCCGTTTCCGTTCTCACGAATGGAAGCGTGGCGCGATCGATTTATCCCCTGCTGCAACGACTATCTGACCGAAGAATTCCGAAAACTTCCGGTCGGAGAAGATGCTTGGAATGGTCCGGCCGCCCAAGAGCTGCGCCGCCGGCTATTGAATGAAGACTACTCGCTTTGCCGTGTCGATCGCTGTCGCGTGCAGCCGATCGCCGTCGACGAACTTCTTCGGTCGTACCAAGTCGAAGCTCCCGTTTCAGAAAAGAACCGCGAAGCTGCGATCGCCGGTCTGACTGATATGCCCGACGGCCCGACGTCGATCACAATTGCGCAAGATGCACGCTGCAACTTAAGTTGTGCGAGTTGTCGACCACACCCGATTTTGAAACTAGATGCGGGTGAAGAAGCAGTGATCCTCGAAACAGAAAAAATATTGGAGCGCGCGCGACCGACACTCGAGATACTGAAACTTGCCGGCGACGGCGAAGTATTTTTCAGCCCATGGATGCGCGGAGTTTTACGTTCGATCAATAAAGAAGCGTGGCCGCGTCTCCGCCTCATTCAACTTCTGACGAACGGAACGCTGTTCGACGAAACCGCGGACCGCGAACTAAGTCCCGGCACCTCATTCATTCGCCGAGTGAGTGTCAGCATGGACGCAGGCGACCCTGAAACTTATGCGACTGTGCGCGGTGGTGACTGGGATCGTTTGATGAGAAATCTCGAGTGGATGAGCCAAGGCCGTCGCTCGGGACGATTCGACTACCTTCAGTTGAACTTCACTTTGCGAGCCGAAAATCTAAAGAGTGCGAAGGCTTTTGTCGAACTTGGACGTCGATTAAATGTCGACAACGTCAAATTCACGAACTTCGAACGCTGGGACCGCTCGCCATTGAATTGGGAAGAAGAAGCGGTTCACCGCAAATCTCACCCACGCCATCAAGAGTACTTGGTATTTAAAGCGTGGGCGGAAGCCGACCGACTTGTCAGATGGTCAATCGGCGAAAGTTGATTATGTCGCTCCGGCTCCGCCTGCGCTGTCGTTCTCAGGCGTGCTCACGAATTTTTTACTTCGCAGTGTACTTAATTACGAGCGGAGTGCCGACCGGCTGAGAAAGCCAATCGATCTGCTCGCCCAACAGAACTTCCATCTTCTTCGAGTTGTAAGTCCAACCGTACGACAGATCACCGGCGTCGAATGTTTCGGTCCCGTATGTGAGCTTCATCGTCGAAACAACTGGAGCGATTTTCAATTGAACAACACGAAGACCAGCGATTTCGTAACCTTCACCGATCGATTTTAGTTTCGATGCGAACAACGGGTCCATCAGGCTAACCGAATCAGCCATTGTGCCGAACGCCGTCAGTGTCTCTTCGATTCGTAATGGAAGCGGTTCGCCAGAACGCGCGGCTGCTGGATCATTCGACGGCATGTAGGCCGCGTGCATTGTTACCGGAGCTTTCGATTTCAAGTTCCTTAAGAACGCGACGAAGTCTGGAACTTTCATTTGCGACTGATCGTCAGCGTCCGTGAGAACAAAGATCGCGAGTCCCGCGCCATCGCGCAAGAAGCCTGTGTTCACTCCCGAAAGAAGTGGTTCCGACAAAGCGGCCTGAACCGCTGCGAAAGGCTGTTCGGTTCCTGACCCCATCGTAGTCATCGCACTTTTCAAATTGTCGGCGAGGATCGTCTCAAAATCTCCGTCTCGAGTTGCCGCGACTTTTTTGACGACACCAGCAAACTGGCCGGCCCAGCTAATGCCAGGCGCTGGGTTCCAAGGCTGTGTATCCATGTTCGTCGTGATCACTGCGGCGTGAAGATTGAGACCCGAGTCTCGCGAAGCACGAACGAGTTCGCTGACGTTCGCCAGCAATTTAGCCTGGTGATCGGTCATCGAACCGGAATCGTCGACGACGAACAAAATGTCGAGAGCTGTCGGACCCGCACCTGATCGCGGAACTTCAACTTCCAATTTTACTTTAGATACTGGGCCGGATTTCACAACTTTCTGTGTATCGACAGTCATCGACTGCGCAGTTCCAGACGAAATCAGTACAGACAGAATCGCAGCGCCGACGAACTTGATAACCGAAGCGGACTTGGTCATGAAAACTCCCGTGATTGATTTTAAATCGGAACACAAACGTTCTACAGATTCAGATCACTCGGGCGCAAAGCTAAAAATTAAATTGGCAAAGTCGTCAAAAAAAACCCCGAGAGGAGATCCTCTCGGGGCCGGGCTTGAGAGTCGTCGTCTGTGGGCCACGACTCACTAAGAACTTCACTTAACTTTTGGGATTATCGACGCGTCAAACCCCGCGCGCCGGACCCATTTTTATTTCAACTAAATCTGCCTTACGACAGTCGCAGGGCCTCTGTAGCAGTAACCAAGCTCCACTGATTCAGTAGAGAGTTACACGCCGAGAAGCATTCAGACGATCCCTGACACCTGCAAAGCAGTCAGAGATCACTTGAGCCAAGCGTTTTACAGAGAGCGCGCCTGTTTTCACAAAGCGCGCGCTCTTTCATCAGACTGTCATATTAAGAAATCAGACGGAGCGCCTGCGCTGGTTGTTGGTTCGCCTGCGCCATCACGGAAACCGCCGCCTGTTGCAGCACTTGCGCTGACGCAAGTTCTGCAGACTCGTGCGCGACGTCGGCATCGCGGATTCGCGAATAAGCTGCCGATAAGTTTTCGAACTGGATGTCGAGGTTGCTGGTCGTTGTATTCAATCGGCTTTGTACGGCACCGAAGTCGGCGCGCATTTTACCAATTTCGTTTAACGCTTCGTCGACCGAACCAAGAAGTGAACGAGCACTTCCTTTCGATGCCACATCGACTCCGTCGATGCCCAATTTCGAAGTCGTCGCGTCTGCCGACATTTTGTATCGAATAACGTTTTCGTCGCCAGCGAATGGTCCGACGTGGAACTCGAGCTCTTCACCTGTTCCATCGAGCAGTAGTTTAGAACCGAAGCGTGTCGTTTTTGCGATACGATCGGATTCTTGCACGAGCTGCTGAACTTCCTGGTCCAAGAACTCACGCTCTTGATCACCGATGTTGTCGGAAGCGGCTTGAACGCCGAGTTCTCGTAAACGAATCAAGATGTTGTTGATCTCGCCGAGACCACCTTCTGATACTTGCACCAGAGAAATGGCGTTGAATGAGTTCTGACGAGCCATCGCTAAGCCTCGCGTCTGACCTTTAATGTTCTCCGAGATCGCTAAGCCCGCAGCGTCGTCCGCTGCAGAAACGATGCGACTACCAGAAGACAAAGCGGCCAGAGCGTGTGCTCCCCGAGTTTGCTGCGTCCCTAACTGTCGTTGTGCGTTGATCGCCGCAACGTTGGTGGAAATTCTTAGACCCATACCTACCTACTCCTTCTCGCCAAAGCTTATGACGAGCCCACAGCCGCCTGCGACCATCGCATGCGGGCGCATTCCAGAGCCCTCCCCGGAATGCATTGAACTTTGTTTTTCCGTTCATCGTGGGACGCCTCAGGCGATCCGAGTTTCGGGTGACTGGTCCGATTCTCGGTGCCTGAGGAACTGGTCTAAGGAGTGTTGTTTCGATGACTGCCGAAACGCTGCTCTTTAAAACTGCCCCAATGTGTTTCCAATTGTCCGTACGAACTACTTCTCGGCTTTGGTCCAGGAAGCTTTAGACCTAGGTCGAGTCTAGTTTTGGACGCAGCGCGTCTTCTCCGCGTGATCACAAGCGAAGGGCAGAAAAAATATTTTTTGAACTGATGTGTTTGGTCTAGGCCCTAGACCAAGGTGACGCAGAAATCTGAGACACGACGTCGAGGTACCTGCTACCTTTTTGCATTTAAAAAGGTAGCAGGTACCTCGAGTCCTAGAGGAGTTTTAGTGCGCGACTTGCGGATTGGTTCGCTTGAGCAAGGACGGACACTCCAAGATCGGAAAGGATTTGAGCGCGCGCAAGATTCGTCGACTCTTCGGCGACATCGACATCCGCGATTCGCGAATGAGCTGCGGCGATGTTTTCGTACTGCGTGTCCAAGTTGTTGCCCGCTATTTCGAGTCGACCTTGAATCGCGCCGAATCCAGCGCGGGCATTTGCGAGAATGATGAGACTGTTATCGACTTCCTTTAAAAAACTTTCGGCATCGCTCTTGTCGGCGACACCGGTTCCGTCGATACCAAGCGAAGATGCTTTTGTGTTCGCATCGAGTTTGTAACTGATGACGTCAGTTTTCGTGTCACCACTGACTCCGACCCAAAAATCAAAATTTTCGTTTGTACCAGTTAAAAGCTGTTTCTGACCAAACCGTGTGGACTCGGCGATTCGGTCGGATTCCGCTATGAGACCTTGAAATTCGGTGTCGAGAAATTCACGTTCGTTATCGCTGACCGTGTCGCTCGCGGCTTGCACGGCAATCTCGCGAAGTCGCACGACAATGTTATTTTGTTCCGACAAACCGCCTTCGGCGACCTGAATTAAACCAATAGCATTGTCAGTGTTTCTGCGAGCCTGTTGAAG
>JAYSYF010000079.1:0-6199 GCA_043716655.1 Bdellovibrionales bacterium | reverse complement strand
ACCCTAGGCAATTCAAGTTTACTCGGACTGCCTGACAAATAGGCGCTCATGTCAACTCAGTGGTCACCTGAGTGATTTCAATCAGCTCAGCCGGTCTACAGCTGGGTTCCCAATTTGCACCCCTGGGCAACCCATGAAGCATGTGATATTTGCGACTTTACTGGTTTTCAGTATTTTGGGCTTTCCTGCGTCGGCAGATGCCAAGGGACCCAATTGCTCGGTCCTCTTCACATCACCGAAAAGCAAATCGCACTCGCCGACTGCGGCAGCAGCCATTTACTTTCGCCAACTCGCGAAAGACCAATGGCGGTTCTATGCCGACAATGTGAACGCCACGACGAACTTCCTTCCGCCTGACAATGTAAAAATTGAAAATGGCAAACCGCTGACAGTCGACTATCGGACTTCGCCAACCAACATTGGACTCTACATGCTGTCGACGATGGCAGCCCACAAAATCGGTTTGATCAGTCTGCAAGAAGCGCTGACGCGACTGCGTCAGACCGTGTCGACCATCAAGAAGTTACCCAAATTTACGCAAGTTGTGAACGGACTTCGAGTCGAACATCTTTATAACTGGTATAGCATTAACGGAAAACCCCTAGAAATAGGCGATCGTTTTGTATCGACAGTTGATAACGGAAATTTATCCGCGTTTCTAGTTGCGACGATTACAGCCGTTGGCCGCGCAGATCCTGTTCTCGTCCGTGATCTAGAAAATATAGTCGAAGGAATGCGCTTCGATGTTTTGTTTGATGCTAAGAAAAATGCGCTTTATCACGGCGCTCAGGTCAACGACGGCAAGCTTAACTTCACTTCCGGCCACTACGACATGCTCATCTCTGAAGCCCGTTCTGCCTATGTAATTGCGATCATGCTAGGTCATATTCCACAGACGGCGTGGACAGGATTAAAAAGTAAACTCGGAAATGAACTTACAAATATTGAATCCAATCCCGAACTGAAATTTCAAAGCTACACTGGGACGATGTTCGAATACCTGACTCCACGATTGCTAATGAAACATGAAGGCACGCCTCTTGGCGAAGCCGACAACCAGGCTTTAAGACTGCAAATGGCAGACACTGTTGGCGGAATATGGGGTAAGTCCGAAGCCAATTCGAACACATCGCGAGGTTATGCGGCGTGGGGAGTCAGATCTTTATCACAATCGAAGGAATTTACGACAACCGGCGACCAAGTTATCGCACCCTACGCGAGTCAAATGGCCGCAGGCCTTGCGCCAGTGGCGGTGTTTGAAAATCTCAAGGCGATGGATAAATTGGGTCTTCGCGAACGATACGGACAGTTCGAGTCCGTCACGGTTAAAGGCCGGGATCGTGATTTGGAATACCACGTCACACCACAGTTTTATGCTCACCATATTGGAATGGGTTTTGTCGCCCTTGCGAATCATCTTCATAAAGACTTCGCTGCGGATTGGGTACATCAATCTGAATATAACAAAAGTCATACGCTCGAAAAATTATTAAATACCGCGAGCGATGCTTACAAGCAGCCCTCGAACAAAAAGCACGTTGCTAAAAATACCGCCAGCAACGCGTATGCATACGAACCAAAGGTGAACTACAGAAAATCCGAAATCATCGGCAATGGTGAGTTCGTTGCGCATGCTCCGGGAATCGGCGGCTCGACCTGGCTTGGCAAAAACTTTGCGCTTTCTCACAACGAAGTCTTTTATGTTCGAGACGTAAAATCCAATCAGCTTTTACCTTTGACCTTGAAAGCACCAAAGCCCGTTCGCCGGGCGAATGGGGCGAAACACTTTGACTACACCTTTCCCCAACCTGGGGGAGGAAGTATTGATGTGTCCGTCGAGATTTCGATATCGTCAGCCAGCAAAACGAAGGTTTCAAAAGTAACAATTACGAATCGTACCGGCTCGGACCGGGAGCTTGAGGTGACTGGATATCTCGATTGGATCATGGATGACGTGAACGCGTATCTTAATCATCCCGTCTATCGGAATTTGTTCACTCTCACCAGTCTCGACAAAAGCGGCCGAATCGTTACAGCTCGGCGGCGAACAATGCAAGGTGCCGAACAAGAGCGACAGCCCTTCGGATATCTAGGTCTTGGCAATGAAACTCCGGGGGGGGCTGATCGTGCGGATGGCAGTCGCACACATTTTCTAGGTCGTCTCGGAAATTTGTCCGCGCCTCAGTCTGTTTTTCAACAGAAATCAAAGGGAGAGTTTGGCGCAACACTCGATCCCGCTGCAGCACTTTCAAAGACGGTAACTGTTGCCGCCGGCAATTCAAAAGAAGTCACCTTCGTGCTTGGCTTTACCGACAGTGAAGCGCTCATTCCCCAACTCATTGCAAGCGCCACCAGTGACGTAGCCGGTCCCACAACCGGCAAACTGATTGCGGCGAAGCATGGTGTCCCGACTCTTCCTCCGGATGCGACCTATGACCGCATGGGTGAACTATCTAGAAGAACCAATCGCCAGGTTAGGATCAGCGGTAAACCCGAGCAAGCGAATCATCTAGATATTCCACCAGAGAAAATCGGGCGTTGGGCGGAGGGCGGAAAGTTCATTATCGAAAATCCGTTTGCTCCGAAGAAACCTTGGTCGATGGTTGTCTCCAACGGCAAGTATGGATTTGTGGCGACTCATACCGGCTGGGTCTATAGTTTTGGATCCAATAGCCAACAGGCTCGGGTCACTCCGTATATTCCCGACGCCACAACAGAGTCCCCCGTAAGAGGCGTCATCGTTAAAGACAAAAAAAGCGGAGAGAGTTGGTCGATCACTCCAAACCCGGCACCATCGAAAGATGGCCATTACGAAGTCGAAGTCGCGCCAGGCTATATCGAGTATCGGTTCAAAGGAAAAGATGGCTTGTCGATGGCGATGAAGATGTTCGTGGCCAGAAAAAATCCGCTAGAAGCTTGGCAAATCACTGTCAAAAATGAAACTCAAGTCGACGTCGAACTCGAGCTCTCAAGTTTTATCAAATGGGCCATGGGCAAAAACTATCCAACGACGGCCAGTGAAACCGTTGTGAAGTATGATGCCGGTCGCCGGGTATTTACCGCCGAATCACCGGATGCAATGACGCCAGAATCCGTCGCCTTTCATAGTGTCGTCGGCGACGGTGTCAAAGTTCGAAAGAACACGATGTTTAAAACCGCGAATGACCCTTTTTCGGGTTTGACCGTGGATCTCAAAGTCCCGCAAGGCCAGGAAAAAAAGATTTCGTTTGTGGTCGGCCTAGCAGAAAATCGCGAAGCGGCCGATCGCTATTTAAAATTCTACGATAGCAACGCGAAACTCGAAAGCGAACGCAAGTCACAGATGTCTAGCATCGATAAACTGCTCGGCGGTCTGCAGGTGCGGACTCCTGACAGTTCACTCAACAGAATGCTAAACACCTGGCTTCCCTATCAATCCTATTTCGCCCATTTCCTAGCTCGCTCGGGCTACTACCAATCTGGCGGAGCATACGGATTTCGAGATCAGCTGCAGACAGTTATGAATTTAACCAGCAGCGGTCACAAAGTTCACTGGTCCCAGGCCAGAAAACACATCCTCGAATCCACTCGCCATCAGTTTGAAAAAGGCGATGTTCAGCATTGGTGGCACCCGCATAACAATTTGGGTCAGCGCTCGACGATCAGCGACAATCTTTTATGGCTGCCCCTCGCAACGGCTCGATATATCGAAGTCACGGGTGATGCCGCGATTTTAAATGAACTCACACCATTCTCGGTTGCCAGCCGAGACCTCAAGCCAGGTGAACTCGATTTCGTCGAAGTCATGGGTTACAGCAAAACGAAAGCCACTGTTTATGATCACGCAAAAAGAACGATCGATTTGGTGCTCACTGAAAGAATGGGAGAACATGGCTTACCCTTGATGGGTAAAGGCGATTGGAATGATGGATTGGACCGAGTCGGCCACTTAGGAAAAGGCGAAAGCGTATGGCTCGGATTCTTCCTGTACGATGTCCTGAACAAATTTGCCGGCGTCGCTAAAAATCACGGTGATATAGCGACGGCAAACCGATATTCCACTGAAGCCTCAAAACTTCGGCAGAACCTTGATAAACACGCGTGGAACGGACGCCATTACGTTCGCGCATTTGCAGATAGCGGTGAAATAGTAGCATTCAACGATGCGATCGTCCAAGCGTGGGCCGCCTTATCCAAGGGAGCTTCCCCAGAGAAAACGGCGCTGGCTGTGAAAAGTGCTGTCACCGATTTGTACAAACCAGAAGACAAAATGATTCTGCTGTTCAATCAAACTTTGGAAAAGGAATCTTGGGGAGGATCTTTAGCCGCCTATCCCCCGGGCCTACGAGAAAACAACGCTCAGTACACACATGGCACCAGCTGGTTACCAAGAGCCGTTGCGGAACTCGGGGACGGTAATTTGGCCTATGAATTGTACAAGAGCATGCTGCCGACAACCCACGCTTCAGACCCTCGATACAAAGCCGAGCCCTACGCCGTTGCCGCTGACATTTATGGAGGCGACAAGGCCGGCGAAGGTGGTTGGACCTGGTACACCGGAGCATCAGCTTGGCTCTACAGAACAGGGATAGAAACTATCCTCGGACTTCAGTTCAAAGACGGCAACCGGTTGATCATTAATCCAACGCTACCGACCGAGTGGCCCGGTTATGAGGCCACCTATAAGTACGGCAAAAGTCTCTATGAAATTCGTGTCGAGAATCCAAATAAGCGCTCACGTGGGGTGCGATCTATTCAAGTCGACGGAATTCATGTGGACCCGGCTGCCGGCATTCGGCTGATCGACGACGGCGCAACTCATAACGTGAAGGTGATCCTCGAGTGACCAACAGCGGCTTAGGCTGCGGCCTAAGCGACGATAAGTGGCGAAAAACAGAGGCCAAATTCAATAAGTGAGGCTTCGTCCTGGCCCCAACCCTGCTTCTTGAGTCTTCAGCTATGAAAACGCGTTTTATCAACACCCTCATAAACTGCACATCGGGACGAGCAACGATGATCTTGCCGTTCGCCATCATAATCGCGTTCGCCTGCACGCTTGCCTGCCCGCAGGCACATTCAGCACCCGCGATTACAAAAGCCGATGCTCTCAAAAGTCTGCGCGACTGGCGCGGACGAGTGATCGCAGAAGACGAAGCCGTAATTTCAAGTCAGAAAAAGCAGGTCGCGACACTCGCGGGCGTTACGCTAAAGCGTGACAATTCGGATGTCGATGCACCACTTCTCGAAATTGGTCGCCTCGACGGCGAGCGCGTTGAGCTCGAGGCGCGTCGACGAATTGTCGACCAAGTTATTTTTGCGATCGACACGAAGTGGTCTGGAACCGATCTTAAAGGTTTCATCGGCACCCAGTTACTGGATCTCGCGATGAACGATTTGTCAGAGCCTGGCCAGGGCGGCTGGTGGAAATTTTTGATTCAAGCTTCGGTTTCGCTTCGAGAAACGGCCGAACCCGGCGCCGATCCAATTCGCTTCCTTGAATATTACATGACCGAATCAAGCGTACTTGAACCCAAGCCCGCATTCGAAATTATGAAGATGAGAAACTACGTCGGCGAATAACCGATAGGACTGCCTAACGGGTCAGGCGAAGTGACTGAGGCCCGCGATGAAGCCGGCAGCGGCGACGATTCCCAAGAATGCAACCGTCATCAAATAAGAAATCGGATCGCGCCACTCGCGACGTGATCCACTGACTTCGTTTCGACGTTTGAGCAATTCGTCAAAGATGTCATCAGCGACAACATACCCGCCGCCATCATCTAGAAGTACATTCCGATTTTTTCGAAGCGACTTCGTGAATCTTGAACCGGTGAACTGCGGCTGTTCTCGACTCAAAATCTCGCGCACAAATTCGCGGAAACAAATGATGAACGCGGCACCCGAACTGAGTGCAACGATCAATGCGACGATAAGACCTGTGGTTCCCTGACCGAATGCCATACAGCTTCTTCGGCGTTTGCGAGTCTCACCTTGAGACCAGCGCGCCACGTATAAGTGGTATTTTCGTAGCGTTTCGAAGGGCGTGTTCCGCGAACACCACTTTTAAGTGGTCGTGATCAGTGCGCACCACTTTTAAGTGGTGTTAAAATCAGAGAAGGCATCAAATCCCGCAGGGTATTACCACTTATAAGTGGTGCTCTCGCCAGACGACGTCGAAATCCACCCTGTTTTAACACTTATAAGTGGTGCGGCCCGAGCG
>JAYSYF010000078.1:0-6201 GCA_043716655.1 Bdellovibrionales bacterium | reverse complement strand
TTCTCGTGAACCTCGGACGCATGCGAAGAACGATTCGTGTACGCGTGCTTGATCCGATTTATCCAATCGAGAAGCCAGTCTCGATCGGTGAACCCGTTCGTCCCGAAGTCGCTATCGACCTGCTCGAACGCACAAACGTGAAAATGGTCGAGGGATATGCGGCACTTCAAGCGGAAGCTCGCGCGGATAAGCACAGCTAGCGTAACCGCCACATTTGAGAGAAACCGCGAGCTTTTCCTCAGCGTAGTTTCCAGCTGAGACCGCGATCGCGTGTCTCAATCTGAACCGGTTTCGAGCGGCCGATATCGAGGGTCAGTTCGATCGCTCTTCCATCCGCGTCGAGCGCTTGCAACTTTGAAATTCGCATACGCGGAGGAGGTGCTCCGGTTTCGCGTTTCAATGCTTCGACGAGACGATCCCAACGAATCCACTGTTCGAAATTTTCACCGTGATCGCTCGAAACGTAAGGACCGACAATGACGAGTCCGCCCTTAGCGACCGCGATTGGATAGTTACCATTTTCAAATTTTGGAATCATCGACCATTGAATTCCGTCGCGACTTTTGAAAATTCCTTTTGCGCTCGCGAAACGTAAGCCTGGCACTGACTGACTTGTCGCCATGTCGTAAATCGCGCGACCAAGCAGATCTTGCGTCGTCAATTTCAGTGGCGGAATAGAATTCGGTCCATCGAGACGATCTTCAGAAATCGGCCACCAGAGCCATCCGTGCTCAGGCACTTTTACTTTTCCCCAGCGCAGGTATTTTGAAGTTACGATCTTCAGCACTTCGGTGCCGACAAGTCGGCGAACGATGTCGGCATTCGGTAAAGGCGACGACCTCAACTCAAGTCCAGGTTGAAGAGCGCGGACCGAGCCGTCTTTCAGATCCTGCGGCAGCCAAACGTTTGTGCGTTCGATGAACGCAGTTCCGTTTTCAATTTGAACTTCGATCCATTCGCCAGCTGTGTTCGCGACCGAGTTAACAATCGAAATCTGCTTGAAGGCTGGCCAGCGATCGATCGTCTTCGCCGTTTTTTTCGGACTTAGTCGAAGCGGCGCTTCTCGAAATGTAACTCCGCGTTCGATTTGAATTCCTGAGTCGCGCGTCAGCGCCTCGTTCAAAATCCAAGAGTCGTGATTGGGTGCATCTTCTCCTAGAACGCGACCTCGTGACCACGAACCCGCAGTCTCTAGAATGATCACCTGAGAGCCTTTGGGAATTCGCCGATTGCGCAGGGAATCCATGAACGGCAGCGAGCGATCCGGTTCGTCGTGCACCATGCGTGCGATCGAAGACAATTTCACCGCTGTTAAAACATGATCTTCAGCGAGCCATCCGTACGATCCATTCACGACAACTCGGAACCAACGCTGAACTTGCGTTTCTTTGGTTCGGGCTTCCAACCAGTCGCGAGGGTGAACACCCGACGGAAAACGACTTTCGAGGTTGAGGTAGACGGGGACGTCCGCGTTCGCTCGAGACGGAACGAAAGCAGTACCGAAAGTAACAGACAGCAGCATGCAAAAAGGTACCAGGTACCTTTTCCCGAATTGTGATTCTGGTCGTCCGTATTTGAACATTCGCATTTACCTCTCTAGTTTGACTGGTTAATCTTTAGGTAATGAGTTTGATGCAGCGAGATAGACGCTATCCAGATCATTTCTGTGCCTTAGTCGGGTTGGCAGCGGTTTGCGCTGTGACGGCGGTCACGCTTTTTTCGAGTCCCGCGACGGCAAATTCCGTTGATGCTCCAGTCAACGAACGTTGGGGCGACTTCGAATGGTTGTCACCTTGGCTCGAGGGCGGAGGTTCGTTCCGCGAACCGCGCGAGGGCGAATTTCTATTATCGAGTGCGAGCTTCGGCGGTCGATGGACCGGATGGGCATCCGTCGATCGCAATCGAAATTCGACACGGGTCGAAGCACAGATCGCGATCGGAACAAGATCGCTTATCTCGCGCCAACTTCGTTATGCTCCGCTTTCAAATGTGGAACGCGCTTCGGATCCGGCATTGATCGATGCGTTTGCAGGAGTCACCGGCAGCTGGGGAAGATTCCGACTCGGACTCATTCCAATTACGTTCGGCCTCGAAGATGCAATTGAATCGGAACGCCGCTGGCTGCGACCACTTATTTTGCGTCGTGGACTGATCGGTCTTCGCGATATCGGCATCGGTTACTCTGTTGCGGCCGGTGGATTCTTCTCGGACTGGTTTGTTCACAACGGAGAATCCGGCGACGATCGCGATCGCGAAATGTGGATGACGGCACGATGGGAGTATCGACAGCGGTCCGCGCGTTCGCAATGGCGCTGGGGTGCGAGTGGACAAGTGGGTCGCACGACGCCGGCATCGACACATCCTGCAGGCACAACAGCTTCACTCGTTTCTGAACTTGATCCCGATCAAAGCTCGCGACTTCGCTTCGGCGGCTTTCACATGGCTTCAACTTGGATCATCGGCGATGGCGAACGCGGCAGTGGACTCGATCGTCGATTTGGTTTCGAACTCGACACATTCGGCGGAGAAATCCTGCAAGATTCTCGAACACGGCGCTTGCGCGCGATAAGATTCGACCTTGAGTACGAACCATGGAATCAGTGGGGATTTTTGTTGCGCGGCGAAGCGCTCGATCCCGATACGCAAGTGTCAAATGATCTCGTTCACGAAGCGGGCATCGG
Source organism: Bdellovibrionales bacterium (assembly GCA_043716655.1). Classification (GTDB taxonomy): domain Bacteria; phylum Bdellovibrionota; class Bdellovibrionia; order Bdellovibrionales; family JAMPXM01. Next base: position 3,520 of record JAYSYF010000078.1, on the reverse strand, counting down.
CATCATGCATTACATTTTGCCAGGTGCGCTCAAACGATCACTGCGCGGCATCCTCGTCGCGACAAAAGAGTGGACGGAAGTACCCGTCGCCGGGCAAACAGAGCCGCGACATCGTGTCGAATTTGTTTTGCGTTTTTCTCCTGACTTGCCCGAATAGGTCTTGAGGGGCATCGCCCTATTTGTTAACTCCAAAGCCAAAGCAAATGGGGTTAACGTGATTTCAAATCTCGGTATTGTCGGTGCAGGTCAAATGGGTAACGGTATTGCGCAAGTCGCAGCCGGCGCTGGTATTAGCGTTCTGATGGTCGATGTATCGGCTGCAGCTATCGATAAAGGCATGAAGACGATTGCCGGCAGCTGCGATCGTTTAATCAAAAAAGAAAAAATGTCCGAAGCAGAAAAAACTCAGTTGCTCGGACGAATCAAAACGGCGAACGAAATTTCTGCTTTGAGCTCTTGCGATATGATCGTTGAAGCAGCGACGGAAAACGTCGATCTCAAAATCAAAATCTTTGGCGAACTTGATCGCGTGGCGAAAGCGGATGCGATTTTGTGCACCAACACGTCGTCGATTTCGATTACGAAAATCGCGGCGGCAACAAAGCGTCCCGATAAAGTTGCCGGCATGCATTTTATGAATCCCGTCCCGTTGATGACGCTCGTTGAAGGCATTCGCGGTCTTCAGACATCGAAAGAAACATTCTCTGCGGTCGCCGGCTTAGCGGAAAAAATGGGAAAAGTGTTTATCGAAGGCCGTGACATGCCAGGTTTCATCGTGAATCGCATCTTGATGCCGATGATCAACGAAGCCTTCTTCGCATTGTACGAAGGCATCGCTGAACCAAAAGGTATCGACGAGGCCATGAAGCTTGGAACGAATCAGCCGATGGGACCACTTGCACTTGCCGATTTCATCGGACTCGACACGTGCCTTGCGATTATGAATGTGTTGCATGACGGTCTTGGCGATTCGAAATATCGACCGTGCCCACTCCTGACAAAATATGTCGAAGCTGGTTGGCTCGGCAAAAAATCGGGCCGCGGCGTCTACACGTACTAAAACGAAGGTACCTGCTTCCTTTTTGCGGAATTCGCTCGAATTCCGCAAAAAGGAAGCAGGTACCCTGGATCCCTGGAGGTCCCGGTGAATTTACCTGAACTGCAAAATATCGAGTTGGCGCGCGAAGGCGCGGTCCTCATCGCGACGATTGCTCGTCCAGAAGCGATGAACGCATTGAACGGCGAAACGCTGCGGTCGATCGCCGGACTTATCGATTTCGTCGAAGCCGATCACGACGTGCGTGTTTTGGTGATCACAGGTAAAGGCGAAAAGGCTTTTGTCGCGGGCGCTGACATCAAAGGTTTTGAAACGATGACGGCAAAAGACGCAAACGATTTTGCGCTCGCGGGTCAGGCCGTCTTTTCAAGACTCGAAGATCTCGCAAAACCGGTGATAGCAGCGGTCAACGGATTCGCACTTGGCGGTGGACTTGAACTCGCACTCGCGTGCGACATGATTGTTGCGAGCGAAAAAGCAAAATTTGGCCTACCGGAATGCACACTTGGGCTGATCCCCGGATTCGGCGGAACCGTTCGACTTCCGCGACTTGTCGGAACTGCTAAAGCTTTGGAACTCGCTCTCACTGGAAATATGTTGAATGCTCAAGAGGCGATGGCCGTCGGACTCGTTGTTAAAGTCGTGCCGCACGGCGAAGCACTTAAAGCAGCGCTCGAGCTTGCTCAGGTGATGGTCTCGAGAGCTCCGTTCGCACTTGGCTTCATTAAAAAATCAATCCATCTCGGCCGCGGTCGCTCCGTCAAAGACGCGCAGGAGATTGAGGCCGGCCTATTCGGCGAGGTTTTCAAAACCGAAGACAAAAACGAAGGTGTTCGCGCGTTTATTGAGCGTCGTCCGGCGAAATTTCAGGGTCGCTGAAGCGGTGCGTCTGTCGAGCCAGGTGCACACGCGCGTGTGACAGAAACCTCTCGTTCCTGATAAAACCTCGCTATGGCAAAAGATCAGCAGGCCGGTTCTCCGGCGTCCGGGCAGGCGCGATATAAGGCAAAACATGCGGTACGCATTGTAACAGCTGCGGCTCTATTCGACGGCCATGATGCAAGCATCAACCTCATGCGACGACTGCTTCAAGATGCGGGCGCTGAAGTTATTCATCTCGGGCATAATCGTTCCGTACTCGATGTCGTCAACGCCGCTCTTCAAGAAGGCGCGCAGGGAATCTGTCTGTCGAGCTATCAAGGCGGACACATGGAGTACTTCAAATACGCCAAAGATCTTTTGCTTCAAGCCGGAAGCCCGCACGTAAAAATTTATGGTGGAGGCGGCGGCGTCATCGTTTACGACGAGAAGCGCGAACTCGAAGCTTACGGTATCGATCAGATTTTTCATCCCGATGACGGTCGCAAATTAGGTCTCGAAGGAATGATCGACATCATCATGCAGGGTTGCGACTTCGATTCGCTCGAAGCTGCGAGCCGATCGAAAGCAGAGTCTTTCGAGCTCGATGATCGAAAGCTTGTTCCCGGTCGCGATCTTGGAGTCGCTTTAACTGCGATCGAAGCAGTTGAAGGCGGAGACTCGAAAGCGGCGGTAGCGAAAATTCCTGCGGACGTTTTGAAACGGCTTGAATCGTTCAAACGAAAACACCCGGGCGCTCCGCTCGTTGTCGGAGTCACGGGCACCGGTGGCGCCGGAAAATCCTCGCTCGTCGATGAACTTTTGCAGCGCTTGCTGAACGCCTATCCTTCGTTGAAAGTTGGCGTTGTTTGCGTCGATCCATCGAAACGCAAAACCGGCGGAGCATTGCTCGGGGACCGCATTCGAATGAACTCGCTTTCACGCTCGGGCGCATTCATGCGTTCTGTTGCGAGCCGCGGATCTGGCAGCGAGATCGCCGCAAGTCTTCCACGCATGCTGGATTTCCTGAAAAGTTATGATTTCGACCTTCTGATCGCAGAGACTAGCGGTATTGGACAGGCGCAGAACGCCATTACAACTCTTTCCGACATTACTTTGTACGTGATGACTTCCGAGTTCGGCGCGCAGTCGCAACTCGAGAAAATCGACATGATCGATTTCGCCGATTTGATTGCGATCAACAAAGCCGATCGTCGTGGAGCTCAAGATGCTCTGCGTGACGTTCGTAAGCAGTATCGCCGCTCGAGGAAACTTTTCGAGGCTCCCAGTGAAGAGGCGGACTCGCGCCTTCCTGTGTTCTTGACCCAAGCTCAGCAGTTCAATGATGAAGGCTGTAACGGTCTATTTTTCGCACTGGGTTCAGCATTGGCGCAAAAAGAACCTGCACGTGCGCAGTACTGGAATCTTTCCAATGAATACAAGGCACTCGTTAAGGGCGTTAAACGTTCGACGATCGTTCCTCCGGATCGGCAGAATTACCTAGCAGAAATCGCTGCGGGCGTTCGGACGTACAAAAAAGACACCGAAGACATGGCCGTCGTTGCAACCAAGCTTGGCGCGGTTGAAACGCTGAAGGGTATTGCG
>JAYSYF010000077.1:0-6210 GCA_043716655.1 Bdellovibrionales bacterium | reverse complement strand
TCATACGTGGATTCAAACTCGCATAAGGATCTTGGAAAATAATTTGAACGCGGCGACGAAGTGCACGCAGCTCTTCGCCCGTTGTTTTCGTGATGTCTTTGCCATCGAGCAGGATTTGTCCGGCCGTTGGTTCGATCAGGCGAATGATGGCGCGACCCAAAGTCGATTTACCGCAGCCAGATTCGCCGACGAGTCCAAGCGTTTCGCCTTTGCGAATCGAGAGGTTCACGCCTTGAACGGCCTTTACGCTCGCGACTTCACGACCGAGCAAACCACCTCTGATCGGAAACGATTTCGTGAGGTCACGAACTTGAATCAAAGGGTGCGCTGTTGGAGATACGATCGCGCTCTTCGAAGTGTTGTGGTTCGGAGTTGTTTGCGCCATTAGACTCGTCCTTCGTTCAAGCGGATTTCCATCGCGGGATGGAGGCACGCATGCTGGTGTTTTCCAGAGGGTCCGCTGATCGGCATCAGTGGCGGTTGTGCGGCCTTGCAATCATCTTGTTTGAAGCGGCAACGATCTTGGAATCGGCAGCCTTTCGGAAGATTGAACATTGATGGTACGAGACCTGGAATTGTTTCGAGACGCTGAAGACGATGACCCGTCTCAAAGTGGGGAATCGAATTCAACAAACCCTGCGTGTACCGATGCTTCGGTCGATAGAAGATGTCTGCAACAGAGCCGTACTCAACAATTTTACCCGCGTACATAACGGCGACATCATCGCATGTTTCTGCAACGACGCCGAGGTCGTGTGTGATCAGAATCATCGAAGCGTTGAAATCTTTTTGAAGTTTGCGGACGAGATCTAAGATTTGCGCCTGGATCGTCACGTCCAGTGCCGTCGTTGGCTCGTCAGCGATGAGAAGACGAGGGTTGCACGACAGTGCCATCGCGATCATCACGCGTTGGCGCATACCGCCCGAGAGTTGGTGGGGGTAATCGTCCACACGTTTGCCTGGCTCTGGAATTCCCACGAGCTTCAACATCTCGATGGTCTTTTCGCGGATTTGCGCGTTTGAAAGACCCTTCTGATGAAGTTCGATCGCTTCGCTGATCTGATTTCCGATGGTGAAAACGGGATTGAGCGAAGTCATCGGCTCTTGGAAAATCATCGCGATATCGTCACCGCGGATCTGGCGCATGTCTTCGTCAGACAATTTCAAAAGATTTTCGCCATCAAAGAGGATTTCTCCGCCTTCGATTTTGCCAGGTGGATTTGGAATCAAACGCATGATCGAGAGTGCTGTTACGGATTTACCGCAGCCAGATTCTCCGACGATACCGAGGGTTTTTCCCGCTTCGAGTTTGAACGAGATATCGTCAACGGCCAGGAAATGACCGTCGTCGGTTTTGAAACCGGTTTTCAGATTTTTTACTTCAAGTAGCGTCGCCACGTGTGTCCTTCTCAATCCAACATTCGCTGCAGCTCAATCAAACGAATCGCAGTAGATTTATAGCTCCAAAAACTGAACAAGACTCATTTGTTTTTCATCTTCGGATCTAGGGCCTCTCTCAATGCGTCATTGAAGAGGTTGAACGAAAGAATAAGACCAAACATGAAGAGAGTCGCCGCCATCAGGTTTCCCCAGTAGGGGCGGGCGAGTTCGTTCTTTGCGTCGTCGATCATCAGGCCCCAGCTTGGCTGGCTTGGATCAACGCCAAGTCCTAGGTAGCTCAAGATGACTTCGATTTTAATAGCGGCAACGAACCCGAGACCGAACTGGACAAAAGCGATATGCGCGACGTTCGGTAAAATGTGGCCGAAAATCTTACGGCTATTTCCAGCGCCGAGGGCATGAGCCGCCATCACGTAATCGCGATTCTTGTGCTTAAAGAACTCGCCTCGAACGAGTCGCGCCGTCGTCACCCAGCTCGTAAGTCCAACAGCAATGAAGACGTTGATGAGGCCGCGTCCAAGTACGAACGTGAGCGAAGGAATCAAGAGGATGTAGGGAATCGAGTCGACGGTCGTATAGAGCCAGACGATCAGGCCGTCGATTTTACCGCCGAAGTATCCAGCGAAAGCACCGAGCACGAGTCCAATCACGAGCGACAGCGTCGACGCGAGCAGACCGATCGAAATGGCCGTTGTGATTCCATGAATGGCGCGGCCGAGAATATCGCGTCCGAAGATGTCAGAGCCGAACGGATGCGCCCACGAGAATGTCGTGTACGCCTCAACTTGATTTGGCATCTGCGCGTTCGGATACAGAAGTCCGATCGCGGCCAGGACCCCGACGATGATGTAAGCCATGATCACAAAAAATGAGATGACTCCGACTCGGTTCTTTTTGAATCGGCGGAACGCATCCCACCAGAGGGAGTTGCGATCGCGCTCGCGACGTTTCTCGGCAGCGATAGACGCAGCGGTTTCGACTTGAGCCGATGCCACCGCAGCGGTTTGAGAAGTACCTGACGAATTCATATCGGATCCTTCCTTAACCAAGTTTTACGCGTGGATCGACGACGCTATAAAGCACGTCTGCCAAGAGGTTGAAGATCATGTAAACCATAGCCGAAATAACGGTGAACGCTTTGATCGTTGGGAAATCGGAATCGTTCAGAGCCTTGATCAGAGTTCCGCCGAGACCCGGAATACCGAAAAAGTTTTCGATCAGAACCGAACCCGTAATCAAAAACGGCATCTCGATAACGATCACCGTGATAATCGGAATCATCGCGTTTTTCAGAATGTGTTTAACGTAAACGGCCTTTTCAGAAAGGCCCTTCGCCCGCGCTGTGCGTACGTAATCCTGAAACGCCTCATCCAAGATGACAGTGCGGTAGATGAGAATGTTGGGCCCAAGGCTCAACACAAAAAGAATGATCCACGGTAGGTAGAGGTACTCCCAACGACCGGTCCACGACGGATCCCATCCCGAGATGTGAAAGATGCCGCCCTTGAACGCGAGGACATATTGAAGACCAAGAATGTAAACGAGAGAACTAACGCTTAAGAGTGCCAAGCAGACGACTACTGTGCCGCGATCGAGAACGGTTCCCCGACCCCAGACGGCAAACAAAGCGAGTCCAATGCAAAATACGATGGAAGCAAAAAACGCAGGAGCCGTCAGCGAAAGTGTGGCGCTCAGTCCATCGCCGATCATCGTCGAAATTAACTGTTTCGAAGCCCACGAGCGTCCGAAATCAACGGTCGCAATTTGTTTTACGAAGAAGAGATATTGCTCTGGAAGTGAACGGTCGATACCGAGTTCGGTGCGTACCAATTGAATTTGTTCAACGGTCGCGTGTTTACCGGCAAAACGTTGCGCGGGATCACCACCGAAAATGTTGAAGAGCATAAACGTCAGAAGCGTGACGCCAATAAGAATCGGAACCATGTAGAGCGTGCGGCGAACGACGTAACCAAAAATTGGACACCCCCAGGAGGCCGCAACTCGCGTCGCGGAACACATCAATTAGCGGCGTCGGCAGCAGTGTGTCAATAATTGTCGCTTCTGCGATCCGGGAGCAGCGCCGAAGGCGGCGACAATTATGTCGCTTCTGTTGGTGCCGCTTCGCCGGGTCCCAGCCCGGCTTCGCTGCCTCGCGCACGCCTGCGCGAGGAATTCGGACGGGACACTGCTGGAAAACTCTTACAGTTTCGAGCCGAGGTCGGCGCGTTTTTTACCATCGATGCGGATGTACTTTGGATAATCGTAACCGACTTCAGTCCACTTGAAGTTCTGAACCCAACCGTGAATGACCTTATAGCCAAGACGGTGAGCGTGGAAGATCCATGGGCTGTCCTCTGCGACGATGTTGCGCATTTCCATGTACAACTTTGTGCGCTCGGGGCCAGGTGGCAGTTTCAGAGACGCGAGATACACTTTGTCGAATTCAGGGCTGTTATACGAACTGTCGTTCGGGCCTGGGGCCTTGTTCTTTGAATAGAACAACTGGAAGAAGTTCTGAGCATCCGGATAGTCAGCGCCCCAAGCGATTCCAAAGAGCTGCGCTTTTCCGTTCTTAATCTTGTCCTGGAATTGCGGCCATGTGTTCGAGTTGATCTTAACTTTGATCCCGATTTGCGCCATTTGCTGAGTGAAGAACTCGGCGTTCTGACGAGCTGTCGAATCTGACAAACCTTCGTAAGTGAGCTCAGGCAAACCTTTTCCGTCTGGGAAGCCCGCTTTTGCGAGGAGTTCCTTCGCTGCCGGTACGTCGTACTGCGAGTTTACGTTCTTCCAGCCCTCTTCGTTGCCTTCGATGCCTGGAGGAATCGGACCTTGAGCGTGGATGCCGCGGTTATTCAAAAACTTTTTGATGTACGTCGGATTGTCGAAAGCCTTCGACATGGCCTGACGGAGCAATTTGTTTTTCGCGAAAACCGGGTCGTTCATGTTGAAGCCGATGTAAGTCACGTCGAGCGCGGGAGTGATGTCGAGGCGCATCGATTTCGATGCGAGCTCCGCTGCAATCGCGTTTTCTTTTACGGCGCCATCGAAGTTGTCTTTTGGAATTTCGAACCAGTCGAAGTTTCCTTTCAGACCATTCTGCCAACGTGGCTGATCCTCAACGATTTCGCTGAAAACGAGTTTTTCAGCGAATGGCATCGCTTTGCCTGCGTCAGCCAGAAGACCTTTTTCTGCATCTCCAGCAGCACCCTCGGTAGGGTACAGATCGCTGCGATAAGAGGGATTCTTTTTCAGAGTGATTTTCGAGTTACGAACCCAGTCGCTTGCGTTCTCGAGAACGAACGGACCAGTCCCTACGGGATTGTTCAAAAACTCTTTGCCGTATTTCTCGGCTGCTTCACGGGGAACAACCGCCGAGAATGGAAGCGCGAGAACGTATCCGAGCTGGTGATATACGCCGGTCAGTTTAATAACGAGCGTCTGCGCGTCTGGAGCAACCAAGCCCTCAACAGGGGTGTCGTAGTTTGCTTTCTCTGCCTTTACTGCAGTTGCCCATTCATTTAGACCTTTGATTTTTCCGTCGAAAATCCAGAAGCCGTCCGAAACGTTGCGTGGGTCAGCCAAGCGCTTCCAAGCGTAGATGAAATCGTTCGCAGTAATCTCGCGACCTTTGCCATCTTTGAATGCGGCGTTGTCGTGGAACTTGATGCCTTTTTTGATTTTGAAAGTGTAGGTGAGGCCATCCTTAGAAATCTCGGGCATTCCATCGGCGAGTTTTGGCTCGAGAGTGAATGGGCGCTTCAGATAATTATACTGAAGAAGTCCTTCGTAAATCTGGCTAACGACCGTACCTGAGTACAGATCGTTCGCTGTGATCGGATCGATACCCTTCACGTTGGCGCGAAGAACCAAGTTAAGTGTGGTGTCCTTCTCGTCGAATCGTTTTTTTGTGCAACCGGTGATAGCGAGTGCTACCGCAACGGCTCCTGCTAACAGAACTTGCACGAACGTCGCAGATTGCGAGCGAGGTCGGAACTGACGGACGGTTTGCTGATTCATTTACTTTCGACTCCGATTGATTATGGAACGGGTTTTATCCCGAGTTTTGTCTATGAGTGGCGCGAATTCTTGTCAACAAACACGCTGCCCACTGCAAGTGGTGTCACTTGGTTTCGCCGCGTTTTAGTTGCAAGAACTGCGTGGTGCCATAGTGGCAACGCTGCCGAGTGCGGCGGGAAGATCGTGAGGGCTTTGGATGATTAGCGAAGCGCCGGCTTCGATCAACTTTTCTGCGCTGCAGTATCCATATGCGCAGCCAATGCCGTGCACACCTGCTCGCACGGCGGCTTTCATGTCGGGAAGTCCATCGCCGACCATCACGGTTTGCTGTGGTTTTACTCCGGCGGCTTTCATGACTTCGAAGAGCGGAAGTGGGTGAGGTTTACGTTCCGCTAAAGAATCCGAACCGTAAACGCGTACCCATGAAAAGCGATCGAGGTTCAAGCCTTTCAGCGTTTTTTCCGTCCACCTGATACGTTTATTTGTGACGATCGCGATTTTTCGAAGATTCTCTTTTTCAATTTCATCGAGAAACTTTTCGATGCCTTCAAAAATTTTGGTGAGCTTCAAAAGATTGAGTTCGTAGACTTCGGCAAACTCAAGCGCGATCGAATCTAGTTCCTTTTGATTTCCACGCGCGTGCGGAAAGCAGTCGTAAACGAGTTGCATCAGGCCTTCGCCGATCGCGTCGATGATGATTTTTTCCTCTAGCAATTCGCAACCGCGTCGCTGCATTAGTTCATTCGTCGTAACGACAATGTCCGGTGCGGAATGAATTAGAGTTCCATC
>JAYSYF010000076.1:0-50376 GCA_043716655.1 Bdellovibrionales bacterium | reverse complement strand
TCGGAAAGCTTGAGATCAGGCCGGAAAGCGTTTTTCTTCCCAAGGTTTTAAAAAGCCTAGAGAACACCTTCCGACCTTTCGCGATTGAAAAGAATCTCAAGTTTCAAATCAAGACCGACCCTGGCCTACCTGAGACGATGCTCACGGATCGTCAACGACTGGAGCAAATCCTAAAGAACCTGCTTTCCAATGCGATTAAGTTCACGGAAAAGGGCGAGGTCACGCTTCACATATCTCGGGTCCCCGACGGCAGCCCTGAAAAAAGCCCTGAAAAAAGCCCTGAAAAAAGACTGTCGTTTTCGGTGAGCGATACCGGTATCGGCGTCCCAAAGGCCCAGCAAGAAGTGATCTTTGAGGCGTTTCGTCAAGCCGATGGAATGACGAACCGAAAATACGGGGGCACGGGCCTTGGGCTTTCAATCTCGCGAGATCTAGCAAGACTCCTCGGCGGAACTGTTGAGGTCGAAAGCAGGCCCGGTGAAGGAAGCCGTTTCACCCTTTTCTTGCCTGAGACCTATGACGAGTCCTGCATTGAGGCCGCTTCTCCGAAAGTCTACTCATCATCAACCGCCGCTACGGGCTCCATTTCTTCCGCAGACACGGCGGAGCCGCAAGTAGTGCCGAAGCCGCAAGTCAAGCGCGCCAAGCCTGCGCCTTTCTCGGATGATCGAGGCGCTCTTGCTCGTCCTTCTCGCTCGCCTGGGCGCACGCTTTTGGTGATCGAAGATGAGCCGCAGTTTGCTAAGATTCTTTTTGAGCTAGCCCACGAGTTTCATTACAAGTGTGTGGTCGCGCAAAGCGCTGAAGAGGGACTTGAGCTGGCTCAAGGTCTTCTTCCAGATGCGATTTTACTCGATATGCAGCTTCCCGATCATTCGGGGCTGACGGTCCTCGATCAGCTCAAAGAAGATCCAACGACAAGGCACATTCCGGTCCATATCGCGTCCGCTCATGACTACATGGAAAAAGCCCTTCGGATGGGAGCGATTGGGTACGTCATGAAGCCCGCCAAACGCGAGGAACTTAAAGAAGCTTTTGCCAAGATCGAATCCAAGCTGTCCCAGAAAATGAAGCGGGTTTTGATCGTCGAGGACGACAAGCTTCAAAGAGAAAGCATGGTGAAACTTATCAATGATCCTGATGTCGAGATCACTGCTGTGGGCCTCGCGAGCGAGGCTCTCGATGCTCTCAAGAAGACGATCTACGACTGCATGGTGATTGATCTAAAACTCCCGGATATGTCAGGCGAACAGCTCCTCGGAAAAATGACTGAGCAAGAAGAACTGGCCTCCTTCCCGCCTGTCATCGTCTATACCGGGCGCTCACTTTCTCGTGACGAAGAAGACGAGCTTAGGAAGTATTCTCGCGCGATCATCATTAAAGGAGCCAAGTCCCCCGAGAGACTTCTCGACGAAGTCAGCCTTTTTCTTCACCGTGTCGAATCTCAACTTTCGCCCGAAAGGCGACAGATGCTAAAAACTGTGCGCAATAGAGAAAATGACTTCGAGGCCAGGAAGATTCTCGTCGTCGATGATGATATCAGGAACATCTTTGCGCTCACTGCGGCCTTGGAGCAAAAAAGTGCCAATGTTGTGGTCGCGAGAAATGGTAAGGAAGCACTCGCGAAACTGGAAGAAGATCCTCGCATTGATCTCGTCCTCATGGACATCATGATGCCCGAGATGGATGGCTTTCAAGCAACCCGCGAAATTCGAAAACAAAAACGATTCGCAAGACTTCCCATCATCGCCGTGACTGCTAAAGCCACGAAGAGCGATCAAGCGCTTTGCATGGAAGCAGGCGTGAATGATTACCTCGCTAAGCCCATCGATCTTCATCAGCTCTTCTCGCTCATTCGAGTTTGGATGCCAAAATTGGGAAGAGATTAAGGTTCATGGAGCGTACTCTCACCCGGGAATTTGACATTGAACTGAAGCTCCTACTGGAAGCGATTAACCTCAAGTATAGCTACGATTTTCGGCACTACTCGCAAGCTTCGATGAAGCGGAGGCTGGTTCAGGCGATGAATCGAATGAAGTGCCCGAACCTCTTGATGCTTCAAGAAAAAGTCCTCCAGGATTCGGAGTGCTTTTATGATCTGCTTCAATTGCTAACGATTCCAGTCAGCGAGATGTATCGCGATCCCTCTTATTTTCTCGCACTTCGAGAAAGGGTGATTCCGGTCCTAAAGACCTATCCTTCGCTAAAGATTTGGGTCGCCGGATGCAGCACGGGAGAAGAGGTCTATTCTCTGGCTGTCTTACTTCAAGAAGAACAGCTGCTCGACCGCACGATCCTGTACGCAACCGATATCAACCAAAGAAGTCTTGATAAGGCTGAAAAAGGCATTTTTGATTTGGAAGATATCCAGAAGTTCACTCGGAACTATCAAAAGTCCGGGGGAAAAAGCTCGCTTTCGGACTACTACACGGCTGATTCTGATTCGGTGAAATTCAAAGGCGCTTTAAAAAAAAATATCACCTTCGCGAATCATAGCCTAGCGACCGATGCGGTGTTTTCAGAAACACACCTAATTTCTTGCCGAAATGTTCTCATCTATTTTGATCGCGAGCTTCAGGACAGGGCGTTTGGCCTTTTCCACGAGTCGCTTTGCCGCAAAGGTTTTTTAGGTTTGGGCTCCAAAGAAACAATTCAGTTTTCACAACACGAAAAATACTTTGATCCCTTCGTGAAAGCGGATCGAATTTTTCAAAAGAAGTAATCGCTGGAGAGAGTGCAGATGAATGAAGAAATAAAAGGGGAGATCACTTCCTTAGGCCGATTCAAGGCAGTTGTCATTGGAGCGTCCGCAGGAGGCATTGACGCCTTGGCAAAGATCCTACCTCGTTTGCCAAAGTATTATCCTCTCCCCATTATCATCGTGCTTCACATACCTAGCGACCAGCCGAGCCTTCTTTCGGAACTTTTTGGATCAAAAACCGAACTTCGAGTCAAAGACGCTGACGAGAAAGAGGCACTTCAGCCAGGGACGGTTTACTTTGCGTGTCCCGGCTATCATCTTCTCGTTGAGCGCGACCTGACCCTCTCGCTATCTCAGGAAGATCCCGTGCAGTACGCACGCCCGTCCATTGATGTCTTGTTTGAATCAGCTGCAGATTCCTTTGGTAGCCAATTGGTGGGAGTGCTTCTCACGGGAGCCAATCAGGACGGGGCCGCGGGACTGAAGCGAATTCAAGAGGCGGGGGGTCTTGCATTAATCCAAGACCCTGCCACCGCTCAAGTTCGCTCTATGCCCGAAGCGGCATGCGCTTTACTTTCCCCCTCAGTTGAACAGGTTCTATCGCTCGATGAAATTGCACATTTTCTTTTGAGACTTAAAGGTGGTGACGGCGTGCTGCTCGCCACTCAAGAAAAGACGGGAACGAACGCGCTATGATGAGCCCAAGCCCGAAAGAATCAGATCTTAAGAAACCCAAGTACCGGAACAGGTCCGATCAGATCAAGCTTCTCCTCGTCGATGATCGGAAGGACAATCTTCTTGCCTTAGATGCACTACTCAAGAGGGATGACGTCACTGTTTTCAAAGCCAATTCCGGAACCCAGGCATTGGAATTCATGTTTTCCCATGAAATTGCCGTAGCGCTCATCGATGTCCAAATGCCCGGCATGAGCGGATTTGAACTCGCTGAACTCATGCGAGGGCCGAAAAAGACCAAAGACATCCCGATTATCTTTGTGACTGCGAACGCCAATAGCCAGAGCTTCTGGTTTGAGGGGTATGAAGTCGGCGCGGTGGATTTTCTCCTCAAGCCACTCGATCCCGAAGCGGTCAAGAGCAAGGTCAACATCTTCATTGAGCTTTACCGGCAGAAAAGGGAGCTCAAAAATTAATCCAAGTCTGTCGTTCAACTAAACTCCTACTTTTTTCACGTAACGTGACAACACTTCAATCAGCAGATCCCGCTGAATGGGTTTGGTTAGAAATTCTGTGAACCCGGATTCAAAGCATTTTGCCCGCTCTTCTTTCAGTGCATGGGCTGTTAGAGCAATGATCGGTTTCGAGTATTTCAAGTTGCGGAGCTTCCGTGTGGCTTCATGACCATCGAGGATGGGCATTTGAACATCCATCAGCACAGCATCAAAGTTTTCTGCCAAAGCAAGCTCAACCCCAGTAGCGCCATCAGAAGCGACCTTTACTTCGGCTCCAACTTTATTCAAATATAGAGTGATTAGCATTTGGTTGTCCGGTGAATCCTCGACGAGAAGCAACTTGAGGCCGCGCAACATTTGGCTGTCTTGAGGCTCACGGGGTGAAAACAATCTGCGCATGATCGCTTTTGCAACCTGCAAAGTCCTAAGGCTCTTTGCATCGCTTTTTTGCAACGACTAGTTTTCCCCAGCTGCTCGCCTCGATTCCTGCAGCAGCTTTAGTTGTGCTTTGCGAACTTCATTGGTTATGCGCGGCAGCTGACCAGTCAATGCGGCGGCTATCGTCATTGCCGCCGCGATTCTGATGATGTTATCGAGTCCCACGTTTTTTTCCTTTGGCTTTTGGTTTACGGATCAAAGTCTTTTTCATTTCATCGGATGTCTTCCACGGCTCGTGGGTAACCACATTGCCTTCGCGCGTGCGAAGTACTTCGGGATGCGCTTCGTGCCACTTCAAGATTTGCCGCACGGTAAATCGGGTCCAGGCCGCAGCCTTTCTTGGCCGAAGCTTTTGGTCATTCAGTCGAGAAGACATCTCCTCGAAAGACGATTCGGACTTTGCCCACTTCAAGATCAGCCGCAGTGTCCCGAACTCTTGTGGATGGGGCACGAGCCGGCCGCGCTGGTACTTAAACCCGTAAGGCGAGTTCCATCGGACTTGGCCCGCGGGTCTTCGCGCTGAAGCGTTGGTGCCCTTCGGTGATGCCGTCAGGTACACGCCGGCTTCGATCAGCGCACTTCGAACGCGCGTGCGCGAAATTCCGGTGATGCGAGAAATCTCGGGCAAAGAGTGCTGGGCTTCGTAAAGCGGGATGATTTCAGATTTAATTCCGTCACCCGTGAGTCCGGGAATGCTAATGGTATCGTGGGGTTGTACTTTTCCGGCTGTTGTAAAGAGTGGGACCGCATTTTCATTTTCGTTATTTAGACTTACCCGCGTGGGCGCGTCGCTTCGAAACTCGTCTTTGCTGACGGGACAGCGAACCCCCGCTACGAAGCGCTACTTTTAGCTGGACACTAAAAACTCGTCCGGCGAACTCGACACGGAGGCTCGAACGTTGTCAAAGTAGAGACACTTTGTATCTCGACTGCGGAAGAGAGTGGGGCCGGATGACCGTTACAACCAATTCATTGAATCGCCATGAAGTGTCGAAACTCGTCAAATTGGTCAAAGCCGAAGTTTTGAAAGAATGGGAAGACCTTTCACGAGCGGAGGTACCAGCCGCTGACGCTCAAACTCGGCGGGCACTCCGTGATTCACTGCCAGAATTTCTAGATCACCTCGCAGATACTTTGTGCTGTGAAGATCCCAAAGTGCAGGCCGACAAAAATGCTGAAGTAGCTAGAGAGCACGGTGAGGACCGCGCGAACCAACCCGAATACACCTTAGACGAAGTTATTTACGAGTTTCACATCCTTCGCTCAGTCGTCATTAAAAGGCTGGATGCGAAAGGGGCAGTAGACGCAGAAGCGCGGCGGATCATACACGAATTCATAGATCGCGGGATTCGAAAGGGCGCGGTGAAATTTACCGAACTCGAGCTCAAGCGTAAAGAGGCTGATACGCGAGAATTGGCTGAAGCGAAAACGGAAGCTGAACAAGCGAACCATGCAAAATCGGCTTTTCTAACCAACATGTCGCATGAAATTCGAACTCCGCTGGGTGCAATCATGGGATTCGTTGGACTTCTTCAAGAGCCCGAACTTCCGAACGCAGAGCGCTCTAAATACCTGGGAATCATCGACCGCAATTCACAACATCTTATGAATATCATCGACGACATTTTGGATCTCGCGAAGGTGGAATCTGGCAAACTAGTCGTCGAACATATCGAGTTTTCGCTTGGTGAATTTCTCAAGGAATTTTCATCTTTCATGGAACTCAGGGCCAAAGACCGTGGGATCGACTTCATGCTTAAAATCGAAACTGATCTTCCGGAATTTGTAATTTCGGATCCAACAAGAATTCGTCAGATTCTTTTGAACATCGTCGGCAACGCAGTCAAATTTACCGAGCACGGTCATGTTGAACTCACGGTTGGTCTCGAAAACTCCAGACTAAATTTTCGAATCACCGATACTGGCCACGGTATATCGTCGGACCAACGCGCTCGTCTCTTTCAAGCATTTGCCCAGGCGGATTCGTCGATCACGAGAAAATTCGGGGGAAGCGGGCTCGGTCTCGTATTAACCAAAAAATTATCCGAAGCGTTGGGCGGCGATTTTTTCCTCGTCGAAAGCGAAATCGGTAAAGGGAGCACGTTCGAGGCGAGCATAACGATCACGCCATCTGAAAAGACGGGAACACTTTCGCGAGAATACTTTAATACACCGTCGGCAATTAGACCTGCTTCCCATTCGTATAGTGTCCATTTAGATGGCTGCGAAATTCTAGTGGTCGACGACTCGGCGGACAACCAAGTGCTGATCGAGATGATGTTGCGAAAAACCGACGCGAAAACTTATTTCGCAAATGACGGGGTCGAAGGCGTTCGACAGGCGTTGCTTCGGCCTTATGATGTTATCTTAATGGATATTCAGATGCCAGAAATGGACGGTCACCAAGCAGTTCGCGCACTTCGTACTAAAGGGTACAATGGTCCGATCGTGGCACTGACGGCCCACGCCATGAAGGAAGAACGGTTACGTGCCGTTGAGTCTGGCTTCACTCATTTCCTGACGAAACCGATCGATCGGAAAGAGCTATTGGCGCTGCTTGAACGCCTGCATCCAATACAGGGAAGCGCCCCTCCGATAGGAAGCCACGAAGCAAGTTCAGTCCACTCGAGCTCGTCCAAGCCTCAGCGCGTTTACCACAACCGAGACCGAACTTAAGCTCATCGCAATGCTTGCAACGAATTTGCCATGTTGATTCACGGATTGGTGGAGCGATCTTTATGAATAAAGCGTATTGGGATAAGGTTTACGCAAAGAAGTCATCGGCGCAAACGAGTTGGACCCAATCGACTCCATCACCATCGATCGACTGGATCCTGGAATGTGTTCCCGATCGAAATGGTGCCGTCGTCGATGTTGGCGGGGGAACCTCAATACTCGTCGATCATCTTTTGGACGCAGGCTACAAACTTCCGGCGGTGATGGATATTTCCACGGCCGCGTTGCAACAGTCAAAAATGCGATTAGGTGCACGCAAGTCTCTAGTTGAGTGGATTGAAGGAGACGTCACGGCGTTCACTGCACCGCGACCGTTTGCGCTTTGGCACGACCGAGCCGTCTTTCATTTTCTAACCGACGCGAATTCAAGAAAGCAATACTTCGAATCGATGCGCTCCTCACTGCTTCCGAACGGAAAACTTATTTTGGCCACATTTTCCGAATCGGGACCTAACAAATGCAGTGGGCTTGAAGTGATGCGATATGACGAAAGTAGTTTGGTGAAAGAAGTTGGCGCGGGATTCGAGGTCGCTCGACTCGAGCGGAAAACTCACGAAACGCCCTGGGCGACCGAGCAGGATTTCTTATACGGTCTATTTACTTTAAAATAGCGCGTTCATCGGTTTTTTTAAGATACCACACGGTGTACACGGCGAGTGCACTCAAGACAAAACCCACTGACAAAACAATCAGATACTTGAAATCGCTAGTCGACGGTATTCCGACGCCCGCAGAATATAGCCCGATCGTTGCGAGTGCAGTTAGAGAGGACGCGAAACCGTTGATTTCTCCGCGCGCATTCGTGGGAATCGCTGTTTGTCGAATCTGCATCTCTCCAAGACTAAATCCGTAGAGCCCTATCCGCGAGAACAAGACAGCCACCAGAAAACCGATTTGCCCAACGGTGTCGCCGACGAAGAAGAACCCAAGTGCTATCATCAGGCTGACCGATTGAATGGCGAGGAATACAAGACTCGATTTTTCAATCGACATGCGTTTTGCTAAAATCGGTACGAGCAGCGTTGCCATCAGCCCGAAAACAGCGCCGAGTCCGCGAAATACACCGATCGACCATTCCGGCAAACGCCAGCCGTCTTTCAAAAACGCCGTAAGAAGCACGCCGTGCGGGCTTAAAACTGAAAGCCAGAGAACCGCGTACGCAAGCATAACCGGAGCGATAGGCTGACGAAAAAACGAACGCCATCCGTCGCGCATCTTTACTAAGATCGGTTTTGTTTTCGACGGATCTAAGAGAATTGGTTTTTCCTTGAGGTCGGTTCTTTCTGTGAATACCGATTTTAATATCAAATACTCTGGGAAAAACGAAAGCACGTTCCAAAGAGCAACAAGTGCGAAGCCAAGTAGGGGATAGGCAGTGGTCGATACGAGTAGCAAAAGTCCCGTGACGATCGGTGAACCCACTTCGGTTGCTAGGTCCACTTGTCGGAGGCGGCTATTGAATTTTGTGAGTGCCGTTCCTTGGAAAGTCGACGGTACAAGATCATTCGCAATCGCAATGTCCATAAAGCTTGAACCAAGCTGACTTACGATTCCGCTGAGGACCAGAAGTGTGAACATGATGATGAAGTTCATGGACTGTAAATAGTCGACGTTTCCGGTCGGGAGAAAACCGACGCTAACGAAGCCTCCAACGACGCCAGCAAGTTGAAGAACGATACCTAACGACACTGACTTCATGCGGTCGAAGCGATCGATCAACATTGAGAGACGCGGGAGAAAGATGACTGTCGCAATTCTAATAAGCAAAAAATAGAGGGCGGCCACGCGAAGTTCGCCAGGCATCAAATGCAAGAGCACGATCGGAACCGCAAAGTCCCACGCCTGATCGCCCGACCGCGTGAGCAATCGGCCGAGCAACATCCGAGAAGTTAAGGAAAGCTTTTTCACGAAGGTTCAGCTCCAGCCACTAAACTTTCAAGTTGCGCCTTCGTTTCGAAGTATTCGCGAAGGTAATCGATTCGACGCTCGCGAAACTCGAAGTAAGTCCGAAAAGCCTCGAGAAGATCCGGTCCATTTTTGGCTCCTCGCGAATACTCAGCCTCCGTGAGTTTTAAAAACTTCTGCGCTTGGGCAACGGCGTTTTCAGAGTCCTTGATCAAATCGGCGGTTACCGCAATGTCCTGTCGCAAATCGTGGTCATTGGCGATGACTTCACGAAGTCTGTGCGCGCCCCGCATTTGCGCAGCACTAGCATCCGCAGATCGAGCGCCTGCCTCCCTTCGCTCTTCAATGCTTTGGCCGAGATCAATGGTGACTCGAACTCCTGCGGTCCACTCCTGCTGTTTTCGCAGCGCTCTGTCGTATTCGTCTGTTAGCGACGGCAATCCATAACTTGTGTACAGATCGAGTCTTGGTAAGAACCAGCGCGCCAATCTTGACGCTCTTAGTTCGTCGACTCGTTGAAGCTCTTGGTAATTCCGAACCTCGATCTGCTTCCCGACTTCCAGTGTTTTCACAGGCGTCGCGCTTTCTATAGCTGGAAAATCTCCAACCACCTCGATATTCTCGTGTTCGTCCAGAGCGAGCGCGACGCTCAACAGGTTCACAATGCGGTGGTGTTCGAGACCTAACCTCTTAATATCACGCTCGAGCGTTAACTTGTGGAGTTCGAACTGCGCGGCGTCCGCAGTTGTTGTTATCCCGGCCCCCGCTCGCCGACGTGCAGACTTGAGATTGGCTTCATTTTTATCGCGAGCCTCTTTTCGCTCTGCGATCAATTTGGCGATTGCCAGCACCTGCCAATACGCTCGCTTGGCTTCCCGTAACTCTCTTTGTATTTCGCTCGAGTGATTGAGTCCCGCTAACTCGCGTTGTCCGTTTCGAATTTGATTTTCAAGTTTGTCACGACCGCCTCGGTATAAATTCAGTGAACCTTCAATTCGCCAATACTCTTGTTGAGCGGACGGTGACGATCCGGTTTTGAATTCCTCCTGCCCCAGTGAGGCCGACAGCTGAGGAAGAAACGAACGGGCCAAAAAACCCGTTCGTTCCGACTGTGCTTTCATGGCAAATGCCGACGCTTTGACGTTTTCATTTTTCTCAGTGACGAGGCGAGGAAGATCTTCGAATCGAATCGAAAGCGCTTCGCCGACCGATGTCGCCAGAGTTAATCCGGTCAAAACCGAGATGATGAGAGCGGTCTGTGACTTCATTTTAAAACTCCTTAGTCGAGATTGTCGAACGCCGTGAGTAGCTCTTTGCCGTCATGCTTTAACGTGACGTCGATATTATATGGTTTCGCTTCTGGTTTCGGCATGGTGCCGACAAACGATTTATCTTTAAGAACCATGGGAAAATCGACTGACTTCCACTTGCCCTTTACCTTTGCGGCAAGCGATGCCGAACCTTTAGCGTCGAAGCCTTTCGAATCGACCGGCTTCATTGCCGTGTCGTAAAGATAAACACGCGTCGTTCCATCCGCTGATCTTACAAGTTCGGCTTTGTAGACAAGCGTTGCGGCCGCACCTTTCGTCGCATCGGCTTTCAAAACGACGGCCGACACGAGGCCTCCATACTTTCCGGTGTCGGCAAGCTTCGGTCCATGGCCTTCGTCATGTGCCTGAGCCAAGCTTGCAATACCTAATATCAAAAACATGATGAGACTCTTCATTTCCATTCTCCTTGTTCGTGTTGTGGACTGTCCTTTAAATACTTTGAAACGGCCTTCTTACCAAATCTCAAGAAAACGGTCGGCGTTACGACGAGATCGAGTAACGTCGACGATACGAGACCTCCTACGATTACGACTGCGACAGGATATAGAATCTCTTTGCCAGGCTGGCCTCTGGACAGAAGTAGCGGAACAAGTGCTAACGCTGCCGTTGAAGCCGTCATAAGCACAGGCACCATTCTCTCGAGCGAGCCGCGAATGACCATCTTCGCGTCAAACTCTTCGCCTTCTTCCTTCATCAAGTGCAGGTAGTGGCTGATCAACAAAATTCCGTTTCGAGTCGAAATTCCGCAGAGGGTGATGAAGGCAACGAGAGTCGCCACGGAAAGCGTTCTCTCTGTAATAAAGATCGCGACGATACTGCCAATCAGCGCGAGCGGAATGTTCATCATGACCTGAAGACTCAAAATGGTGGACTTGAAGTGCACGAAAAGAACAAAGAAAATTCCCAACACTGCAAGCAGTCCCAGCCAAAAAATTCGCTTGGAAGCGGCTTGCTGGCTTTCGAATTGCCCACCAAGTTTAATGAAGTAGCCTTCACTCAATTTAATTTTCGTGTCGAGCGCTGTTTTAATGTCGCCCACGACACTGCCCAAATCGCGACCGTGTGTGTTTGCCGAAATCACGATCCTCCGTTGCATGTCCTCTCGATTGATCATGTTTGGCCCAGTGCCTTCATACACATTCGCAACCTCCCCCAGCCGTACTGCTTGCGCCGTCGGTAGGAACTTGACGAGAGTTTCCGAAATTCGTTCTGGCGTCGCGCGAGAGCTTTCGTCGAGCCGCACGGTGACGTCGAACATCCTTTGATTTTCGAGAATCTGCGCGACCGTGGCACCGTTGAGGGCAATTTCCAAATCTTCCGCGAGACTGCCGCTTCGGATTCCGAGTTTACTTCCACCTTCCCGATCGATCGCAATTTTTAATTGCGGAATTAGGACGAGTGGCTCGGTCTGTAGATCTACAACGCCATCGATTCCTTGAAGTGCATCGAAAGTCTCGCCACCAAGACGGCGAAGTTCGCCGAGGTCGGGCCCGAAAATTTTAATTGCGATCTGGGCTCGCACGCCAGAAAGCAGGTGATCCAGACGATGACTGATGGGTTGACCGAGGTTGACGGAAACGTCGCCCACTTTTTCGATCTTTTCTCGAATCTCTTGAAGGACGACTTCACGATCGCGACCATCCGGTTTGAAATCGACATCAACCTCGTGCCAGTGGACTCCTTCTGCGTGCTCGTCCATTTCGGCGCGTCCGGTTCGACGAACCGTGGATTTCACTTCCGGAACCGAGAGTATAGCCTCTTCGATTTTGATTCCAAGCTTGTCCGACGCGGCTAGCGAAATGCCTGGTGCCGCAGCGATTCCTATCGTCGCAGTGCCTTCGTTAAAATCGGGCAGAAAATTTCGACCCATCATTGGTAAGAGCGCAAGACTCAATGCAAGCAAGAGCGCAGCGAGGCCGAGGATTAAAATCGGTCGTGGCAGTGTCCAATCTAGAATTTTCACTGCGAAGCGCTTCAGGCCTCGAACCAGTCGGCCATCGTTCTGATCGTGTACGGCCTTCGAGTTCGGTAACAGATACGAACAGAGAATGGGGGTCACCGTTAGCGAAACAAAAAGTGAAGCGAGAATCGAGATGATATACGCCACGCCGAGTGGAACAAACAATCGCCCTTCGATTCCGCCTAGAGCGAAAAGCGGAATGAATACGAGAACTACGATGATCGTCGAGAGCACGATTGAATTTCGAACCTCGCTCGAAGCTTCATAGATGACTCGCAAGTTTCCTTTCGGCGATCCGGCAGTGCGGTTCTCGCGAAGCCGTCTAAAAACGTTTTCAACATCGACAATCGCGTCGTCGACCAACTCGCCGATGGCGATGGCAAGACCTCCAAGCGTCATCGTGTTGATCGTAATACCGAAAATGTGGAAAATAATTGCGGTGATGAGAAGGCTCAAGGGGATAGCGACGAGCGTGATCCCAGTGGTTCGGAAGTTCATTAGAAATAAAAATAGAATGATGGCGACCATGATGATTCCATCACGAAGCGCTTCTTCCACATTGCCAATGGCGGATTCGATAAAATGCGACTGCTTAAACAGGTCGGTTTCGAGTTTCGCTCCTGCTGGCAAAGACTTTTCCATCGCCTTTAGTTCGCGTTCGATCGCGCGTGTAAGCTCAATAGTGCTCGCACTTGGTTGTTTTTGAAGTGTCATGATGACTGAGTGCTTGCCGTTGATGCTACCTTCGCCGCGTTTGGGTTTTGCAGCGATCTTAACTTCGGCGACATCTTTGACGAGCACCGGTTTACCAAAGTGCATTGCCACGAGAGAGTTTTCGATATCCTCGAGAGTTAACGCCCGACCGATGGGCCGAATTAAAAATTCCTTTTCTCCGATGTCGATGAAACCGCCGGTCGTATTCTCGCTGATTTTAGCCAGCGTTTCTTTGAGGTCTTCGAGCGATACGTTTTTTCGCTGAAGCTTTTCGTTGGAGATGTGAATTTGGTATTGTTTCACTTCGCCGCCCATAACGACAACTTGGCTGATGCCTGGAATTGTCATCAACCGTGGGCGAAGCGTCCAGTCGGCGAGTGTTCGAAGCTCCATCGGTGAAATCTTATCGTCGGGGCTCGTGACACCAACAAACTGGATTTCTCCCATGATCGACGTGACCGGTCCCATTACGGGCTGCATCCGTGGCGGCAGCCTTCCTTCCAAAAGCTGAAGTCTCTCTGCAACTAGTTGTCGATTTCGAAATATTTCGGTTCCCCAGTCAAACTCGATGTAGACGATCGAAATGCCGATTCCGCTGCTCGATCGAAGTCGCAAGACTCCGGGAGTTCCGTTCAGGACCGTTTCGATCTGAAGGGTCACGAGCGTTTCCACTTCTTCCGGAGCAAGCCCATGCGCTTCCGTAAGGACTGTGACTGTTGGTCGGTTCAAATTTGGAAACACGTCGACGGGCAGGCTCTGCAGCAGCCATGCTCCGTAAACACAAAGTGCAAGTGCAATGAGACCGACTAAGAGTCGCTTCTTCAGCGAAAAGCGGATGAGCGCGTTCAGCATGGTTTTCTCCTGACCGTTCGACGTGTCGTATGATTACGCACGTAGAACGGCCGATGATTACAAAACGAAAGATTTTGTGGGAAAAATTTTATTAGAGGAGGGGACTAAGCGTGGATCGGAGGGCGGAAAATTGAGCCTAGGGCTCGAGTCGCCGGCACTGAACGTTTAAAAATAAACGAGTGCGGGTTGATAAACTCGATTGCTGCTGTTTCAAAACGCGAGGCCTCAAGCCAAATTGGATGAGCGCAAGAAACAAAATGCTCATGCGAGTGTTGGTCGGAATGATGTCCTTCCGCTGGTGCAGAGTGTTTCGAATCTGTGTGATGGTGTGCTTCGTGGACGTGCTCATGGGAGTGAGTTACTACGACAATGATAGCGACGTGTGAGGCGCTATCCGCATGTGCGAGTGCCGATGCGGGCATTAGCCCGCTTAGAGCAAAAATCGAAATGCAAAAAAAGTATATCAGCACACGCATCGTTCTATTATGACACCATCTAATCTTCACGATTTCAATCTAATCCTTCGCGACATTTCTTTGAGCGATTCACTAGCGGAACCGGTGTATCGAGATGAAGCGTGTCGCGTTCCTGAGTTTGGGATCAATTAACTTTGACCGATAAGGGTATCGTGATCAGGTTGCCGCCATCTATATATTGGACCCACAGGCGATAGTCACCGGCTGCTGGGAATGTCGCGTGGATCATTCCGGCAGTAGCGGTGGTCCCCATCGGATGAACGTGAATGAGTTCGTCACCGTCTGAGGTTGTCGCGATGATGTGTGCAAATGCTCCCAAGTATGGTGCAAGTTGCGGAGACGTGCCGTCTGTTCGCGACATCTTTAAGTCCAGCATTACCATCTTGCCTGCCGTGATTTTTGTTTTGCCGATATCAACGGCTGAAACTCCGAGGCTTCCCAATCGCCGGTCACCGAGCACCGGTGGCGCGGGCAGCTGTGCGGCTCCATTCGTGACATCAAGTCTTGTTGAAGAAGAAAATTTTTCGCCGTCGACCGCAAGCTCCCCCTGCGCCCAAACCCAGTAATTTCCATTGACCGCAAATTGCAGTGTCACCATCCAGTTGGTTCCGTCGAATTCGGGATGCACGTGCTGGAATTCGCCGAGCGACGGATCATAAACAATCAAATGAAGTTTCATTTCGTGTGAGATGTTAAGTTCCACGTCGCCAATGAGACTGCTTTTGCTCGTATCCACGAGTTGAAACGCATACTGCGTGGTACCGGCGACGGTCGATGTCGCGACCGGCTCGATCTCGACACGACTTTCCTGTGTCCCATGCGCAGACGATGGCTGTCCCCATAAAGCAATGACCCCAAGTCCCAGAAGAATTCCAAAATGTTTCATCGTCACCCTTTTTAAAGTATGTTGACGGCTAAACTATGCCCCGGTAGGGTATGTGTCAAATCTCCAACAACGATTATGGATGGATGACGAGCGATGTTAGAAAAGCAGACGGCGCGAGCAAAAGTAAAAAAAGTGCAACCGAGAGCGAACGCACTCAGTTCCGTTGCACATGAACATCCGGACCATTCGGAACACATTAAGAGGCTTAACCGAGTTAAAGGGCAAATCGAGGGGATCGAGCGAATGATTCTTGACCGAAGATACTGCCCTGACATCATCGCGCAGCTGAAAGCGGCATCGGCAGGACTTCGCGCGACGGAAGCAGAAGTCTTAAAGGCGCATTTACGAGGCTGTGTCAGTACGGCCTTAGCAAGCAAGGATGCGTTCAAGTCCGAAGAGAAAATCCAAGAGATCATTAAATTAGTTTTCTAAGAATCACAGTTTCAAGGGGGGAATATGAAATTTGCACTGTTGTTCGCGTCGGTACTTTTAGGTTCACAAGTTGCGATGGCGCAGTCGGTCTCGAAAGCGAAGATAGGTGAACTCTCAGCACATCGAATCGATCGGCTCGTAACGCTCGGGAAGATCGATGGTTCGTTTCAGAAGCGACTGTCAAAAATCGAGGTCACCGAAGTCTCGGGTCCGGCGCCGGTGGCGTTCAAATCGGTCTCGTCTCAGACTCAACCAACTTCAGGTCAAGCAATTCAACTCGAGTTGCAATTCGATAAGGATGGCAAACCGCTATCTTTCAAAGCTTCAACGGGCGGAGTCGCCGGACCTGACGTGGGTTGGGCGCCAAAGAATGCTGGAGAACTTGTCGAAAACGGAATGCACTTTGTCTTGGACAATGGCACGGACGCTACCATTGCTCCTTACTTCAAGGATTTCTCAAGCCTCGATCTTGTCAAAGGTTCGCTAGGCGGTAAGGACGTCGCAGTTCTTCAGGTTCGTTCTTCGGCCCAGACTCAGACGCTTAATGTGTACGTCAATCTGGACGGGTCTCTAAATTCCACAGCCATTGTACCTTAAGAATTAGGGTGCATTTCTTAGTTCGCACTCTCATTTCGGTGGCGGTCATTGGCACCTTGAGTTCCTGCAATTACTCGGTGTTGAAAGGCACCGGGGACGCAAGCGCTCGAAGTTACGGTGAGCTGTTGCCAGAAGAAAAGGCGAGCATGATGAACTACGGTTTCATCAACTCGCGAGTTCTTCAGCCAAGATGTGTGAGCTGTCATCGCGCCGGTGAGAAGGTGAATCTCGAAACTTACGAGAGCGTGTTTTCGCAACTGGCTACGATCGACAAAGCCGTTTTTGTCGAGCAAACGATGCCGAAGCGTGGGCAGCTTCGAGATGACGAACGAAGATGGCTAGGCAACTGGCTGCGCGCTGGCGCACCACTCAACAGCCCAAAGCCACCGCCTATGGTCGAACCGCTAGTTGCAACTTATGAATCGATTCGACAACACATTTTCGAACCGGTCTGCCTGACCTGCCATCATCCGACGGGAACTGGAAAACAGATTTTGCTTGATCGTCAGTCGCTGCTGGATTCGCCACTTATGTTAATCGATCTCGTAAACGTCGACGAATCGGGATTATTGATCGCACTTGAGCGGACCGACCATAAACGAATGCCGTTAGCTGAAGAAGGTTATTCGGCGCTCGCGCCGGAGCAAATTAGAATTATTAGAGAGTGGATAAGTAACGGCGCGAATTAGCCGTAGCCGGGGGGAACATGAAACCAGTTTTGATTTTGGGAGCGATTTTGACCGCCACAGTCAGCGCGAAGGCTGAAACCGTTTCGTGCACGGGCTACACCGACTCGAGTCAGAAGACTCGAGTCGTACTTACGATTCTGCCGCAAAAAAACAAAGGTGATATTCGGTTTATTAGTCCCAGTGGTTCTGTGACCCAGGGTTTGAAGCTGACCAGAGTTTCGTATCCGGCGCCAAATACTTTGCGGTATTCGGACTCAAGTGGAATGTCACACCTTGATTTCTTAATTGAGCAGGGGAGTGTGAAGAGGAACGCTTTCACGCATGGGCTTTATTTTGCGGGCACCGAGCTCGAGTGCAAAATCAACGGCACCATTCCGACCGCACCGTCATGCGGAAAAAACCCGAGCGAACAGTTGATTACAGTTCTTCGTGAAGGTCGTTTCTATCAATCGTTGCAAGCCGTGAATTATCAATTGGGATGTGGCGCAGATGTGAACTTCACGGATAAATACGGTTGCACGCCGCTGCTTTACGCTATCGATGGAAATTGCGGGGGCAACATGACGCCAGCGCCTCACTCGCTAACGAGCCTCCCACAAATCGTGGACAAGCTCATTTCGGCGGGCGCATTTGTCGACATCGTGGATCCGATGAAAAAAGAAACTGCTCTTTTGAAAGCCGCGAAGCATGAAGTGCGTGACGTCTATGACTCGTTCATCGCCGCCGAAGCTAATTTTGATTTTCAAGATAGCCAGGGAATGACGCCGCTCATGTGGGCAACGTCTTACGGAGACGACTGGACAGTAAAAGATATTTTGCTGGCTCGACCGGATCGACGACTTAAAAATAGAAAAGGTCAAACAGCGTTCGACATTGCGAAGCAGTGGCAGAAAGAGCGCGTGATCAATCTTGTTCGCATTCCAGACGTGACCATCGATATCGCAGGTCAAGCCGACGGCACTTGCTCGCCTCTCGTTGTCGAAGCGAAAGAAGGTCAGACGATCGAAATCGTCCTTACCGCAACAGACAAAATGTTTAAATTCGATTCTGGCGAACTGGATCTCGATTTGATGGCCGATCGTGGATCGAAGACCTCGCAAGTGGTTCAGCTTGAAAGCGCTGGCAGTTTTTCTTTCACTTGTGGATTTCACGGAAGCAGCGGCTTTTCAACCGGACAACTCATCGTAAAGTAAGGGGCGAAATGCTGAAAATACTATTGTTATTGTTACCGATGTCCTGGGGAGCCGTACAGCAAGTCGATCTTTCGAAGCAAACGTCGGAGGTTGAGTTTCACGCTGTGGGGAAGCCGAGCTTTTTAAAAATCAAAGGAACCGGCGGAAAGCTCAGCGGAAACTTCGAGCTCGAAGATAATAAAGTGAAGGGGCGCTTTGGTGTGAAAATGGATGCTTTCACAACTGGCGTCTCGCTTCGCGATCAGCACATGAAAGAAAAGTATTTGGAGACTGCGAAGTATGCAGAGGCTTGGATTGAAATTGAGAACATCGACCTGCCAGCCGACTTTTTAAAAACAAAGAAAGTTTATTCGAATGTTCCGTTTCAGGGAAAATTAAGTCTACACGGTGTCGAGAGGCCGGTGAAGGGAACTGCGGAAGTCGACACTAACAAAGATACGCCCAGCGTCTCGACAGAATTCAAAGTTCTGGTGTCCGACTATCAGATCGCGGTGCCTACATATATGGGGATTAAAGTTGCTGACGAGATTACAATCAAAACGCGGATGAATTTGAATCTCGCCAGAGAATGAGCATAATTTCGCTCTATTCTACGAAGTTACCTTCTTCGATCGGTACACGGTTCCTTGGCCAACACGTACTTTTTCACACATCCCTAAGTTGCTGCTCCCTCGCAACGTTGTATCCTTAGTCGGACAGCTATTTCTGAACAACGTCAATCGATCGCCAACCTTCGCTTTGTCCAGGCAAACGTGCGCCTCCGAGTCGCTCACCTTCATCGCGACGCTGCCTTTCTTTGCAGAGTGTGCACATCCAGATATTATCAGCGCGCCAAATATGAGAAATGTAAGAATTTTTTTGGTTTCGTTGTGCCTCGGTAAGCAAACTCCGAACCGTAGCACGGGCCAGATGAGTCGAAAGACTCATCTGGCCCGTGCTAATGAGCTAGTAGTCCTATTTTTTGTGAGCTGAAGCGAGATCGCGTGCCAATTGTTCGCGGTGATTTGGATGGGCAATTTTAATCATTTCTCGAGCCCGCTCTCCGAGTGTTTTTCCATGGAGATATGCCGTACCAAATTCGGTTACGACGTAATGCACATGGGCGCGGGTGCTCACGACCCCAGCACCTGCTTGAAGCTCGGCGACAATTTTTGATCGACCGTTTCTCGTCAGGCTACCTAGTGCAATGATTGGCTTTCCGCCTTCTGATAGTGCTGCGCCCCTCATGAAATCCATTTGACCGCCGACGCCAGAAATCATGTGATGACCGATTGAGTCTGCAACAACCTGGCCTGTCAAATCGATTTCTACGGCTGAATTGATAGCGACTACTTTTGGATTGCGAGCAATCGTATTTGGATTGTTAACATAGTCCATTTCCAGTTGGAGAATTGCGGGATTGTCGTTAACGAAGTCGTAAAGTTTTCGAGTTCCCGTTAAAAATCCAGACACACATTTTCCTCGGTGG
Organism: Bdellovibrionales bacterium; assembly: GCA_043716655.1. Lineage (GTDB taxonomy): Bacteria > Bdellovibrionota > Bdellovibrionia > Bdellovibrionales > JAMPXM01. Next base: position 30,808 of record JAYSYF010000076.1, on the reverse strand, counting down.
ACTTTCTTTTTCGAGTTGGTAACGACTCCTGCTTGAATAAGTTCGAGAGTGCCGTCGGACCACATTTCCGTATGGACACCTAAGTCTTTGCGATCTAACAGTTGGCGTGTCACCGCATTGGGAATAGAGCCGATTCCCATTTGTAAGGTCGATCCGTCCTCGATTAAATCAGAAATGTGTTTAGCAATTGCTTTTTCTTCGTCTGTTGATGGAGATTGTTTGGTTTCCGGAAGAGGTTCGTCCACCTCCACCAACGCGTCGAATTGGCTAACGTGGAGGAATCCATCTCCGTGTACCCTCGGCATCTTCGGGTTTACCTGTGCGATCAGGATGACCGCCGCATCGGCAGCAGCTTTGGCGATGTCAACGCTAACGCCGAGGCTACAATATCCATATCGATCAGGCGGAGAAACATGCAGTAGTGCAACATCGAGCGGACATTTCCTCGAGCGAAAAAGCTCGGGAATCTCCGAAAGAAAGCACGGGAGATAATCAATACGGTCGTAGTCCAGGCGATGGCGAAGATTTTGCCCAACGAAAAGATTAATAACGCGAAAACTATTTTGAAACTGAGGATCGGCATAGAGCGCCGGTCCCTCCGTATGTAAATGGATCAAAGATACATCAGTAAGGCGAGCCGATTGGTTCACGAGCTCTGCTAGTAAAACGTTAGGGGTGGCTGCGCCGCCATGCACGAATACTCGCGCTCCAGTCGCGATAAGTCCGATAGCTTCTTCTGCTGTCTTCCACTCTAACATCATAACGCTACCTTCGATCGAGCCCTTTGAATGAGTTTATTTATTTCAACGACCGAAATCGGAATTAGAGCAGCCGGGATAATCATCAACAGATCCGTCGATGTTAATGGGCTGAGGCCAAATATTTTCTGAGAAAACGGAATGAAATGAAGACTCAGTTGCAGAGCGCCAGTAACAACGCAAACCCCTAGCAGCCACAAATTCTTAAGATGGCCAATTTCCCAGTGAAGTAGCGTACTCGATCTTGCTCCGAAGGCGCGCAGAATTTGGCTTATCACTAAAGTTGTAAATACAATGTTACGTGCAGAAGCCTCGTCCTCATTCAGCAAGTGCCGGTACAAGAGAAGCGCTACTGATGCTTCAAGAAGTCCTACCCAAACGACCTGAGTCCATTCCGGGCGACCCATGATCTTCTCATCCGATTTGCGCGGTGGCAGCTTCATGATCCCTGGCGGAAGTGTCTCGGCTATAAGAGTCAGTGCAGGAAGCGCGTCAGTGACGAGATTTATCCATAACAAGTGCGCGGCCAGCAGAGGAATTGGTAATCCGAACGCGATCGCTCCGAGAACAAGTGCAACTTCAGCAAAATTGCCAGTGAGCAAATAGGTGATGGCCTTTCGTATATTTAAAAATATTCCGCGGCCCTCACCGACTGCTGCAACGATTGTAGCGAAGTTGTCGTCAGCTAAAACTAAGTCCGCAGCCTGCCGAGTGACTTCAGTTCCTGCTTTACCCATGGCAATACCAATGTGGGCTTCCTTTAACGCCGGGGCATCGTTAACTCCGTCGCCCGTCATAGCGACGATCGCACCTTGGGATTTCCAGGAACGTACTAGTTTTAATTTGTCTTCCGGGGTTGCTCGCGCGTGAACGCGATTTTCTAAGGACTCACCCTCGAGAACAAGTCCAAGTTCCCTAGCGATGGCCGCTGCCGTTTCTGGATGGTCACCAGTAATCATCACAGTTTTGATCCCAGCGCTTCTGGCTTCTTTGATTGCTTCCATCGCTTCCGCGCGGGGTGGATCAGCGATTCCGACTAGCCCCAGTATGTTGATATTTGAAAGACTACTACCTTGCCCAATCGCGACTGCTAAAACTCTTAAGCCTCGGCTGGCCATCTCGCGCCCAGCCTTTGTTATCGCATCGGCGATTTCTTCACTCGGTTTACTAAGCGATAAAATGCTCTCCATTGCTCCTTTGAAATAATTTTTACCGTCAGCACGTGTGACAGACATCCGCCGAGTCTCAGTATCAAAGGGCACGGTGCTAGTGCGTGGATTCTTTTCTTCAATTGCAGCAAGCTTAATTTCTTTTTCTTGAGCCGCGATAAGTATAGCTAGTTCCGTCGGGTCGCCGGTGCCGCCATCGCCGTTCGGATTCAATTCCGAATCGCAGCAGGATGCGGCGGCCTCAAGCAATATCTGGTGGTCGTTTCCCCAAAGTTCGCGAACTCGCATATTTCCGGTTGTTAGCGTTCCTGTTTTGTCAGTGCAAATGACCGATACGCTTCCTAGGGTTTCCACACTTGGCAGTTTGCGGACTAAAGCGTTCCGCTTTGCAAGACGTTGCACTCCTAGAGCAAGTGAAACAGTAACGATCGCAGGCATGCCTTCTGGCACTGCGGCGACAGCGAGTGACACCGAAAAGAGAAGAAGTTCGAGCCAAGGTCGTCCCTGCAAGATACCGATTCCCGCTACAAGTGCGACGACAAACAGGCATACGATTAATAATGATTTTCCCAATCCTGCAAGTTGCGCTTGAAGTGGTGTAGGCTCGACCTGGGCTGTCGAAATTAGATGCGCTATTTTTCCAAGCTCAGTTTTCATGCCGGTCGCAGTCACGCACGCACTTGCGGTCCCAGTTGTCACTGATGTTCCCATGAAAACAAAGTCTTCTCGACTAATCGCTGAAACTGACTTCGTGGCGCCCGATAAGGCTTTCGTCGCAGGAAGACTTTCTCCTGTCAAAACGGCTTCATTAACTTGGAAGTGAGCCAACTGAAGGATTCGAGCGTCGGCGGCAACGATATCGCCTGATTCAAGTAACAGTATGTCACCAGGCACAACGTCTTGAGCCAATATGACAAGCTGTCGGCCGTCTCGAGACACACGCGCTCGAGGCGAAGTCATCTTTTGCAATGCTGTGATCGCGTTCTCAGCGCGGTACTCTTGAAAAAAACCAATAAGCGCATTTAGGAGAAGAATTGCGCCGATTGCTATGGCGTCCACTGTTTCACGTAAAACAGCTGAAATAATGCAGGCGAAAATCAAAATGACAACAAGCGGACTTTTAAACTGATCTATTAGTAGATACCAGGCGGGGCGCGCTTTTTCCCTACTAATTTCGTTTGATCCATATTGCTTTAATAGTTCGCCAGCAGCTACGCTCGTGAGCCCCACAATTCCCGTATCTGTGGTCACGGTGTTATCGCGACCTTTAGGACGCCATCTCTTTGATTGGCGAAAATGTCGTAAGCTTCAATGATTTGGTCGAGCTTAAAACGATGCGTGACCATCGGTTTAAGCTCGACTCGTTTGCTGTCGATCACACTCATAAGTCGCCTCATCCGTTCTTTTCCACCCGGGCACAACGTCGTAATTATTTTCAGGTCACTAAGGCCAGCGCTGAATGCACTCACCGGGATATGAATGTCGTTTGCATACACGCCGAGGCTTGAAAGTGTTCCGCCTGGTTTAAGAACCTGCATACAGTGTTGAAAAGTTGCTTCCGTTCCCAAGGCCTCAATCGCAACGTCAACTCCACGTCCGTTGGTGGCTTCCAAAATAGCTTTCACGGGATCTTTCTCTTTAAAGTTAATCGTAATGTCGGCGCCCACTTGTCGCGCCATCTTCAGTCGGCCCTCTATATTGTCGACAACGATAATTAAACTTGCTCCACTTAATCGAGCACCTGCAGTAGCACAGAGACCGATCGGCCCTTGTGCGAAGATAGCGACCGAGTCACCGATTTTAACTTTGCCGCTTTCCGCTCCGCTAAAGCCGGTACTCATGATGTCCGGGCACATCAGAACTTCTTCATCGCTTAAGTGGTCGGGCACGAGAGCTAAATTCGCCATCGCATTTGGGACAAGAAGAAACTCGGCTTGAGCGCCGTCAATCGTATTGCCAAATCGCCATCCACCCATCGGTTTTCCGCCGCATTGCGAGTGGGTGCCCTCAAGGCAAGACCCACACTGCCCACACGGAGTAATCGCGCCTGCTATGACTCGCTGACCGATTTCATATCCCGTCACCGCTGTGCCAAGCTCAGTGATAACTCCGACCGGTTCGTGACCAATTGTAAGACCCGCATGAACTGGGTACTCGCCTTTGACAATATGTACGTCCGTACCACAAATCGTAGTGGTGGTGATGCGTATGACCGCGTCTGTGGGACCTGCGCGCGGTACGGATTTCTCAACAAGTTCAATCTTGCCGGGAGCAACAAATACCAAAGCCTTCATTTTGTTTTCTCTCATGATATTTTCCTCGAACGGTGGTTATGACGGGTTTCATTCATCATGTAAATAATCGGTAAAATAATGAGTGTTAAAACCGCTAGCGTGATCAAACCGCCAAACATCGGCGACGTTATTCGCTTCATGACGTCCGCACCGATTCCTGTAGCCAACATCACAGGCATTAGACCAAATATGTTCATCGATACAGCCATGAGGACCGGTCGAAGACTTCCTTGCGCGCCACTTATTGTGGCCTCAATGAAATCTGATCCTGTATTGAGCTTGTTGCTTTCAGCCCTGTACTTCCAAGCGCGATCAAGAAAGACAATCATGATCGCTGCTGTTTCTACTGCGACACCAATGAGAGCAATCGCGCCTGCCCATACAGCAACACTCGTGTTGTACCCAAGAGTCCACATCAAAAGAATTCCGCCGATGAGAGATAGCGGCACAGAGACCATGATCATGATCGTTTTCGAGAGCGACCGAACGCCAAAATATAGAAACGCGAATATGAGGACTAATGTTAACGGAAGGATGATCTTCATCCGCTCTTGCATGCGAGCCAAATTCTCGTATTGCCCAGTCCACTTTATGTAAGATCCCTGCGGAAGACTTACTGCCTTTGCTACGGCTTCTTTAGCATCTTTAACGTAGCTTCCAGGATCACGGCCCTCTAGGTCGATGTAAACGTAACCCACGAGCGAACCATTTTCGTTGAAGATCATCGGTGCTCCAGACTGCGTCGAAAGTTTTCCAAGCTGGCTCAATGGTACTTGTGCACCGGTCGACGTCGCAACAAGGATACGTCCGACTTTTTCAATCGTATCTCGCAACTCTCTCGGGTAGCGCACATTGATCGTGTAGCGCTCACGACCCTCAACGGTCTGACTCACTTCCATTCCGCCAATCGCCGTCTCTATGACGTTGAGAGCATCACCGACATTAAGTCCGTATCTTTGCAGTGACTTTCGATCAGGATCGAAATCTAGATACGAGCCGCCGCCCAGACGTTCGGCGTACACGCTTCGAGTACCGGGGACATTAACAAGTGCTGCTTCGAGCTCGAGTCCGATTTTTTCGATAGCGGGCAGGGTGGGCGCAAAAACTTTAATTCCGACCGGCGTACGAATACCCGTTGAAAGCATATCGATCCGCCCCCGAATCGGTTTCGTCCACGCTCGGTTGATTCCTGGAACAGCGACAGCGGTGTCGAGTTCCTTGAGGAGACGCTCTTCATCAAGACCTTCTCGCCACTGATCTCGAGGCTTTAAGCGTACCGTATATTCAAACATCGAAAGCGGTGCCGCATCAGTAGGGGTTTCATATCTTCCGGCTTTTCCGAATACGCTTTCAACTTCTGGAATCGAGCGGATGGCTTTTCCCTGCCGTTGCACCAAGTCTGCGGCGGCAGTTATCGACATTCCTGGCACCGTAATGGGCATATACAGAAGGTCGCCTTCCCAAAGCGGTGGCATGAACTCAGAACCCAATCTCGTGAATGCAGCGCCCGTGAGAACGACGACTGCGGCAAGAAGTGCGAGAACAAGTTTTCGCCGACGAAGACTAAACCTCAAGATCGGTTCATAGATCTTAGCAAGTAGACGATTGACTGGATTCTCAGTTTCAGACCGGATTCGGCCTTTGACGAACAGAATTATCAACGGAGCGGTCACGGTAATCGTCACCAGTGCTGCCGCCAACATCGCAAATGTTTTCGTGTAGGCGAGCGGGTGAAAGAGTTTTCCTTCTTGGGCTTGGAGAGCGAAAATTGGAAGGAAAGATACGGCGATGATCAGCAGCGCACTAAAAATCGACGGTCCCATTTCTTTGCAGGCCTCGATAATCAGTTCGTTGCGTGGGCGTGACGGAAACTCCGAAATTTTCTTATGGCTATTTTCGATGAAGATAACGATGCCGTCGACGATATCTCCGATAGCCAAAATGATGCCGCCCATACTCATGATGTTTAGGCTGATCTTGAAGTAATACATGGGGATGAGCGAGATCAGGATGGCGAGCGGCATCGTGATAGCCACGACGAGTGCGCTCCGCACGTGAAAAAGAAAAACGAGGATAACCAGCGTGACCAAGATCATTTCCTCGACAATATTATTTCGAAGTGTAGAAACAGCTTCTTTGATGAGTCCTGACCGATCGTAGACCGGTCGAATTTCAAGCCCGGCCGGAAATGCACGCTGAACTTCCTCGATTTTCTTTTTAACCGCAGCGATCGTATTGGAGACATCAGCCCCTTGTCGCATAACGACTACGCCGCCGACGGTATCGCCGTCCCCGTTGAAGTCCGTAACACCTCTTCGTATTTGAGGTCCAATTGTCACACGTCCAATATCAGAAATCCGTATCGGAACTCCGCCTCCGGCCGTGGTAATCGTGACATCTTCGAGGTCTTGAGGACTTTTTATATAACCGCGGCCACGAACATAAAATTCTCGTTCGCTAATCTCGAGCGTTCTTCCTCCTACATCTCGGTTACTCTCTCGAATTGCCGCGATGACTCTTTCGATTGGAATTTTAAGTGCCGAAAGCTTGTTTGGATCAATCTCCACTTGGTATTGCTTTTCAAATCCACCAATCGATGCGACTTCCGCAACTCCTGGAACCGACGAAAGCCAGTACTTCAAATACCAATCTTGAAAAGTGCGGATTTGCTGAAGGCCAAGCTTACCCGATGGATCAACCAGAGCATACTGATAGACCCAGCCAACGCCAGAGGCATCGGGTCCAATCGAGGGACTGATGCCTTGAGGTAAACTTCCCGACAACTTGGATAAAGATTCAAGAACTCGAGATCTTGCCCAATATAAATCCGTGCCGTCCTCGAAGACGACATACACAAAAGACATTCCGAACATTGATTGGCCGCGAACTAATGAAACGTTGGGCGATGCAAGCATTGACGTAACGAGTGGGTACGTGACTTGTTCTTCGACGAGCTCTGGGCTTCGCCCCATCCACTCGGTAAAGATGATGACTTGAGTGTCAGAGAGATCGGGGATTGCGTCGATCCGCATTTTGTTGAGGCAGTACCCACCCCAAAGGGCAAGAGCTAGAGCTAACGCGATCGTGAGTCGAGAGTTTCGACTGCAATAGGTTATGATCGCGCCGATCATTTTTTCTTCCCATGTGACTCGTGCCCAGGTTGCGTCGCGGAACCCTTCTGCAGAGCCGCCTGTACTTTGCTTTCTGCATCGAGAAGGAAGTGCGCACTAACGACGACTTCGGTTCCTACTGAGAGTCCGGACAAAACAGCTACGCGGCCTTCAACCCGCGGCCCCACTTTGATTTCTCGTGGTTCAAATTCGGTGTCCGATTTTTTCAGGAATACTAATTTTCGAATTCCGGTATCGATCACGGCATCATCAGGAACGGTGATTGCTTCACCTAGACTTTTTGCAATTTCGACATTCACAAACATCCCTGGCTTCAAGGCCTGCGTCTTATTATCAAGTTCGATCCGCGCCTTCGAGGTGCGCGTCTCAACATCTAGTTCGGGATAAATATATGAAATCGGAGCCTGAAAGGTTCGCGACTCGTCGTAGGGAAGCTTAATGACCGCAGTGTCGCCGGTTTTAATCGAGTTAATATCAGACTCATAAAGTGTAACAACAATCCAGACTCGTGCGAGATCGGCTATATGATAGAGCTCCATGTCCGGAGTAATGTACATCCCTTGAATCGCAGTTTTATTCACCACGAAACCCGTCACTGGTGATTCAAAAGAAATCGTTCTTTTCATTTTGCCAGAAGATTTCAAGCGACGAATCTCAGATTCAGGAACACTCCATCCACGCAAGCGCTCGAGTGCCGCCGCGGCGATCTCTTTGCCGGTTACGCTTCCGTTTCGGGCCGCAAGATATTCTTCCTGGGTGGAAACTAAGTCGGGACTGTATAGCTCGAAAAGGACTTCACCCTTCTTTACTGGTTTGCCAATGGCATCGACAAAGATTCGCTCGATCCATCCGTTAAGCCTTGTGTGCACATGAGCTTGTCGCCCTTGATCTGCTGATATAGAACCAACAGTACGTATTGTGAAATTGAGCTTTGAACTTTCGGCTTTTGCCGTCTTCAACCCGATTTTTCCTTGCTCCGACTGAGGTACCTTCACTGTTACTCGAGCCTCATCGGCGATCGGCTTTTTTGTAGCGGTAACCAAAGCTGGTTTGCTGGGTGGTTGAGGCGCCGTCGGCTGAGCAGGGGCATGCACCGACTGCTGCTGCTGCTGCGCTGGAGCCACGCTTAAGAATAGAGTGATGACGACGTTTCCTAAGATCACATTCCCTCCATACCGCTCGAGCTATTTTGCTGAGACTCGGTTTTTTTCTGAATAACTGGAGAGCGCATCCCAGATCCCATGTTCACAGCGTCAGAGCTTGATTCGTCCATCGCACCCATCGATGCGCCTCCAAATAGTGTCGGCCGCATGGGGGCTAAACGTAGTTGTGGTGCGCGACTGAGCAAATAAGTTTTTCGTAGTTTTGCCATTGCGACGTCGATCTCGGCGGCGGTCTTCTCGAGAGACTGCGTTCGTTGCGCACGCATGATTTCAACGAATTGGCTTAGGGGAAGCCTTCTTGCGACATAAGCGGATCGACCCGTCTTTGCAGCTAGCTCTGTATTTGGAATAATCTCTTTTTTATAGAGACGGAGCAAATCCTCAGCGGTCTCTTCCTGCGCAGTTGCCTCAAGCCACTCAGTCCGAAGTCTGTTTTCAAGCGCACGGCGTTGGACCGAATTTGCATCACGAGTTGCTCGGGCGGCGGAAGAAAGATTGGATTGCTTCCCGAAGAAGAAGACGGGGAGTGATACGCCAAGCATGATCCCGTATGAAGACGACGCAGCTGGTGCAGTACCGCCCATACCGTCCGTCATCGGCTGACCGCGCGGCTGCATGTACATTCCCTGAAAAACAAGATCAGGAAAGTAAGAGAACTTTGCGCTTCTTAGCTCCGAGCCGGACGCCGACAGTGCGGCTTCCGCTGCAATTAACTCAGGCTGACCATTCATGGCCTCGTCGAACGTTTTCGGAACAGAATCTGAAAGAACAACGTTTTCCAAAGATATTGGGCTCGATGGCGGAGCTGACTTTAGTTCATTCATCTTCGCCTTTAACACCTTGAGTTCACGAGAGAGGCGCAGATACTCGGCCTCGAGAGTGGAGATCTCCAATTGCGCTAGAAGCAACTCGTGATGACCGCCTGTTCCCGTTTTGTATCTCGAGCGAGTACTGCTTAAAACTTCGGTCAGCAACTTCTGCTGTTCGCGATTGGTCGTTGTCGCTGCCTGACTATAGAACGCACGAGCATAGAGTTGTGCTGCGATGACGGTTAGTTCGCGCTCCGCAGAAACCGACGATGCTTCTGAAGCGTTCGCCCTAGCAACAGCTGCGTCTTTTTGAGCGCCCTTACGGCCAGGGAACGGAATTGTTTGACTGATCTGGTAGCGCATCATGCCGGCATGTCGGTCCGATGTAGGCACTTCATCGGGGCCCACGGCAATGAAGGGATCATCCCAGTACCCGGAAGCATTCGCTCGAAACTTCTCGGCTTGGGTTAGTTTCTTTTGTGCGTCAAGTTCTGGGTTCGATTGTTTAACGGAAGCGACGAACTCACTTAGCGATTCGCCAAAAGTGATCGTCGGGCAAACGAATATAAGCGGGAGGGCCCGGAATAAGAATTTCTTAATATCAGCCGCCATGAAGGCCGGACCTGCAACATTCAGGAATATATTTAGCGAGCAACTTCATTGCTGCTTCGGCTGTGGTCAAAAAGTTTTCGGCCCTAGCCAGGGAATTCTCAATTCGCAATGGATTGATCTGATTTACTTCAGGCATTTGACACGTACTGATAAATTTTCATTTATCTCCCGTCGAAAGGACCTGCTCGGGTCGTTTAGTCTCAAAGTTTGACTGTTTGTCCCGATGTTTCGCGACAGACCAGCCTGACTGTACAAGAGCGTTCTAACCACTCTTATGAGCAGGGACAGTGCCACCATAAGAAGTCACACCCACATGCCCACGCCGAAAGAACCACGTGTTAGATCTTCAACATCTGAACGGCCATAAAGCCGAGAACCGCGGCTGCGATGAGCATAAAGACCGGCAATCGTGGAGAAGATTTCCCAGGAGGCCCTGAAGACCCTCGTAAGCCATATGCAGGGAGATACCGAGTAAGAGCGTAAAGGCGAACCAATGATCGTACTCGGAAATCAAAGAAATGATTTTGGAACCTGCGAAGAAACCAACAAGGGTTGCAAGCGCTTCGCCGCCACCAGAGGCAAAAGCAAACGCTAGCATTTCCTTGGTACGAAATCGCTTGCTGCCCATGGCGACCGCTGCAGAAAACGAATCGACGGAGAGGACTAAACCGAGAGTTAAAACTTCTAGAATCAGTGGCACTTTAGACCCCATAGAGAATGCTTCAGCAGTCAAAGCCATTTGTTACGAGATCAGGTAGCTCAGTCGAGGCGCACTCGTCCAAGCCTAAGCGCATTCACCACAACCGAGACAGAACTTAAACTCATAGCAATGCTCGCTATCATCGGGCTCAAGAGAATTCCAAAAAACGGATAAAGCACGCCGGCTGCTAGCGGAACACCGAGGGCGTTGTACCCGAATGCAAAAACTAGATTCTGTTTGATGTTTCGCATTGTCGCCTGGCTTAGGCGGTGGGCGCGCACGATCCCTGTCAAATCGCCCTTTACTAGCGTCACACTTGCGCTCTCCATCGCGACGTCAGTTCCGGTGCCCATAGCGATACCGATGTCTGCCTGAGCCAAGGCGGGAGCGTCGTTGATACCGTCACCAGCCATTGCGACGATTTTTCCTTGTGCCTGTAGACGCTTGATTACTTCGTTCTTTTGCTCGGGAAGAACTTCGGCTTCGAAGCGATCAATGCCCATTTCTCTCGCCACGACTTCAGCTGTGTGCCGACTGTCGCCGGTTAGCATTATGACTTCGATACCTTTTGAGTGAAAGTAACTGATCGCAGGCTTTGAAGATTCTTTGATTGGATCTCTTACGGCAATAACAGCAGCGGGTTTCCCATCAATCGCAGACAGCATCGCACCGTGGCCGGTACTCTGAAGCTCTTGCGCGATTGCGGAGAGCGCGGTCGTGTCGACACCATACTTTTCTAAAAGTTTTCGATTGCCGACAAGGACCGTGCGACCGTGGACAGTACCTTTAACTCCCATCCCTGTGATGGATTCAAAGTTTTCTACTGATTGGATGGTAAGTTTTCGTTCGAGAGCGCCATCAACGATCGCTTCGGCCAATGGGTGTTCACTCGATTTTTCGAGAGCCGCAACCAGCGCGAGCGTTTCATGTTCGTCGAAGCCCGGTAGCGTTTTCACAACAGACAACTTCGGTTTTCCGAGAGTTAAGGTCCCAGTTTTATCAACGACAAGAGTCGTGATCTTTTGCATGCCTTCTAGTGCTTCGGCGTTCTTAATTAACACTCCTAAGCCGGCACCTTTGCCGGCTCCCACCATGATCGACATTGGAGTCGCGAGGCCAAGCGCACAGGGACACGCAATGATGAGAACGGCAACGGCATTCACGATCGCATATGTCAGCTGCGGCTCTGGTCCGACGAAAAACCAAACCAGCGCAGTGGCGACCGCGATCAAAACCACTCCGGGAACAAAGTACCCAGCCACTTTGTCAGCTAACTGTTGAATCGGAGCGCGGCTTCTCTGCGCTTGTGAAACCATTTTTACGATCTGTGAGAGTAGCGTATCCGATCCAACCTTCGTTGCTTTCATCACGAAGCTTCCAGTCCCATTCACGGTTGCGCCGGTCACGGAATCGTCTTGATTCTTTTCGACAGCAACCGGTTCGCCCGTAACCATTGATTCATCGATAAGGCTTCGGCCTTCGGTGACCACGCCGTCAACGGGCACTTTCTCTCCAGGGCGCACTCGAAGAAGATCGCCGACATGAATGTGTTCCACCGGAATATCTTCTTCGGACCCATCTGCACGAACAATTTTTGCCGTCTTCGGAGCGAGTCCTAATAATGCGCGAATTGCGTTCCCAGTTTTGCTTCGAGCGCGGAGCTCAAGCACTTGTCCTAAAAGGACGAGTGTCGTGATGACGGCAGCAGCTTCGAAATAAAGAGGCACCATACCGCCATGAACTTTTAAGCTTTCGGGAAAGAGTGAAGGGAAGAACGTTCCAACCAGACTAAATAGGTAGGCGACTCCAGTGCCGAGCGCGATCAGCGTGAACATATTAAAATTTCTAGTTTTCAGCGAAGACCAACCTCGCTCGAAGAACGGCAAGCCGCCCCAGAGTACGACGGGAGTCGCGAGTACAAACTGAATTGCTGCATTGATCCAAGAAGGAATTGCGTGCTGCACGGGCTGTCCAGGAATTAGGTCTGACATGGCCAACAGCAGAAGCGGAATCGTCAGCGGAATACTGACCTTGAGTCGCTTCGTGAAATCAACAAGCTCTGGGTTTTCTTCTTCGACGAGGCTCACTTCTTCTGGTTCCAACGCCATCCCGCAAATGGGACAATTGCCCGGACCCTGCTGGCGAACCTCGGGATGCATCGGGCAGGTGTAGATTTTCTCTTTATCGGCGGAGCTTACCTCTTTTGTAGGACTCGCTTTAGCAAGATAGGCGTTTGGATCCGCATCGAATTTCGTCTTGCACTTTGGATTGCAGAAGAAAAAATCCTGACCCCCGAAGGTGCTTTTTCCACCTTTGGCCGTTGCGGGATCAATCAGCATTCCGCACACCGGGTCTTTGACCTTGATGTCTGTCGGCTGGGCGTGATGATGGTGGCCGTGTTGATCTATAGTGCAGTGCTCATGGTTTTCCGGTTGTTTCGTCGGTTTCACCGAGCAGCAGCTTTCAGTCTTGTGTTGGTCTGTTTCATCCTGATTCATTGTTTAAGCCGTTTCTGCCATAGTTTTTAGAACCTTAGAACTATCATCGGCCTTCCAATGGTTGGAAGGTCAATGAACATTCTAGTTAATTGTAAGGTTGCGCCAAAGCCCCTTGTTTTCAATAGATTGAACGCGGAGGAGGGCCATGGGCTTGACCTTCCAATAGAGGGCAGGTTCATACTGGCGACATGAATATAGGTGAAGCAGCGAAAGTCTCGGGTGTAAATGCAAAACTTATCCGTCACTACGAGTCGCTTGGTATTATTCCAAAGGCGAGCCGCACAGACTCCGGATACCGCGTGTATTCCGAGAGCGACGTGCATTCCCTTAGATTTGTGAGACGAGCACGCAAGCTGGGTTTCTCGATGAAGGAAATTAAAAAGCTTGTCGGCCTTTGGCGCAACCGCTCAAGAGTTAGCGCCGATGTAAAGGCATTAGCTTCAGAGCACGTAAAAGAAATGGAGCAGAAGGTTGATGAGCTTCAAGCGATGATTAAAACGCTGAAGCACCTTGCTCGCAACTGTCACGGCGACCAGAGACCCGATTGCCCGATCATCGACGGACTGGCCCAGTAATTTTTTTGAGAGAGCGTAACAAATTATGAAATTTCTCACTCTGTTATTCCCGGTTTTACTTTTCACGACACTCGCACACGCGAAAACTGTGAAGTATGAACTCACGGTTGAAAATAAACGCTTAAACATGAGCGGGAACAAAGAAGTCGACTTCGCTCTCACGGTAAATGGTGGGATACCTGCACCGACGCTCGAGTTCACCGAGGGCGATGATGCAGAGATTCTCGTTCGGAACAAACTTCCGAACGAGGAAGTCTCGATTCACTGGCATGGCATTCTTCTTCCTGCTGAAGAGGACGGCGTCGCGTACGTCAATACTCCTCCCATATTTGCAGGCAAAGAGCGGCTCTTCAAATTCAAGATCAGACAAAATGGAACCTACTGGTACCACTCGCACACCATGGTCCAAGAACAAAAAGGTGTGTACGGAGCTTTCATTATTCACCCGAAGAAAAAAGCCATTCAGTACGACAAGGACGCAGTTTTAGTTTTGAGCGATTGGTCTGATGAAAACGCGGACCAGATCATTCGAAATCTTCGTAAGGACGGAGACTATTACTTATTTAAAAAAAATTCGATGCGCTCTTACTTCGGTGCCGTTCGCGCTGGAGCATTGAAAACTCATCTTCAGAATGAATGGACACGGATGGGAGGAATGGATCTTTCTGACGTCGGATACGACGCGTTCCTAATCAATGGTAAGCGGGATTCTCAGCTGATTACTGCGCACCCGGGAGAAAAGGTCAGACTTCGAATCATCAACGCTGGAGCATCGAGTTACTTTTACGTTTCGATGGGTGTACCGATGACTGTGATTTCCGCTGACGGCGTTGATGTGAAGCCCGTTCAGACTAAGGAAATTCTTATGGGAATGGCTGAAACGTATGATGTGCTGTTCACGGTTCCTGAGCACAAGAACTATGAATTGCGAGCCACCGTGCAAGACGTAACCGGCTTTGCATCGGCTTGGATTGGTATGGGAGAAAAAGTTCCCGCTCCGAACAAACCGCTTCCAGACATGTACGCTTCAATGGATCACGCCGGCCACGGGGGCGGTTCAATGCCAGGAATGGACCATAGTGAGCAAGCCGACCATGCAGCTCACGCAGGCCACGGGGGCCATCAAACTCCATCAGCAATCGATTGGAGCACACAGTCAGATCCAATGCTTCGCCAAAACGCCGCGAGCCGCGATCTCAAGACTTCTGCATCAGACGTGCTTGACAGTTTAAGTGTGGATGCTCTGACGGCCATTTCACCAACAACCCTTCCAAAAGATGCCAAGGTGCACGAGCTTAAGCTCGTACTCGGCGGCGACATGGAGCGATACGTTTGGCACATCAACGGGAAAGCAATCAGCCAAGACCGGCTTATCAATATTAACCAGGGTGAAGTTGTTCGCTTCATCTTTGAGAATGAAACGATGATGCATCATCCGATGCATTTGCATGGTCACTTCTTTCGCGTCGTTAATGCCCAAGGCGACAAGTCGCCGCTGAAGCACACAGTCGATGTCCCTCCGCATGGCTCACGCACGATCGAATTCTACGCGAACGAGCCGGGTCAGTGGATGCTTCACTGTCACAATCTCTATCATATGAAAACGGGCATGGCCCGAGTGGTTCGTTATAACGACTTTAAGTTAACACCGGAAATGGCCGCACATGATCAACACGATCCGCACTTGCATGAGCATCTCTATACGCACACTCAGCTAAAGGCCGCGAGTAATCATGCAGAGGCTCGGTTTCGCCTTATGCGAACTTGGGATGAAATCGTAATCAAAGCTGAAACCCGCAAAGACGAAAATTGGGCAGGCGAAGGCGATTTATTTTACCGAAGATGGGTCGACAACTATCTAAGTTTCATTGGCGGCGCTTCGGTCGTTCACGGCGATACAAGAGCGGAACTTGGCATCGGTTACATCCTGCCGATGTTGATTCACACGAATCTCTTAATCGATCACAAAGGAAAGCTACGCGTTGATTTAGAAAAGCATTTTCAGTGGACGAGTTCAGTGTTCAGCGAGGTCGAGTACACTTGGCGGCAGGATGTTGCACTCGGAAATGAAGTTTCGGTTTCGCTTATGTACGGTCCATCGTGGGCTTGGGCGTTCGGATTAAAGCTTACGGAACACAGTTTGGGCGCAGGACTTCAGTACCAATTCTAGGGGGAACTCAAATGAAACAACTTCTGGCAGCGATAGCGGTGAAGATTGGCAATGCCGAATTCAACGGGTCATCAATTGGAAGGCACAAGGTACACGGGAAGAGTGAGGGGTTCGGCATCGGCCGGCGTTGGATATCACTGGTTTTGGAACAAGTTTAATATGAACTTAGCCGCGATGGTGTCGAATCAATCGCCGATCCGTATGAAGGATACTTCGGGCACTCAATATAAAGACGAAATTGATTCTACTATTACTGGAGAATTCAATATCGGCTGGAAGTTTTAGTTTACCCAAGGTCATAACGGTTGGGGGCGCATCAGGTCTGCAAGGCATTCGGGCTTTTGACCGCCCAAAATCGCATTCTCGGAAACGAAACTCAGGAAACTTTTTAACAACGGATTTTCGTTGGCCGGAAGCCACGCCACTGAAACGGGCATAACAAGTTTCGTAGTCCGGTAGCCTGCAGAAGCTTCTTCGAAGAAACGGGAATTCCGTTTGTCGAGAAAACTCACGGGAATTTTGTTATTTATCATTCAGATAAGATAACGTTGTGGTGCGGCGACTTTTTCGAACTCCCAGATCACGTTTGGGAAAATGTCGGAGGGATTTACGATCGGGCCGCACTGGTCGCGTTACCTAAAGATGTTCGCCGCAAGTACGCTAACGAAACCGCTAGGCGCAGTCGAAGTCGCTCAGAGATATTGCTGATTACCTTCGAATATGCAGAGGGGGCGCTCGATGGCCCGCCATTTTCGGTTTTGAAAAACGAAGTTAGCGAGATCTACGAACAGTTCGAAATTCAGATTATTCATTCGGGTAAAGAAGAGAAGTTTTCGAAAAACCACCCGAAGCTTCACTCGGTCGACCTCATAGAAACTGTGTATTGGATCAACAAACAATAAGGGACTCGAAATGAATCAGACACGCATGGCCGGACTCATCCTACTCGCGATTGCGATTCTCGGTCCGTTTTCAATTCTCTACGTTCCATCCAAAGTATTTGTTAGTCGGCATTGGCGGCGTTATCGCCGAGTGCCCATTTCTCGTCTGGCTTCTATTTACGAAATCGCGATTTAGGTCGAGCGATAACGTTTGAGACAACGCGGGAGTCTCGTCGCCGATCGTGACGTTACTTCACGATATCAAAGTGCTCATTATCATCGACCATGAAGGGATGAAGGTCGGCTTCGGGAACGTTTGGGTTCTCGATGAGGAGCTTTATGTTTTCGACGTTCTTCTGAACAATTTCTGCGGACTCTTGTTGTAGTAAAAAAAATTTGAAGATTTCGCTGAAAGAAAGCTGGGACATGACTTCGTTCGCGTTCGCAGCTTTAGAGGAAAAAGTGAGTTCAGTCTGTTTCGATCGGAGCGTTGATGATAACGGTCGCGCTTTGTTTACAGCCAGTGGCGAAGACTAATAACAATGCGGCCAAAGCGATTTTCATAATCATGTGCGAAGTTTAACTCATTCCGAATTTAGTATCCATCAACATTGTCCAAGTTACGTGACTGTATGACTTTTGAACGCTGATCGAAGATTAGAAACGAAGGCCGAGACCGATAAAAATATCGGTCGGGATACTTAGCCCCGCGCGCATCAAGCGGTAGTCGCGAACGAAGATCGAAGCTTGTCCGAATTCGACACCGACTTCTCCATAGCCCGCAGTTAGAAACTTTTTGTCGCAAACGTCTTCTGTGTATCCGAACGTCGTGTTGTACCGGCGCGAGCAACTTTTTGTGTCGCCGAAATAACCACCGATTCCTACGTACGGTTTGAAATAGCCGAGCGGCGCGATGAATCGTGTCGAGAGATCAAACCCAAGATAAACATCCTTCGAAATAAACATCGACGCACCGATTCGCGGCATGAGCCAATCATAGACATTGTATCCAACGTGACCGCCGAGATGCCAATGTCCGTCGACCCACGCAATTTCAACGTGACCGGATCCACGTGAAGGTTCGTCAGAAACTTTTGCGGCGTCCGCACTTGCGCCGGCGCTCGGTTTGCTCGCCGTCGAATCGCTCGATGGAGCGATCACAATCGGTTGGGAATAGACCGGATATCTAGGGTGGGGCGTCGGAGGATAATAGGGGGTGCCGTACGCGGGAGTCGTGCGACGGTAAACCGTCTCGCCATCTTGATTCGTCGTTTTATACGAATCGCTGGATGATTCCATAAGCGAGTGACAACCAGTCGCAAGCACAGTGAGAGCAAAGAGCGAATACAGCTTTGAAACGCGTCGTGTGTTCATTGCCATATAGATTGATTGGTCTCAGGCGGGTAAGCAAGACCGGCCACCAATTGTTCGATCCTACGTTGGAATGGTGAGTTCGAATGTAAGCGGGGGCCTTATGTCGATCCGAGCAACTGGCCGACAGCACAGAATGGCTTTTCCAAACTGGTTCGATTCCACCTGTGGCCTCCGTAGAGGACTGGGAGCATGACGGAGCATTCCGCCTGGTTTGCAATTTTTCGGGGATGAATTTCGACGATCCGATTGTATACCCGGGCCAGCAAGGCGCGGCTCACCACCACACGTTTTTCGGAAACACCGCGATCGATTACACAACGACATCCGAGAAAATTCGTTCGCGCGGAAACGCGACTTGTCGCGGCGGTACGATCAACTTAAGTGGCTACTGGGTTCCTTCGATGATCGATACTGCGACTTCGAAACCGCTCGCACCGAAAAGTCTCCTCATTTATTTTGGACTGGCGATCCGGCACGTCAATATCGTTGCCCAACAACTCACCCAGTTGTTTTGCCAAAGATCACTTTCATCGTGCAGTACAACGTGACGGTTACAAACAGCACAGCGAACTGGAGATTGTCATCGGATCACTACGACAAGAGTTTACCAGCGGGTTACTCGTTGCATGGCGATTGGGTGAACGGATGGGATCCAATCATATCTGATCTCTGGGCCGTGAAGTGTATGCGCGATCGTCGAGACTGCGGATCTGCGAACCTCGGTGACGGACGCCAGACTCTCGAGTTCCAAGGTAACTAAGTTTTGACAGAAGTTCTGCGCTAATCTCGCAAGCCGTGCTAACTAGAATCATGATGCATCGGTTTCTCGGAGTCGGATATTTCATACATCCGATTCCGCTTTTTGCGGTCGCGCTCTTGGCGCTGAACGATCACTTTCTCAAAACGAAGTATCCATCCTTTCTTACGGGAAAACTGAGCGACCTTGCAGGTGTGTTCTTTTTTCCGATTTTTCTTTGCGCTCTTTGGAATCTCGGCTGGAACTTGATTAATGATTTGCGGTCGCGCGAAAGATTTCAGTGGATCACGATGCGGCAAACTGCCGTCGCAATAGCAGTGACTGATTTGATTTTTGTCACAGTTAAGCTCGTACCTTCGGTCCGAGATTTTTACGTGCGGACAATGGACTCGATTGGTTTTCCGTCACACGTCACGCCCGACGCGACCGATTTGATCGCGCTTGTGATGAACGTTCTGACTTGGATGTATGTACGAAAACAGATTCGCGAAGAAGCTTCGCGAACAGGTTAGTAGGGCGTGTCGAGAAAAATATTGCAAACAAACTGACCGTTGTCGGCGCAAGCGTACAGATAGCTATCCGTTAAGCCAAATTCAGTGCGGAAAGCGATCTCGCAAACTCGAGTGGCTGCGCCGAATGTACCGGTGTTCGATTCTCCGATCGTCAGTGTCGAATTTGGAAATCCGAGAGTCGTAAACGTCGTACTTGCTGGCGAGGTGATCGTTGAATTCGAAACAGAAATCGTCAGTCCTTGAATAGCAGGCACGACACAATCCGACTTTACTTGATATGTGCCAAAAAGACTTCCCTTGCTTGTCGATGTTGCGACAACGGTCCACACCGTTCCCATCAAGCAAAAGATCGCAAACAGATTTGAATATCGGGATTTGCTAAAAGGCATATGCAACTCCCATCATAAACGGCCGCGTATTGTTCAAGTAAGCGAATCCACCAGTAAGGCGAAACGCTGGAGTCACCGAATAAGATCCGTACAAGCCGCCCCAAATTGTGAAAGACGTCAGAGAGTTGTCTTTTACCGCCGTCGTAAAGCCGGGTGATTCGAGTTTTCCAATGTGCGAATATTCCCAACCGGTAACTAGTATCGCCTGAAGTTGAAACGGCGTGCCTGGGCCAGACGGTGACCAGCCGAAGCCAATCGATGGACCCGCATATACATCGTCAGAAGTGTAGGTCGCGGTCGCCAGCGAGGATGTTGCGGCTGCGACGGTTTGTATTGCGAGACCTTCGACGCCTAACAGAAATTGAAAATCGCTTTCCGGAATAAACGCGACCTGCCAAGCGAATCGACCGACGGGAGAACGGGCAGGATCATGTTTATAAATTCTGGTATCGAAATCTCTGCGGCCCGCGATCGCGATTCCGCCCATGACTGAAAGTTGATAGCGACGTACCTCGGTGTCTGATGTCGAGCGCGAGCCAAGACCCGTGTCAGGTTTCTTAGGAGATTTGTTAGGCTCCTGTGCTGGATCGCGATCTGCGAATTCACCGACCGTCGTGGTTTCAGACGGCGTCGTTTCTTCGGCGAACGCTGCGCTGGCTCCCAGCATCACGCAAAATATTGCACTGAACGTTTTTCTCATGAAGAAACGCTAACGCGGTACTTCGGGCACCACAATTTTTAAATGCACCCAGTGTTCGGGTATTGGAACGCTCTTTAGTGGTTGCGCGTAAAACGTTCGCCGCAAATAGTAATGCTATGACTCACAGAATCCTCCTCGCTGGCCTTTCGGCCGTGCTCTTGTTTTTCACACTAGCGGCCACAGTCTCAGAAGCGCAGATGTCATCGGCGTCGATGTTTGAAGATGTGAAGTCGACAAATCCCGCAGTGATCGGAAAACGAACGGGCACACGCATTACGGCAATTGTAGCGGCCGATCGAATTAAAAAAGAGCACACACTGGATGCGTCACAGGGAGCACCGGTAACGGGCCAGGGTGAAAGAGCAATTGAAGTCAATTCGGTGAGTGTGTTTCGTGGCGGAAGAGGCGGCGGACTGACATCCGAAATGTCGATCGACTACAACATGGGTTCCGCGACAGATAAACTAACTTCGACGACCGAGTCACAGTCGACAAAGACGAGCGCGAATAATGTTTTGGGCTATCTCGGAGTTGGATTTCTCGAAAACTTCGGACTGAGTTATACGCACGTCGTTTATCATAACGAAGAAAACTTCGCCGGTTCGTTCGGTGGAACGCCTTTCGCTAACGATTTTAAGACTGATGTAACGGCTCAAGGAATCAAAGCAGGATTTGCTAAAGACTTGGGCGCCGTCGACTTCGGACTCTTTTTCGTACGAAGAATGGATAACATCAAGTCGACCAATGCGGGTGTCGAGAACACAGAAAAAGAGGACGAGGACGTCGTCGCTATCGCACTGGGAAAGTCGTCACGAGACTTTCATTTTGAAGTCGGTTACGAACGGAGCCTCAAATCGATCGAAGATCCGATTCTAATGCGAACAATGACGCCCACGCGGACAACCGCAACAATCGAATTTCGCATGGGCAAGTTTTTGCTCGGGTATACGGGCCGGTATTATTTCGACGGCTTTTTTGAAGTCGACAGACTTATTTATAACCAATTTGTTTACGCGAATTCCTACACAGAGCCCCGGCTCGACAATACGTTCAACTTTTCATATGGAAACGATAAAGGCAGTGTGTGGAGCGGATCGCTCTTCTATTCATCGCTGGAAGCCCAAGAGGCGAGTTCGTTCTTTCCATTAGCTGGCAAAGTCGCGACGAAAACGACCGCAATGGGTGCGTCGATCAAATACAGCTACGCCTTCTAATCGATGTGCTTGACGTCAGCTCATCATCAGCCCATTTGTTGCTAGCCCTTTTGCCGCGATCTTCGCGCGCGCCGACACCAGCGAAATACGTCGGCAGAAAATAAATCAACTCTATGAGGTGGAAGCGTTCGCCGACAGTGGCACAGAGAGAAAGCACGAATTGCTACGCACCATCGAGAATCTCGGAAGAGAGGTTCATTTTCGAACACCGGGTACCGGGGGTAAATCCGTCGAAGGTGCAACATTGGATATGCTAAATCAAATTGTTGCGCCGGTGGTCTTTGGCGATGCTTACCGGCTTCCTGAAATGAAACGATCTGGTGGTAACATCGCTGAGCGTCTGCAACTGCGGTAAATCAGATTTCATTTGAACTTCCTTTTTGACATGTCGGCCTGCCCGGCTACAGTCGTCGTTTAACCGCAGCCAAAGGAAGCAAAGTGCAAACACCAGCAGAAGAGTTCGCTCGGAATCTTAAAGAGAATGGCAAATTCGTGAAGCTCGCCGTCCTCGCTGTCGTGGCACTGGTGCTCATCTCTGCCAGTACGTTTATCATTCAGCCGGGGCATCGCGGGATTTTAGTGACGATGGGTAAAGTGTCTCCGGTCTTTGCTCCCGAGGGTTTGGGCTTCAAACTTCCGTTCGTTACGAGCGTGATTCCAGTTTCGGTTCGTCAACAGACGCAGGTGTCGAAGTCCGAGTGCTATTCTTCAGACCTTCAACAAATCAGCGTCGAAGTTCGTGTCCTCTACCGAATCCCCGAGAACATGATCGTTAAGATGTTCCAGGATTACTACGGTGATCCGTTCGACAGTTTGCTTGCGCCTCGAGTGAGCGAAGCTTTGAAAGAAGCGACAGCCGTTCAGAGCGCCGAACAAATCGTAAAGAAACGCGAAGAAATCAAATTGAAGACACTTGAATCAAGTCGCGCAAAAGTCGGCGAACTTCTGGTGATCGAAGACATCGTAATTCAAGATGTCAGTCTCTCGAAAGAACTCGAAACCGCTATCGAAGCAAAGATGGTTCAAGAGCAAGAAGCGGCAAAAGCGAAATTCACACAAGCTAAGGCCGAAATCGAAGCGCAAACTGCGATCATTCGTGCGAAGGGTGAGGCCGAGGCGATTCGCGTTCGCGGCCGCGCCGTTCAAGACAATCCTGGACTCGTCCAGCTCCAAATTGTCGAGAAATGGAACGGTATTTCACCGCTCGTCGTCGGCGCCGGATCGGGTGCGAACATCTTGTTACCGGTGGGCCTCGGCGGTCATAAGTAGCCACGGGCTGGGGATTTGCAACGCAACACAAGTGGAGGCCCAGTATGGAAACAAACGCAGAGTTTTGGGGCGCGTTGATGGTCGGTGGTTTTCTAGCCCTGTTCGGACTCTACCTTTTCAGCCGCTGCACCTGGCACAAGATTTCATGGGAACTGTTCTTGCGACGGATGTTGAGCGCCCATTCATCGGTGGCATTATTTGTTTTGTAATCGGGTTCTTGCTCGCCGGCTCGGCCTTCCTCCCTGCACGCTAGTTGATACCGGCATCGAGTAATAAGTATTCAACTTCAGCATGTGGAGAAGTGAGGAGCCTCTACGCTTGGCTTCGAGTTTGCTGTGAAGCGCGTGATGACCGTCGCCGCCAAGTTCGTAACTCTTCTCTTAATGTCGCTCGTACTTATGAAGGAATCGCGCGCGCAAGATTTGGGTCTTTGCTACGACCGAACTTCGCAAACGACGCCCCAGCAAAAAGGTACCTCAAGTAAAGCCCTGACGTTGATTCCAACCGATGTTCGTCATTGGCTGGCGATGAAGGCTTCGCAGCTCATCTACAAACTATCGGATCTCGAAACCGCGAAGACGGGCGCGCAACTGGTTCGTGAATATACCGATTTTCGAACGCGCGTTTTGAATGACTACGAACATTGGCGCTATTTTTCTGATCGCGAAACCGGTCTTAAGTTCGGAGTTTTTGCACCTGTGAATCCGGAAGACCCTTGGATTTTTGCATTCGCTGGGACGCAGTCGGGCCTCGACTGGATGTCTGACGTGAGCCTGGGGCGACGACAGCTGCAGCGGGTCGAAGAGTTCGCGGACTACTTCATCGATTGTCGTAATGTCGACCGCGCAGGCGTTCCGATTGCTGCCCGCAACTGGATCATCACGGGTCATAGTTTGGGTGGCGGACTCGCACAAGCCTTCGCGTTCAAAGCTCGCTCACGGCGCATGCTTCACCGAATGTTGCCAGAACAACTAGAACTCGTAACGTTCAATGGTTTCGGCGCGCTCGATCTCTTGAGACCACTGAGCGGGATTGAAAAAATCGAAACGATGCAGTTGCTCAGTACGAACTACTTTGTCACTGGCGACGTCGTCTCGCGCATTGGAAAGCATCTCGGTCCCACGTTCGAAATTCCGATGCCCGCCGGCGTGAAGCCAGGCGCTATGCGAAGCCATGTCATGACGACTGTCGAAGCTAGTGTCATGGCACAAGGTTATCCCCGATTTGGAACTTTTAAAGCAGCCGCACCGCCGACATCTCACGCATTGCAAATGCTAAAGAGTGTCGGAGTCTACTTTGAATTCCTAAATGAGACCTCTTCGGAAAAACTGGCTATTCAACTTCAGCAAGCGCAGACGCTTCGTTCCGCCGTTCGAATTGTCTCGGCCCGACGAGCGAGCGGAAAGTTCGATACTGATTTGTTAAAGTACACGCGCGAGCTCGCGGTTGGCTTTTCCGAGTTTTTAAAAAAGATGCCGCAGCATGATATGCGCGATCCGATTATCCGAGACCTCGAAAATTTACAGATCCAAATAAATCGGTCACTTACGACAACTACTCGCAAATAGGTCCTACGCCGCGATGCGAAGAAGTTTTTCGGTGTGTCCGTGCGCCCCTTAAGTACCAGTTTTCTACGCTGCTGTTGAGTGAGTGACTCGTTGTTTGTTTCTCGACAAGGTTTCAACATTGCAAACCCTCGAGCACAAGTTCATCGAACAACGAGGAAAAAAATGAAAACATCAACAGCATTAACACTTGCTCTCGCATTTTGCGCAGCAACAGCCATCACACACCCGGCATCGGCCACAGACACGTCAGCCGCGACTGGTACAAGTCGTGACGCCGACAATTCAAAAGTGAATCAGCGCGACCAATCTTCGCACGAAGTGACTGCCGGTCAGCAATCGTCGGGCACCCGAGATATGGAGATCACTCGCCAGATCCGTCAGGCGATCGTGAAGCAGGAAGGTCTTTCTACCTATGCCGATAACGTTAAAATCGTAACGATCAACGGTGTTGTGACTCTGAAGGGACCGGTTGAATCGGCCGCAGAAAAGATGAAAGCCGAGCAGCTTGCGAAGACTGTCGCGGGCGTTACTAAAGTCGACAATCAAATCAGCATTAATCAATAACAAAGGGAGATTCCATGAGCGACAAAAAAGCGGTTTTCGGTATTTACAGAACACAAACTGAAGTTGAGCGTGCGGTTGATTCGCTGAAAGACGCGGGCTTCAGCCATTCAGATATCTCTGTGTTGATGCCAAAGAGCGACAGCACACAAGATTTCGCCCACAAAAAAGATACGAAGGCACCTGAAGGTGCAACGACTGGCGCAACAACCGGTGCAGTTCTCGGTGGCGGCCTCGGTTGGCTCGTAGGCATCGGCGCGCTCGCGATTCCCGGAGTAGGCCCGTTCATCGCTGCCGGTCCGATCATGGCGGCACTTGCCGGTGCAAGTGTGGGTGGTGCCCTCGGCGGCGTTACTGGCGCCCTCGTCGGTATGGGAATCCCCGAGTATGAAGCAAAACGTTACGAAGGATTTGTGAAAGATGGCGGAATCCTGTTGTCAGTTCACTCGGAAAATTCTGACGATACGGCTCGTGCTAAAAAGATCCTCGAAGCAACTGGTGCACGCGATATCGCTTCAAGCAACGAAGTGAAGGAAGATTCGAACGCCGATTCGAAATTTCCACCACGAACATCGACCAGCACAGTTACAAACAAAAACTTTTAGTAACTATTAGTTTAGAGCGAGGCGTCCCCTAGGGTTCGCCTCGCCTATTTGATGATACGGCATGGCGCAGTGGTTGCTCCGTCTGCTTGTGTAAGCGCGTGAATAGCCTATGTCGGCTTCAAGCGAGTTTACACGAGGCTATAATGAACAGAAGTTTTTTCTTGGTACCTTTGCTACTCATCATCTCTACCGTTTGCGCCGCTGAAGCTCAAGTGAACCGCGGTGCGGGTGTGCGGTGTAAACATAAGATTATCTTCCTTCCGCAGCTACACGAAAAGGCGCTGGCGCAAGGGGTTGAAGACATCACGGAACGGAAAATAGCGGAGTCGCAATTCCGAACCGCCCGATATCTTGAAGCTCATCCAAACACCCAGATATTTTCCGAGCAAATACTTGAGAACGTATACTTCGATCGACTTTCTGATGAAACGAAAGAAGTTGCGAGGCAAACAAAGCTTCTCTTTCCCTACGGAATCCCAGAGAGATTCGCCGACCTTACGTACGAACAACGACGGCAACTAGTGGACATAGGCGCAGAGGGTGTCTTGTTGTTGACGGGTCGGGTAACCATGCTTCGTAAAGTAGTACCGAATGTTGCGACACAAAATGTAATCATCAATCAAATCCAAAAAGGGATGAAGGAAAAGGATTCGTCGTCCGTCGTCACTCAAGAAATTGTGACGACGGATTCGGTCCCGTACCGATTGGTCACAACAGTGCGTGAAGAGTACGCTCTAAAAGAAATCATCAAGTACTTCGATGCGTATCCTAGCGACGAGTCAGCGATTCTTATTTTCGGCGAATCGCACGATTTCCGTCGTCACGACAAGTTGTTTCCTGGTCGTTGTATCGAAACCCCGGACGGGTTTGTCGCTTCCAAAGTACTCGTCCGTTAGTTGCTAATAAGAATTCCGTTGTCATATGTGCGGAGAATACTACTGCGACTCGGGCATTAGACTTTTGCGAGTCGCGACTGCCGCACAATCGCAATCGCAATAGAACTCGTGACCGCAAGCCTTGGCTTGCGCATCGGCCACGGTAAGTATCACCGCGAGGTCAAGGTCGGCTCGGGTGAACATTTGATGGAGGTGGACGCACGTACAACACAGCTTTAGCGGCGAAGAATCTCGAAGCCGTTTCAAAGTGGATTTTTACGGAACTGCGCTAGGTAAAACTAGCGGTCGGCGTTCAGGTCATAGTGCAGTTGATCGCGAAACGAATCGAGCCGCGAAAAGAGATCGCGCGAGTCGACAGTCTTTGTGAGAATCGTCGCTTTCAGGTGAGCGTCGATAAAGCCAAAAAGTTTCTTGCAGGTATTTTCAGATTCGCACGAGTACGACTTCAGCTTGTTGAACGCGCGAACACGCTCATTTAAACTTTTGTCATAAAAAGCGGTGGCGATGTAGAGTGGCATGTTCAACGAATTCACCGTCTGTCGCTTCACGCATTTGCGCACTCGCTTGTCTTCGATCGTTTTGAACGGCACCGTCATCTCATTTTGAAACACTGTCGCCAATTCGTTGCAGCCAACGAACGGTTTGTCAGCCTTCGAAGGAAGGGCAGACGCGGATGAAGAGACGAAACAAGACGCCACGAGTACCAACGCGATTTTCCACATATATAGACAGTGTTCATCTCAACCACCTTCTTGGCAACCTGACCACTGGTCGCGGTTTTCTTTTGGACACCTGTAGAACAATGTGACGATAGAGAGACAATTGACGGTGCTAATGACTTTGCGAGGTCCAGGGACGGCTCTGGGCTTGCTCATAAGATTGTCGGGTGGACGGTTCATTTTGAGGGGGTTCTTGTCAAAGCAGCAGTTGCGGTACTTATGTTTTCTGTACTTTGTTTGACGGGCTGTTCTCCAGGACAAGATCCTGTTGGATCTAAACCAAACGCAAGCTTAGCTGGTCCGGGCTCGTCGGCACCTCTCGCGGGAACGACTCCAGCACCAGGCACAACACCAACTGTCGCACTTCCATTTGTTCGTGGAGAAATCTACGGATCATGCCTTCGCCAATTCGGTTCGAACTTCACACCCAACGGTGCCGACCCCGACACGGTTTTCCCAATTCAGAATTGCGCTGCAACGGGTGAACCGACTTGTGCCCCTGGTTTCCAAGTCGTTACTGAAACTCCGGTACAAATGAATTGCTCCGCAACTCCATCGTCGACTTTCGTACCTTGCTATTTCAAGTCGCAGAAGTGCGTGAAACTTGCGGGGGCCGATGCTTCTGAAGCATACGCTAAAGGAAAAACCTACGGTCTTTGCCTTCGTTCTGCCGATGGAGCTATCAATTATACTTCGGCCGACACTTCCGCCGCTTATCCAATCACAAACTGCTCGACCGTCGCGGCCACAACCTGCGCTGCAGGATTTAAAGTCGTAAAAGATACGCCGGTTCAAATGAACTGCTCGCCAACACCAAGTCCAACTTCAATGGTACCGTGCTACTACCAGGCCGAGCGTTGCATTAGACTCTAAGTTCACTGGCGATCCGAGTTCGTGAGTTCTCGGATTCCGTCCATGATCTCTTTGCGATAAACAAAGCCCACAGTACCTGCAGCAGCAGTCGTGGCTCCGACCGATGTCCGCACAATGATCTTCTTATTTTTATCCCGAATCGCTTTGAGACGCGCCAACTGAACGTCATATGCAGGCAAAGTATATTCCATCAGTAGCGACGGAGTTTCCCGCCGCACTTGTTCGGCCAAGTGAATCGTTCGCGCAATCAAGTGATCGAAGCGAACCAACATCTGCTGGTTTCGATCACGGAAATCCTTCTCGATATCGTACTGCCACTGGCTCTTGACCACGCTTGCTTCACTGGCGAGGTACTTCTCGAGTTTTTCTTTGTGCCCACGCAATGCCTTCTCTTCGGTTTCAAGGGCAGCGACAATCTTTTTAGTCTCGCCAGGTTTTTTCAGCGCTTCTTTGTAAGTTTCATTGCTGACGCTATCGACATACTCTGTTCTGACGTTGTACTCGGCTTTTTTTGGAGTGCGATTCTCCGTTACATGTAAGTAAGCCGCGCGTCGCTCAGGAGTTTCGCGGCGATACTGAGGATTACGTATTCGCAGATGAACGTTATGTTTTTCCGCGACGGGGAGAACCGCTTCCGATTTGTGCTTACGTCCCCAAGCTTGGCCGACCACGCGATCGATTGTGTCCATGTCGCCTTCAGCGACTTTGCCTAAGTCCGCTTCCTTCTCAGTTCCCTAAACCGAGCGATTGCATCAAGAGAAGGTTTGTCCATTTCGTACATTTTCTGAAGACGTCGTCGTATCGAGTTGTTCGCGGCAAGAACGATTTGAACGCGGTCATAATGCGGTGAAAAAAACCGAACCATTCGGTCATACCATTTCGAATTTGGGAACTTCGCATTTTTTTCGTGTTCTGCAAGGGAGCGTGACAGAACTTCAAGTTCGGTCTTGCCTAAGGCTTTGTCCGTCAACTGTGCTGCAAAGCCCGGATCGTTCGTGAACATGTGTCTTGCAGCGTGCGTTCGCAGTGCTTCTCGAATCGCATAACCGCGATCGGGTGCAGGACCCCAGAATGGTCGTTCACCAAGGTCGTCGACCATGTGCCAAAGTTCTTCGATCATCTTATCTTCTTTATGTGTCGCTTTCATCTCGCCTGACTTCACAGACCAGTAGATCTCTTCCAAATCTTTTTTCGACATCTTAGAAAACACTCGCTCGAGATTTTCGTTCGGCGTCGCTTCGATTGCGACCCGCGCACGGCGCCACCAAAAAAATGTCGTCGATTTTTCGAGCGATTGCATTGCTGCTTCGGAGTGCGCCCAGAGTTCCTTATACAGGTTTCCACAATCGATTACCGGTTTGGCGTGACTGCCAAAGGTCAGTCTGGGTGGATGCATAATGAGACTAAGGTCTGACCGAATCGGACAGGGTTCGAATCGCGTCCAGAATTCCGGGGTGAAACTGGTATGTAAAACCAGCCGCGCCGGTCAGTCCCGCACCGATGGCGATGTCCTGTATCCGGTGTTTATTGCGATCGTGAACTGCTTTTAGAAGCTCGAGCTGATTTTCATAGCTAGGAACGGAATCCTCGACGATCAGAGATGGTGTTCGGCGCCTCACTTGTTCAGCGAGATGGGCGATTCGTTTTGCCATATGATCGTAAACATCGAGCAGGGCGCGGTTGCGATCGCGAAAGTCTTTTTCAACATCATTCGCCCATTGGTCTTTGATGGCTGTAGCGCCAAGTGCCTGATATTGCGAAAGTCGCTCGCGGATTAAGTTCAGACGTTTTTCTTCATTTTCAATCTTGTCGAGCATCGTTCCACCTTCGCCTTTTGCTAAAGTCGCTTTGTAGACGTCGTTAGTAATGGCGTCGATAACCGAAATGATTTGAAGAATCTGCGATCGATAGAACTTTTCAGTTTGGCGTACAGTGGCAGCTTGTCCCAAAATAATATCTGTCCGCAGAGAATCGTGTGAATTAATGAACGGCTTTTCGTTCGATGCACTCACTGCGTGATCGCCACGAACTTGAGCGTTAGGCAGCGGCGGAAGCTTGCCTAAGTGCTCGACCGGCACAACGCCGTTTTGAAGCATTTCTTCGTATGTCACCCGCATCGTGTCCTGTCGGTCCATGGGATACTTCGAAATGAAGCGATTCGTAAATGTATCTTGATATGTTTCCGTCCGAGTAATGCGGCCCTCAGAGTCCGGCATATCGCGCGTCCACCTGCGTTCGCGACGTTCCTCGTGTTGTACCGTGACCAACCACTCGGTGCGCACTTTGTATTCCGCTTTTTCAGGAGAACGCCCGCGAGTGACGTAGAGGTAATCGTCAATTCGTGTCTTTGTCTCGCGACGGAACTGTTCATTTTTAATTTGAAGATGAGCATCGTGTTTTCCGCCCACTGGAATATTGAAGAACCGCTCGAGGACGTCCATGCTCGTTTCGCCGAAAGCTTGATAGCGGGTGTTTTCGTCGGGCGAACTGAAAGCTTCTGCTCTTTTCGCGAGTTCGCGTATCCGAATGTCTTCAGTTCTAAACGGACGACTTGCCGACACGTCTCGACCATAGATCGTTTGGATTTCGCGACGAATACTTTCGAAGTGTC
>JAYSYF010000075.1:0-18977 GCA_043716655.1 Bdellovibrionales bacterium | reverse complement strand
GAGTCTCGAAGTTTTCTTGGAAGCGCTCGAACCTCTCGATTTCAAAAAAAAGTGAGGTCGTTGGTGTCGCTTCCAGTCGGTTATGAGATTCGCGAAATGCTAGCTGACGAACTTGGGCATTTCTCCAAGTTGCGCGAAGGTGTGTTCGAGGACTCGCAAATTTTTTCGGCACCGCAGTATCTTGACGCGAGCGAAAAGTCGAAAGCATCGGAACTCGCGAAACTTATGGGCGACCGCTATCGATTACGACTCGGGTTATATTTCGAAGGCGCATTGGTCGGCTGGGCTGTCGGCGACCAGGAATCTTCTGAGACTTTCTATATGCGGAACTCAGCTGTTCTTCCTGCTCATCGAAGAAAGGGACTTTACACGGCTTTGATAAATCGTGTGATTGAAACTGTTGTCGATAAGGGATTTCAGCGAGTTTACAGCCGACATAGCGCGACTAATAATAGTGTTTTGATTCCGAAGCTCAAAGCGGGATTCGTTATCTCTTCGCTCGAGATCAGCGATGTTTTCGGTGTTCTTGTTCACCTCGTTTATTTTCCAAAAGAATTACGCAGAAAAATGATGGTCTATCGGGTGGGCGACATTAAGCCGGACGTCGAAATCCGCGAGTGCCTGAAAATCTAATCTATTCGTTGCTAACTCGGTACATTGCGTTCTTCTTCTCTTTTCACTCCCTCTTCTCTTTTTTGCTTCTTCTTTTATCTCGTTTTCAATTTAGTTTTGGAGCGCGTATGAATTCCCGGTTGCGGACAGATTTGATTTTCGCAGATCGGTTTACGATTAATATTGAAATTTGAAAATCTCGTTTGTGCGATAATCGGCCCGAGGTTTCATATGGAAAAACACGTTTCTGCTAGTCTTCGTAAAGTTGTTCCCAGCGTAGGTGCTACCGTTGAGCGCTCTTTAACTCGTTGCGTACAAATCGGCGATTTGGCGAACGCCGATCTTGTCGCAGCAACACGCCAGCTAGTGCTGGATGAACGACGAATCACCGCCGAGATTCTCGCGCATATCAATGAAGTCGCTCGGAGTCGAGAAACATAATATCTTGCGTTCGATTGAATGTGCTTCATCTCGCGTGGCCGAAGAAGTTTTAGCAGTAACATTTCCTGAATCTGCGGGTCGGGACGTTTTAGAGAAAGTTCGTGCCGTCGGTGACGAGATCGTTCGTGTCGAAGTGACGATGACAAAAGCGCAGCTTCGGAAAATTGAACGAGCGCGCGAACTGACATCGCATTCGAACTTTGGTGCGTCTATGGCGGCCATCATCGAAGTTCTTGCGGATGATTTTTCGCGTCGACGAGATCCGGTGGAGAAAAAATCTCGCGAGATTGCGTCGCCGAGCGAAACCGCTGCGGAAGCGACTCGCGTCAAAAGACCTGCACATAGAACAGCGATGAAGTAGTCTGTGCGTGACGAAGTTTTTCGAAGAGGAAAAGGCGCATGCAAATTTCATATTGATGCGAAGGACGGTGAAATCGTTCGGAAGTGCGGGAGTCGGCATCAGATTGAGATTGATCATATTTTGCCGGTGGCGCTTGGCGGAAAGGATGCACTCGGGAATTTGCGGCTGCTTTGTCGCACGCATAATTTGCTCGCGGCTGAGCGTTTGCTTGGGCGTGAGCGGATGGCGGCTTTTCGACGATAGGGTTCACGCCTTGAAGGTGGACGTGCACTAGGCGTTAAATCGGTGGATTTTCGTGATGGGCGTGTTGTGTGAAACTTGAGCGATTTCGGCTACTTAGGAAATACTTCTTGCGATGAAAATGCTGGGCGTGCTACATAAAGCTTCGCGTTTATTTCCGGTAAAAAAAATTCGGGGGCAAATCACACACCATGCTTTATCAGTGGCTCCACTCACTGTCTGATCAATACAGTTTCCTCAACGTTTTTCGCTACATAACCTTCCGCACATTCATCTCGTTTTTTACGGGATTCTTTCTGTGCTTGTGGCTCGGCCCGCGATTTATTCAGGGCTTGGTCAATCGACAGGTTGGACAAACGATTCGCGATGACGGCCCACAAACTCACAAGAAAAAAGCAGGAACGCCAACGATGGGCGGAGCGCTGATTTTAGTTGGTCTGTTGGTGCCGGCGCTTTTGTGGGTGAACGTACTGCATCCACTGGTGTGGGCTACGCTGATCGTAACACTTGGTTTCGGCTACATCGGATATGTCGATGACTCTCTGAAAGTGAAAAAGAAAAACACGAAGGGGCTGACGGGTAAACTCCGCCTTGCCGCCGAGTTTTCTATTTCAGGAGCCGTGATTGCTGCACTCATTTATTTCACAGGTTTATCCACGATCGTCAGCGTTCCGTTTTTCAAAACGTTCGCACTAGATATTGGCTGGGGATATGTACCGTTCGGAGCACTCGTTGTTACGGGTTGCGCGAATGCGGTCAATCTTACGGACGGCCTTGATGGACTTGCGATTGTTCCTGTTATCATCGCCGCTGCAACACTTGGTGTTTTCGCCTACGTTGCGGGTAACTCGCAGATCTCGGCTTACCTGCAGATTCCATTTATTCCTGGCGCAGGTGAATTGGTTCCCTTAGCAAGTGCAATGATGGCGGCGGGCCTTGGATTCTTGTGGTTCAACACATTTCCAGCGCAAGTCTTTATGGGCGATATCGGTTCGCTCTCGATTGGCGGTTTCTTAGGAATTCTTGCCGTGCTCACGAAAAACGAAATCGTTTTGATCGTTCTCGGTGGAGTTTTTGTCGTCGAAGCGCTCTCGGTCATCACGCAAGTTATCTCGTTTAAGCTGACGGGTCGGCGCGTGTTCAAGATGGCTCCGATTCATCATCATTTCGAATTAAAAGGTCTTACGGAAACAAAAATTATTGTGCGCTTCTGGATCGTGTCGATTTTGCTCGCGATCTTGAGTCTCGCAACATTGAAGCTTCGGTAGGTTGTGCGTAGTGATCGGGGTCGCTGTAGTGATCGATCACTTGTGTAATAAGTAGAAAATTTTTCGGCAATTATCTTTCGGCAGTTATTTTCAGGCAATTTTTAGGAGTACACGATACCATGGCTCAAACCCCAATGCCCCCTTCAAGCGGAACACCGCCACCATTCAGCGAATTTAAAGATCTCGAGGGCAAACGCGTCCTGATCGTCGGACTCGCACGCAGCGGCGTAAGCCTCGCGCATTTCCTTACAGAGTGCGGCGCACAAGTAACGATCTCGGACCACAAGTCGAAACCTGAACTCGCGTCGTCTCTCGAACAAATCGAAGGACTGAACGTACAGCTCGATCTCGGCGGACACAGCCCGAAGGTTTTCCTCGCGCAGGATTGCATCATTCTTTCGCCAGGAGTTCCGCCGAATTTAAAGATCTTCGAATACGCCCGCACCAACGGCGTTGTCGTTACCGGCGAATTCGAATTTTCAACTTGGTTCATCAAACAACCGATCGTCGCCGTCACAGGTACGAACGGAAAGTCGACGACTTGCAAACTCGTTGAGATGTTCTTGAAAGAGTCGGGAGTCGCTACTTGGCTAGGCGGAAACTTCGGCGAGCCGCTGGTAGAATATCTTCGACTCGTTAAAAACGGCGAGAAATTCGATTCTGTTGTTGCAGAGGTTTCGAGCTTCCAGCTTGAGCATTGCGATCGATTTACTCCGCAGAACATCGTGTTCACAAACTTGGCTGAAAACCATCAGGACCGTTACAAGTCGATGGAAGAATACGTAAACGCGAAACGTCGTATCTTCCAGAATGTGAACCAGGCAACGACTTCGATCCTAAACGCCGATGACAACGCGGTTGTCGAGCTCGCGCGTGATCCAGCTGTTCAGCGCGGACGCATTTTCTATTTCTCGCGTAAACCAGCTCTCGAGCCGCAGATCATGTCGATCGGTGGCGCCGTTTGTATTAAAGACGAAATCCGCGTTCGTACCGGTCCAGACATCGAAACCTATTCGATCAAAAACATGAAGATGCGCGGCAAGCACTCGATCGACAACATCATGGCGGCTATTTTGGCTGCGCGCGAACACGGTGCAAAGCGTGAAGCGATTCAGATCGTCATCGATAAATACACGGGCATGCCACATCGTCTCGAGTACGTTCGCCGCGTTGGTGGAGTTGAATTCTTCAATGACTCAAAAGCGACAAACGTTCACGCGGTTATGCGCGCACTCGACGCGTTCGACGAAAATATAATTCTCATCATGGGCGGAAAAGATACGAATCTTTCGTACGAGCCACTTCGCGAGATGGTGAAACGAAAAGTGAAAACTTTGATTCTCGTCGGTGAAGCGAAGGAGCGAATGAATCGCGATCTCGGTGACTGGTCGGAAACTTTCTTGATCGGCACTTTCGAAGAAGCGGTTTTGATCGCTTATCAAAAGTCTCGCATCAGCGATTCGGTTTTGCTGTCGCCAGGTGCTTCGAGCTTCGACATGTTCGATAGCTATGAAGAGCGTGGGAACTACTTCAAAGAGATCGTTAAGAAGTTTAAGTAGAAATGCTGGCGCCGAGAGAATTGGCGCCGCGTTCAAAACTCCTTGCCCAGACTAACGACCAGCTAAAAAAGCGAAGACGTTCGACCCGGAAAACCGTAAACTTGTCGTCATGGATAATGAGCGAAGTCGCACAGTGACGGGTCTATGGTTGGCAGCG
The DNA here is from genome assembly GCA_043716655.1 of Bdellovibrionales bacterium. Classification (GTDB taxonomy): domain Bacteria; phylum Bdellovibrionota; class Bdellovibrionia; order Bdellovibrionales; family JAMPXM01. The sequence continues at coordinate 14,339 of JAYSYF010000075.1, read as the reverse complement.
TTCGCCCTCTTGGGCCTTGGCGTCGTGCAGGTTTATACTTCGAGTTACATTTTCGCGATCGAATCGCGCGGCGACGGACTCTATTTCGTTAAACGACAGTTTTTATTCGCAGGCATCGCGTTCACGTTGATGGGTGCGATCGCTTTCACGCCATGGCGTTGGATCGAACGACTTGGCTGGATGCTCTGGCCAATTGCGGGTGTCGGTGTGTTGTTAACTTTGATTCCGGGTATGGGCGTTCGTGCTGGCGGTGCAGCTCGCTGGGTGAATCTTCCGGGCTCGAATGTTTTCGAGCCTTCAGAACTTGTCAAAGTCGCGCTTCCGCTTTTTCTGGCGACTCTAATTTCGCGGCGGGGAGTATGGATGGTTGGACTCAAGCCACTGCCGCGACAGATTTTCATGTTTCTGTTGTTGGCGGCTCCATTGGCGCTCGTTCTGAAACAGCCTGACTTCGGAACTTTCGCAATCGCATCCGCGACGATTTTTTCGGTACTCTTTGTTTTTGGACTTCCATGGGTGTGGATCGTTTCGAGCGCTGCGGTTGCGGCTCCGGCATTTTACGTTTTGATCATGCAGGTGCCGTATCGACGCGCGCGCGTGATGACGTTTCTCGATCCGTGGTCAGTTTCGGACAGCAAAGGTTTTCAGGTCATTCAGTCGATGTTGAGTTTAAGAACTGGTGGGCTGACGGGTACGGGTCTTGGCGAGGGCCAAGGAAAATTATTTTTCCTTCCCGAGGCACACACTGATTTCACGCTAGCCGTGCTAGGCGAAGAAATGGGTTTCATCGGAATCGTTCTGCTGCTTTCGCTCTATGGCTTTTGCTTGTTGCGAGCTTTTCGATTGGCGTCACACACAGAAGATCCATTTCGTCGCGCGCTAGCGACGGGACTCGCTTCGGTTTTCGGACTGTCTGTATTCGTAAATTCGGGCGTCGCGATGGGCCTGCTTCCGACAAAAGGTCTGACACTTCCATTCCTCTCTTACGGTGGAAGTTCGGCTGTCATGTCAGGAGTCTTGTTCGGTTTGTTGTTAGCACTTGAACGACAAGAGCGTTTCGGATTTGCCTCGCGCCCCGCGGGTCGTAGCGTTCAGCGAGTCGGGCGATGAGCGTTATCGTCATTGCTGGCGGTGGTACCGGCGGACATATCTACCCTGGGTTAGCGGTCGCCAAAGTTTTGAAAGATCGTGGACACGAAGTTCACTGGGTCGGCGCGCGCGGCGGTCTCGAAGAAAAAATAGTCGCGCGTGAAGGTTTGCCGCTTCACCTCATTCAAATCGGAAAACTTCACCACACCGTGGGACTACTCACGCAATTCAAAACGGTGCTGGGTTTTCCGCTCGCCTTTATTCAAGCATTTCGGCTCGCGATGAAATTAAAACCGGCAGCGGTACTTGGAGTCGGCGGTTTTGCGTCGGGGCCGATCCTGTTTGTTTCGGCACTACTTGGTCGGCGCACAGTTATTTGGGAACCAAACGCGCAGGCAGGAATGACGAATCGCTTGCTCGCGCGGTGGGTGGACGAATGCCTTTTGGTTTTCGATGAAGCGGGAAAAGATCTAGGCAAGCGCACGACGGTGCAGGTTGGTCTTCCGGTTCGCGAATCGATTAAGCCTGCGGTTCGCGATGCAAGTTCGGGACGCCCGTTTCGGGTCCTCGTTTTTGGCGGAAGCCAGGGCGCACGCGCCATCAATCGTATGGTTGCGGCGTGGCTGGCGTCCGATAAGTTTCCAGCGAATCTGGAACTTGTTCATCAAACGGGCCGCTTAGACTTTGCGGAAATAAAAAACGGCTACGAAAAGCTAGAAGCTGCCGGTCAGCATCGTCCGGTCACGTGTACCGAATATCTGCATGATATGGATGCGCGATACGCTTGGGCCGATTTAATCATCTGCCGTGCCGGTGCGAGCACCGCGGCGGAACTCGCAGCAAGTGGTAAAGCCGCAATCTTCATTCCGTTGCCGACGGCTTCTGATGACCACCAGTTAAAAAATGCAAAAGTGTTCGAGCGTGCTGGAGCCGCGATGGTGATTGAACAGAAGGATCTGACAGTTGAAAGTTTGAGCGCAGCGGTTCGACGCTTTCAAAATGAGCCGGTTTTAGTTGAGCAGTTAGAGCGAGCCGTGAGACAATTCGCAACACCACGTTCGGCCGAAACTATCGCCGGATATGTAATAGGAACTTGAAGATGCAGCCGCAAAACAAACAACCGCTTCGTACCTTGATGGGCTCACGCGTTCATTTTATCGGTATTGGTGGAATCGGAATGTGCGGCCTCGCAGAACTTTTGCACAATATGGGTTCGACGGTCACGGGCTCGGATCTTACCGACAACGCGAACGTTCAACGACTACGCGAAATCGGCATCGGAATAAAACTTGGGCAGAAGGCGGCGAACTTACACGGGCTCGATAACTTGCCGGCCGTCGATGTCGTTGTTTATTCGAGCGCAGTGAAGCCGGACAATGTTGAATATGCAGAAGCGCGTCGGCTTAAAATTCCTTTGATACCACGAGCCGAGTCTCTCGCTGAAATTATGCGACTGAAGCGCGGAGTCGCCGTTGGCGGGTCCCACGGAAAAACCACGACGACATCGATGATCGCTGCGATCTTTTTGGAAGCGAAGACTGAACCGACCATCGTTGTCGGTGGCCGACTCGATCTTATCAAGTCGACGGCGGTGTTGGGCTCGGGAGATTGGATGATCGCGGAAGCTGATGAAAGCGACGGCAGCTTCTCGCGGCTGAATCCCGAGATCGCACTCGTCACAAACATCGACAACGACCACCTCGATCACTATGGAACTTTCGAACACCTGAAAAAAGCATTTTATGATTTTGCTGGGCGGGTTCCTTTTTACGGCGCGGCAATTGTTTGTTGGGACGATCCAATCGTTCGCGAAACTTTTGCTCCGTTTGGAAAACGACTCGTGCGTTATGGATTCTCGATGGAATCCGACGTACGTCTTGAAGGTGAAAAAGGAAATTACGAAGTCTATCTGCACGGGCAGAGGATGGGTTCGATTCAGCTGCATGTTCCAGGACGGCACAATGCTTTGAATGCAGCGGCGGCGCTCGCCACGGCTCTCGAAGCCGGAATCGATTTCAAGACAGCAGTACGCGGACTCGATCGTTTCCGCGGTGTTGATCGCAGGTTCCAGCACAAGGGAACTGTCGGACAAATGGATGTATTCGATGACTACGGTCACCACCCCACCGAAATCGAAGCGGTTCTAAAGGCCTTTCGTGAACGATATGGGGATCGCCGATTGATCGTTGCCTTTCAGCCGCATCGATTCACACGCACAAAACTTTGCTGGGAACAGTTTCTTACGTGCTTCGGCCTCGCCGACCGCGTCTATATATCTGACATTTATCCCGCGGGAGAAGATCCCATCGCAGGAGTCGACGCGGCCTCGATGATCGCAGGCATCCTTGCTCAGAAAAGCGAGTTCATTCCTAAAGAGGGAATTACTCGCATTGAATGTAAAAGCGGGCTGACTCCGATCATGTATGAGACGGCGGTTCTGCTTGCAGATGAACTTAAAGATCTGAAGGAAAAAAAGGGTCCGGCGCTTCGCGGTGGTTCGGCCCTCTTCACTCTCGGTGCTGGTGATATCTGGAAACTATCGAGCGAAGTCCTTGAAGTCCTAAAGGGCGGGTCGCGTTGAGCGAATCGGTGTTGATTCGGCAAAACGTAAGTCTCTCGTCGTTCAATTCTTGGCAGGTCGGCGGACCCGCAGAATTTTTAGCAGAACCATTGAATGAAGCAGATCTAGAAGCCGCTATTAAATACGGTGTCGAGAACTCCCTTCCGATCACATTTTTAGGTGGCGGCACAAATGTGCTGATCGCTGACAAGGGCATCCGGGGACTCGTCATCGCACTTAAAAAATTCAGCGGTGTAAAAACGTCGGAAGAAAACGGTCGCTTTAAAATCGAAGCGCTCGCTGGATCTGGCAAATCGGAACTTTTAAAAGTTTTTTTGAAGGCGAGGCTCGAACCTGCCATCTTTCTGGCAGGAATCCCGGGTGACGTCGGTGGCGGCGTCGTCATGAACGCTGGAATCGGCGAAATTCTAAATCCACGCGAGTTCGTTGAAATCACAGACCGCATTGAAGTTTGGCGATGGCCTTCGAACGCTTCTGGCACTCCGTTCAAAATCGACCGACACGTCATTGAATCAAAAGCTCTCAATTGGAGTTACCGACATTGTGAGGGTTGGCGCCCAGGAGTCGTAACAAAAGTTTGGTTGTCGTGGCCGATGGAACCAAAAGCCGATGTGCTAGAGCGCGTGAAAGCCGCGAACCATGCGCGACTTACAAAACAGCCGCTCGATATGCCTTCATGCGGATCTGTCTTCGTGAATCCGCCGAATGATCGTGCGGGACGACTTATTGAATCCTCGGGTCTGAAGGGGTTCACGATTGGCGGCGCAAAAGTCTCTGAAAAACACGCGAATTTTATCGTCAATACGGGCGGCGCGACCGCTCAAAATATGCGTGATGTGATCGATTTCGTAAAAAAGCGGGTTCGTGAGCGGGCCGGAATCGACCTCAAAACCGAGGTCATTTCGCTCGGAGACTGGTCAGTCTGAAAAGACTTTCACTGATTGTTAAGCAGGCTTAGTGTTTCAATCGGTCGATAAAATCAGTGCGTGTTCACGTTATCTGAAGGTTCAATCGACCGTATAAACGACTACGCCGCATTTGAGCCGTTAAACGGCAACATTTTGCGATTCACCGTGTAAAAAAATCTGGGCGTATCAGAGCCACTTGATTCAAAGAAATCGACAGAATGAATCAAATATATTATGCTCCGCGTCATGGAAACAGTACGCACATACCTCCAGGATGAGCTTGTACGGCGCTGCAAAACCAACCCGAGATACTCACTTCGGAGTTTTGCAAAGCACCTGCAGATGAACCCGTCTCTTCTCTCAAAAATTTTGCGCGGCCAGGTTGGCGTCAGCTCAAAACGTTTCGAGAAGATTTGCGAACGTATGACTTTAGGTCCTACCGAGCGCGCGCAACTTGCGAGCGCCGAAGACCGATGTCGGACGTTCAAAAAACAGGAACATCTATTTCGCGAGCTTCAAAATACATCGACGCAGATGCGCGATATGGCCGATCAATTTCAGGTGATTGCCGATTGGTATCACTACGCGATTCTCGAGTTGATCGCGATGGACAGCTTTCAGTCTGACGAAAGATGGATCGCTAGAAAAATTGGCGTCGCTTATCCTGAAGTCGTTGAAGCACGCGAGCGCCTCGTGCGTCTCGGAATGCTATCTATTGATGAAAATGGAAAGTGGACCGACACGTCGGGCAACGTAACGAACTCGAGCGGACAATACACGACGGTTGCTTTGCGAAAACTCCAAACACAGGTTCTGCACCTTGCACTTGGTGCGCTTGAAACTGTGCCCGTTGAAAAACGACTTCAAGGTTCGATGACACTTGCGATCGATGCCGAGCTCGTTCCTTCAGCGAAAGAAAAGATTATCGCATTTCAACGCGCGCTCGCGACATCGCTTCAAGAGCAGTCGCGAACGAAAAATTCGGTTTATCAAATAACGGTCTCATTTTTCCCGGTGACGACGGAAGGTGGCGAGCAGTGAAATTAAACAGAACACTTAGGTCACTCGTACTTGGCGTTCCTTTGACCTTCGGTCTGATTGGTTGTATTCCGGCTCCGCCAGCGACTGGCGTGGGACCTGGCGCAACTACGACATCGGAATGGAAAGAGGGCTACGGCGGCGATTCGATCGCGCTTGAGGTTAAGGACATCATCGAGACGACGTGCTTTCAGTCTCGAAAATTGCGGCCTTATCTCATTCGCCGCGCTTTAGAGACGGAAAAAGATATCGCCGATTCTATCTGCAATCTCTTAAACACGGGCGAACTGATCATCGAGAGCGTCGATCAGCCAATGGTCAATGGTGTTGCTAAAGATGCTGCGAACTATCCAGACGCGCGGCCTCGACGCATGCAAATCAAAAAGGAATGGTGGAAATCCCCAGACACAACAGCGGAAAAAAAGGAACAGGTCGTGTTGCACGAGCTTTCGCCTTTGATCGGCCTTGGCGACAAGGATTACGTTCGTTCGTCCCGGTTACAGAGTGCGCTTGCATCACTTCGTGGACAAACGACTGCAGAAATTTCGTGTGAGCGGAGTCGATTACTCGCGTTGTTCGCGGGCGCACAGAACTTTCATGGTCGATGGCTCAGTCTTGAACTGGGAATGTTGAAGTGCAAGTCTGCGATGGAAGTCTTCTTCGATACGGCGAAAAACGAGACTTTCGAAACGGCTATGCAGCTCGATATAGTGCACGCTTATCTCTTGGGCCTCTTGATGGGAGTCACGCGCACCACGGACGCTCGACAAATCAAGGAATTCGAAACAATCTTCATTGAATCCCTCGTACGACTGCCCGATTCGCTCGCTAATTGGTCGCCGGCAATGTGCCAATTGGCGTCGGAAGAACCATCGACCGCTCGGGAATGTGGAAACATCGTCGAGCTTTTGTTCGGCGCTACGATGAGACAAAGGATTTTTTTCGGGGGTGCTGAGGACGCGCGTCCAATAGATTTCACTCGCGCTTCGTACGGTTTGATTATAAAAATCGCCGAATCTACTGAAAAGTCGCTCGCCGATGTTTTGGTTGTGCGTGGGAATGTCGATCCGCTCTTGGCTGAAGCGGCAATTCGATCACAGAGTTGGCCGCACTTGGCTTTTCTTGGAAACCTGCAACGATCTTTTCAGCCGGGTCAAAAGGCGTCGATAAAGATGCTTTCGACAATTAACTGGAGGAACGTTATTAAAGCGGCCCATCTGAATGCACGGGTCGACTTCCGCGAACCTGCGATTACGAGCTGCGTGCCAGATGGACTGCGACAGCAGGCAACGGCAATTATTGACGGCGAATCGTTAGCTAATGAATGCGACGGTAATATCGCAATTTAAGAATCCACTTAAACTGCCGCTTGAGCTGGGGCCTTGGGCCGGCTTCCTAGCCGGTTCTTGTAAAAGCCAGGCCAAGAAGGTTCAATAGAAGAACCTTGAAATCGCGTTCGCCACTTATTTTATTTATCTCGAGACACGCGGCAATGTCCGTCGGTCTGCTCATGTCGATCGTTCTGCTTGCGGGCGTCTTTCTTGCGCTCAAACAATCAAAAGTTTTCGCGATAAATGCTATCCCGCTCGAGTGGAATGGCCGGCTTGATCGCGGTCGAATGGAACTCGAAATCGGTCGCGATATCGAAGCAAACATTGGCGTACGTTTTGCGAACATCATGGGAAAACGACCTTGGGAGGTCGATCTCGAAATGCTGGGTCGTTCGATACGTTCGCTTCCTTGGATTAGCGACGCGCGAATACAGCGTGTGTTTCCCGACCGACTTATTGTTTCGATTGTTCCCAAGCGTCCACTCGCTGTGATTGTGTCGGGAAAATCGAAAGGTGTGTTGCTGCCGGTCTCCTATGACGGAGAGCTCATGCCTGAGTGGAAATCTAACACAGTCCCTGATGTTCCGTTTTTGCGTGGCGAAGCGTTCGTGCGCGACCTTGCGTTGCGAGAACGTGCCGTACAATTGATTCGCGCTCTGCCAGAAGAGGGTGTTCTTTCGCGTTCGAATATTGCTGAAATTAGTTGGGCTCCGGGCTTTTCGGTTTTATTACTTTCGCCGCGAACTGAAATTCGTCTCGGCGAATCGGATATCGAAACGAAGCTTCTTCGTGTCGCCCATGTTCTTAACTATCTTTCGACGCAAGGAAAAAAGGCACCGGTCATCGATTCGACATCGGTCAAGAAAGTTGTTGTCAGGGCGCATCACCGTCCGTAGCCTTAGGACGAGGCCAGAAAGAATCAGGCCTCGATAGAGTTTCACACTAGAGAATTCGTGTGGAACTGCTGGGGGTTAAGGATGACATACGATCGAAAGACAGATCGTTCGGCCGGTGCAACGGTTAGTGGCGCGACATTGTCGGTACGCGATTCATTGCGTGAAAAGCCAGCGGCGAGCGAAATAGTTCTCGCCGGTCTCGATATCGGCTCGACCAAGGTCTCGGTCGTCATCGGAATTGTTCGAGCGGCAAACACAAATTCAGGCTTCAGCGGCGCCACCGCAAAAAGTAATGCGGCGCCGACGCTAGATTTACCAGGAGATTTGCAGCTTGAGGTCATCGGTCTTGGTACCGCGCCTTCGAACGGCATTCGCCAAGGTGTTGTGGTCAACGTCGAATCGACAATCGAAGCGATCGTAAAAGCGCGCGAAGAAGCTGAATTGATGGCTGGCTACAGAATTAGCGAAGCTTACATCGCTGTCGGCGGAAACCACGTGAAGTCTTTCGACTCGCGCGGAATGATCGCAATTCGAAATCGCGAAGTGAAACAAGAAGACATTACGCGAGTGATCGAAGCGGCGAAAGCCGTTGCTGTGCCGAGCGATCGTCAGGTTCTGCATGTTCTTCCGCGTGAATTCAAAATTGACGAGCAAGCTGGAATTTCAGATCCAGTCGGAATGTCTGGTGTTCGGCTCGAAGCCAATGTGCACATCATCACTGCTGGGCAGACCGCTTTGCAGAATATGATCAAGTGCGCAGAAAAAGCAGGGTTGCATGTTCGCGGACTCGTACTTCAGCAGTTAGCATCTTCGTTAGCGGTGCTGTCAGAAGACGAACGTAAGCTTGGTGTTGCGGTGGTCGATATCGGTGGCGGAACAAGCGACATTATGACTTACGTAGCGGGCGCCGTTGCACACACGGCAACGGTACCAGTTGGTGGTGCACACTTTACTCAAGATGTGGCCATGGGCTTACGAACTCCGCAGACCGCTGCAGAAGCCGTTAAGAAAAAATACGGCTGCGCGATTGCGGATCTCGTTGATGAAAACGAAACGATCGAAGTTGAAGGTGTTGGCGGACGCAAACCGCGCTCGATGCTTCGCCGCGATCTTTGCGAAGTGATCGAACCACGAGCGGAAGAAACTATTCTTCTGATCTGGCAAGAAATTCGTAAGTCGGGATTAGCGAATCAAATCGGTTCTGGAATTGTTCTTACAGGTGGTGCAAGCCAGCTCGAAGGACTGAACGAAATGGGAGAATTTATTTGTGAAGTTCCAGTACGTCGGGGAGTTCCCGAGCGTATTGGTGGACTGACCGATGTTGTGAAGAGTCCCGAGTACTCAACGACTGTCGGGCTATTAATTTATGGGATTGAGAATTTGTCTGCGAACGAGAAACAGCGTCTTGCGCATGCGGGCCGTGAAGGGGATCACACTGGAGTCGGGGAGACAATTGAACATGTCGCCCGCAAGGTGAAGGACTTCTTCAGCGGAGCGTTGAATTAGCTAGGGGCGCTACAAATTTCGCGCCGGGAAAATTCCCGGAGATACGCGCCGCTCGGCCGGATGCCTTGCGGAGAAAACCTAAAACGGAGGGGTTACATGTTTGAACTTGAGGAAAATATCAATATCGGCGCGAACATTAAAGTAGTTGGCGTCGGCGGCGGCGGAAACAACGCGATCACGACGATGATCGACGGCGGCCTTCAGGGCGTCGAATTCATCGTTGCGAATACGGATCGTCAGGTGCTCGCTTCGCACCGCGCTTCGAAAAAAATCAATTTAGGCAGCGAACTGACAAAAGGTTTGGGCGCAGGAGCAAACCCGGAAATCGGGAAACGTTCGGCGATCGAATCTTATAATGACATCGTCGAAGCCCTCGAAGGTGCCGACATGGTGTTTGTCACAGCGGGCATGGGCGGCGGAACCGGCACAGGCGCGGCTCCGATCGTTGCGAAAATTGCTCGCGAGATGGGTGCACTCACGATTGGTGTAGTGACTCGTCCGTTCTTGTTCGAAGGCAAAAAGCGAATGCGCAATGCTGACGGTGGAATCGCGGAACTTCGCGAAAACGTCGACACGCTGATCGTTATTCCAAATCAAAAACTTCTTTCGATCTCGAACGACCGCACGACTCTTGTCGACAGCTTCAAACGTGCCGATGAAGTTCTGCTTCACGCGGTGAAGGGTATTTCGGATCTCATCAACGTTCGCGGTTACATCAACCTCGACTTTGCAGATATCCGAACTGTCATGGCTTCTAAAGGTATGGCGATCATGGGTACGGGCCGAGCTCGCGGTGAAAACCGTGCGGTTGAAGCGGCGACGGCTGCGATCAGTTCTCCTTTGCTGGAAAATATCTCGATCGACGGAGCAACTGGCATTGTCGTCAACATCACAGGTGCAGATCTATTGATGAACGAAGTGAATGAAGCGACAACGCTGATCACTGAAGCTGCGCACGAATCGGCTGAAGTTATTTTCGGTGCAGTTATTGACGAATCGCTCGGCGATGAAATCCAGATCACAGTTATCGCGACTGGGTTCGGACTTGATCCAGCGGTTATGCATGCAAACGAACATTTGGCGCAGATGCAGGCGCTTCAGCACCAGGTGCGCGCTTCTCAGCAAGTGAACTCGCTGAACAACTCGATGGCGAATTCATCGGCGCTTCCACCGGCAAACACGATGGCGCAGCCAATGGCGACGGCACCAATGCCGACTCCAATTCAGTCGATGCCTTCGTTAGCACAGATGGCGCCTCAGTACTCGTCACCGATGCAGCACGAATCGGCGCCGACTTATGGACAACAGAGTTACGGCCAGCCGACAAACTGGCCGTCGATGCCGCAGCCGGGTGCTTACGCTCCGCAAGCTGTGAGCGCGCCACTGTCAGCGCCGTTGTCTCAATCAATGTCGCAGCCATTGTCACAGCCGATGATACATCAGCCATCACACCAGATGTCGCCGATGGAGTATGCACAGACGATTCAACCGCAAGCTGCGCCGACTTATGCCCAACAACCGGCGCAATCGTTTGCTCAAGAAGAAGGTCCAACATTGAACTTGAACGGTTCGATTCCGCCGCAGGCCGAAGGTGAAAAACCTTTGCCACGCGATATTCTTCTTCAGAAAGTGCGTCAGTATCGTGAGTCGCAAGCTCGGCGCGCGGGTGCTCCGCAGCCAGAGCAGTTGCAGATGGATGTTGAGGGACCGGAGAGTTCGTTAGAAGCGGCTCGCCGTTTAGCTAGCGAGATCGTGCGCTCGCCGTTCGATCCAAAAAATCTCGACGTACCAACATTTTTGCGTCGCAAGAGCCGCGACGAAGAATCGGAAAATCCAACGATCTAGATGTCGTTTCGGTTTTGCCGAAGCTTCGATTCGCAGGAGAAATTTCCCTGCTATGAAGACCCGGAGAAATCCGGGTCTTTTTATTTTCTGTGACGGTGTTTAAATTCTCGCGGAAAGCTACTCGGTGCATTCATTTGTCGGCGCGACGCGAAACCGCTGCGGAAGCGATCCGCGTCATTCACCTGCGGCGCCGCGGGTGAGTTTGCGTGTGAGAAGCTAAACGGTCTTGGCGCGCGATTGCGTTCGTTTCATAGCGAAGAAGAGCAGGCCGATTGAAATCCAATAGGCCGGAATCAAAATCATAAAACCGAACATGATTCCCGCTATAGCCGACGGGTTGTCGCCAGAAGCGGAAATACCTTTTCCAACGAGGTTCAGTAGAAATGCTGGTCCCAGGAAGCTTGCGACAAAGCTTGGCACTGTGAGGAGCATTGCAAAACCCTTCGGGAATTTGAGTAGTGCTTTTTTCCTCCACCAGAAAAAAGCGATGAGCAGCGGCACGGTAAGTCCGAAAACCACCGTTGCAACAGTTTGTTGAATCATGACGGTTCGGACTTGATTGAGTCTCGCAGCCTTCTGCTTCAGCTTATCAATGTCGATAATGAATGGAGTTTTCTTGAGGTCCTCTTCGCGCTGAACGAAATAGCTTTCGCACCTTGGATTCATCCGCTCTTTGTTCATATAAAAAACTGCGACTTCACCGCAGTGTCCAAGCGTGACTCCCCAGGCGCCTGCGCCCAACTTTTTTTGCAATTCTTCTTCGAGCGTGCCGGTCACTTCCGGTCGGCTCGGAAGAATTTCGAACATGCACATTCGCACGGCTTCGTTTGCCGCGCTTTGACACTTCGATTGGCTCCAATCGAAGCAGTCTTCAAAGTGTGTTTTGTCGCGGCATATGGCTTCGGTCCAGCCCTGAATTTCGTCAGATCCCGCCACCGCCACTGAAGCGGAACATATGAGGAAGATAAGGCTCGCCAGCGCGATTGAGATCCAAGTTCGCATCTTAAAATCATTAGATAGACAGACTCGATCTGTCGATAGGAATTAACGATTTCGTTCTACCGCAGGGTGACTGTAGGCTTTTGATTCTGACGCTAACTAATTTGGAGTTCACTTATATGAATCGACTCATGACGATCGGTCGTCCTTACACTCAAGCTCTGGCACTCGCCGCAATAGTCATGATGAGCAGCTCGTACTCGTCGGCTGCAGAACCTGCGAAAGATGCTCAAGCGAAAACTGTTTCCAACCAATTCTGGTGGCCGGATCGACTCGATCTCGGACCGCTTCGCCAGCACGCGGCTGAAGCAAGCCCTTACGACGCTAAATTTGTCTATGCGACGGAGTTTGAGAAGCTCGATTTGAAAGCTGTGAAAGAAGACATCAAGAAATTGATGACCACGGCTCAAGACTGGTGGCCGGCGGATTACGGTCACTACGGACCATTTTTCATTCGTATGGCCTGGCACAGCGCCGGTACATATCGCATTACTGACGGACGCGGCGGTGCCGGCGGCGGTCAACAGCGCTTCGAGCCGCTTAGCAGCTGGCCGGACAACGCGAATCTCGACAAAGCTCGACGACTCCTCTGGCCAATCAAAAAGAAATACGGAAACAAAATTTCATGGGCTGACTTGATAGTCCTCACAGGCAACGTCGCTCTCGAATCGATGGGATTTAAGACTTTCGGTTTCGCAGGAGGACGCGTCGATGACTGGCAAGCCGATATGGTTTTCTGGGGACCTGAAAAAAAGATGCTCGCTGATGAGCGATACTCGAAAGGTCGTACGCTCGCGAAGCCACTTGGCGCAGTTCAAATGGGACTTATCTATGTAAATCCTGAAGGACCCAACGGAAATCCGGATCCACTTCTCGCCGCAAAAGATATCCGCGAAACTTTCGGACGTATGGCGATGAACGATGAAGAGACTCTCGCTCTGATTGCTGGCGGTCACACATTTGGAAAAGCTCACGGCGCAAAGAAGCCCGAGAAATGTATCGAGGCTGAGCCAGCGGCTGCAGGAATCGAAGAGCAGGGAATGGGCTGGAAAAATAAGTGCGGCGCGGGTTCGGGAGCTGACACGATCACGAGTGGTCTCGAGGGTGCATGGACCTCGCAGCCGGCGAAGTTCACAAGTGAATACTTAGGCAATCTCTTCGCATTCGATTGGGTAAAAACAAAAAGTCCTGCGGGCGCAACGCAGTGGATTCCGAAAAATGGTCAGGCTGCGACAATGGTGCCGGATGCGCATGACAAAACAAAGCGACATGCTCCGATCATGTTTACTACCGACCTCGCGCTGAAGATGGATCCCGAATATCAGAAAATCGCGAAACGATTTCTCGATAATCCAAAAGAGTTCGAACTCGCATTTGCTAAAGCATGGTTCAAACTTACTCACCGAGACATGGGCCCGCGTGCGCGCTATCTAGGTTCAGAAGTTCCGAAAGAAGAACTCATTTGGCAGGATCCAATTCCAAAAGGAAATCCGAAGTCTCTGGGAAGCGGAGACATCGCGAGTCTTAAAACGAAAATCTTGAAGTCCGGCCTATCGACATCAGAGTTGGTACGAACCGCCTGGGCATCGGCCGCAACGTTCCGCAGAACCGATAAACGCGGTGGAGCTAACGGCGCGCGTATTCGCCTTGCACCACAAAAAGATTGGGCAGCAAACGATCCAGCGGAAAATGCGAAAGTTTTAGCGAAACTCGAAGAGATTCAGAAAGCATTTAATAAAGGCGGAAAAAAAGTTTCGCTCGCAGACGTCATCGTTCTCGGTGGAACTGCGGCGGTCGAAGAAGCAGCGAAGACTGCTGGGTCGGCTTTGAAGGTCGCATTTACTCCAGGCCGAATGGACGCGTCACAAGAGCAGACCGACGCAAGTTCGTTCACTTTCCTCGAGCCAAAAGCAGACGGTTTCCGAAACTACTTTGGCGAAGGCAACACGATGTCACCGACTGAGATGCTCGTCGATCGTGCGAACGGTTTGAATCTTTCGGTTCCTGAAATGACCGTCTTGATTGGTGGTCTCAGAGTTTTAAATGCCAATGCGGGCGGGGCGAAACATGGCGTGTTCACTAGCAAGCCAGGAACTCTCAGCAACGACTTTTTCGTGAACCTTCTCGACATGTCGACGAAGTGGCA
>JAYSYF010000074.1:0-2006 GCA_043716655.1 Bdellovibrionales bacterium | reverse complement strand
TGCGATCTGCCGAATCAAGATCTTCTGCAGCTCCCTGAAATAGGATGGCATTTTTTGCTGGCCGCAACGCTCGATGATTTAGAATCGTCAGCGAATTTTTCGTTCTGAAATTGAACGCGTCGACGTCGCGCTCATCGACATCAAAAATTTCAATACACTCGTTCGTGTTTAAACTGCAGCCTTTCGCATCGAGCGGTTCCTCGGGCGTAATATTGACCATACGGCCGCCATCTCTGTCGGTCCAAGGCACGCATCCTTCGTTATTTACTAAAGCTCTAGGTTTTGCATAAAAGCGACCATCGCGCGACAGTGTCAGCCTGCCATCAAAACAGTTAACGAGAAACCGACCTGGTCCCGAGATCGCCAGATCGCGTTTGAGGGGATCCGGAATCGTATTGTTCACATCGAATTGCATGCCGCTATTCAATGTCACTTCTGTGAGGCTCGTGTTCATGCAGCTGATTTCTTTTTCGATTCTGCCAGCGCTATCCAAGTGAATGATCGAATAAAGTTCGTCCGGGCAGCTATGAGATTTGATCCACAAAACGCGCCCGCCTCCGTCGCGTGGATGTGACTGCACTCGCATGTCTCCGTCCATCGGAATCGTTGAATCGCTTTTGATACGACAGAGATCGAGTTCGCTTGAAGAAAGTGTGGGCGCCGAAACGGGCAATGCCTTCGCCGATGGCAGAACTGCGATTTCTTGTGGCTCCGCTAAAACCGTGACGCGCGCCCGTGTCGCTAATGTTTCAAGATTAATTGCAACGCTTTTAGGCGGGATTTTGTACGAGAGCGCCAGATCGCAAAGGACGAGCACCAATCCGAATATGAGGGCGAATTTTCGCGAACGCGATGCAGGCATCTCGTGAGAATAGCCTGCGCGAAGTGCATGCACCACGTTTGCGGCGGAGATCACTCCGAAGGTCTAAAGTACCGCTTCCTATCTCGACGACCGTGGTCTAGCGATACCCGAGAAGTCTCGCCTGCCTTTTCGGATCTCTAAAATCGGTATGCTAACACAGTCTCAAGCAAAGATAGGTCATCGGCCGAAACACTGTCGCGAGGGAACTTCGTTTCTCTGTCCCCGCGAGATTTCAAAATTTTAGTTAAAGTTTCTATCTGAACTGGATCAAGTCGAACGGGTTCGCTTTTCTTGTGGCTGTGGAGAGTGGCTTTGGTGGTGAATGTCGGCCATTGGAAAGTGTAGTCGCCAAAGTCCGTTGTCATGCCGTGATACACATGAAATGGCTTCTTCTTCAAGATCACCTGTCTCGAATTCTTCAGCGAAAGATCGAAAGCATTCTTATAACACATTATGAAAGAGTCGATGGCTCCCTTCGGACGTGCTTCGATGGGATGTGAATTATCGAACAGCGAATAGTCATCGACGACCATGAAGCCATTGTGCTTTACCAGTCTCCAACTGAGTACAAGATCACTCAACGTACCTTGTGCCGAGTGGTCTCCGTCGACAAAGACGATGTCGTAAGATTCGGTATTGAGAGTTGGTAGGATTAAGATTGATGGTCCACAAATCAATCGACTCCGCTCCGAAACGCCAAGTAGTCGTAGATTTTCTTCAGCAAACGCTTGCGGTGAGTCGCGAAATAAGTCAATCCCGGTACCAAATGAAGATGGGTGGGTGAGCACATTTTGAAGAATCCAACTGAGAGACCGTCCCTCATAGACTCCGATTTCGAGATAGCTGATATTCGGTTGGCCAACCAAATCGGCGAAACAACGCTGCCAATCCGGAATTGCGTCCGTGAACCAGTCGACAGAAAATGAAGCACCTAAAGTCGAAACCGCTGGGGCATGAGAAAATTCAACCATTGCGAAACCGTAACAGCACTCTTGGAAACTCAGAACGATTATTTTCCCCGGTAAAGTCAGCCGATGCTGCGCTCCTAATTGGTGCCTAAGCCTTCTTGTTCGACACAACGCCTGAAACAAACGGAAACCACGGACCCGAGTATGGAACGAACCTAGACCAATGCGGACCTAGG
>JAYSYF010000073.1:0-18981 GCA_043716655.1 Bdellovibrionales bacterium | reverse complement strand
ACAACTACAAGAAGCAGCCGTATACACTTGAGCCGTCGCTTGCGAGAAAACTTCCAGAAATCTCGAAGGACCGAAAAACCTACCGTATCCATTTGAAGACGAACGTTTTCTTTCACGACGACCCAGCGTTTTTAAATGGCAAAGGACGCGAACTGAAATCGAGCGACGTTGTCTATTCGTGGAAGCGGTTGGCCGACCCACGCAACAGATCCGAAGCCTACTTCGTCATTGAGAATAAAATAGAAGGACTGGCCGAATGGGCACGTGGAGTGAAAGCAGGCAAAACGGACTACGATTCCCCAGTTGCGGGTCTACGCGCCGTCGACGATCGAACTCTCGAAATTAAACTCGAAAAGCCTTGTCCCTATTTCACGCAAATTACAGCAATGCCGACGCTGTCAATTGTCGCTCGTGAAGTTATCGAAAAATACAGCCTCGAGGCTTTGAACCATCCTATCGGAACGGGCCCGTTCTTGTTGGCGCGCCCGGAAGACTGGGTTCGGAATTCAAAAATGACCTTGGTTAAAAATCCGAATTACCGCGAGGAAATCGTCGATGGAAAAAAACTTCCGCTCGTAGATTCAATTGTGTTTAACGAATTGATTGAAGATCAACCGCGATGGCAGAACGGCATCACGGGCAAGCTCGATATTTTCGATATTCCAAACGACAACTTCGCCGCCGCTGTCAAAGATCAGAGGTCTTTGAGCCCTGAAATGCAGGCGAAAAAGCTGGGTTTGGACATCGCTCCGGAACTTGGCCTGACCTACCTGGCATTCAACATGCGGGATCCAGTCGTAGGGAAAAACAAAAAATTGCGGCAGGCGATTTCGCTCGCCTTCGATTCGAAAATCTACATCGAGAAATTTTTGAATGGACGCGGAATCCCAGCACAATCAATGGTTCCTCCCGGCATCGATACCTACTCGGAAAGCTATTTAAATCCTTATCGCACCTACGACCTGGTGAAGGCGAAGCACCTCCTTGAAGAAGCGGGGTTCAAAGACGGTAAAGGTGTGCCGGAAATCGTTTTCGATACTCTGGGCGATACGAAGTCCCGGCAGATCGCAGAGTTTGTGAGTTACTCACTTCAGCCGCTTGGCCTTAAGACTAAAATCAGCACGAACACTTTTCCGGAGCTCCTTAAGAAGATGGGCTCCGGTAGGCTTCAGATGTTTAATCTCGGGTGGGGTGCCGTTTATCCGGATCCACAAGCGTTTTTCATGGCGTTCTATGGGCCGAATAGGTCGCCGGGACCAAACGGAACTTCGTACGAGAACAAGGAGTACGATTCCATGTATGAGCGTGCGATCGCGATGGAGCCGTCTCAGGCGCGCGACGCTCTTTATCGAAATATGCGCGACATTTTAGTCGAAGATTGCGTGTGGATTTTCAATGCGCATCGATTGGGCTACAGCCTTCGTCAGGGGTGGGTGCGTAACTACAAGCCACACGAACTTGCGCTCAATATCTACAAGTACGTCGAACTCGATCTCGAAGAAAAAGCACGACTCGCATTGTAAGCCGGCCGAGCATTGTGCAAGTGCCTGAAATATTTGAGCAATCCGGCTGTTCGGCGCGTCCTTTTCCGCCGTTTTTGACGAAAGACGGTCCGAATTCCGTCAATTGCATCGTGACAAGTGCCCGTAAGCTACTATATTTACAGCACTCCTCAGAATACGGACTCGATAATTGAGCGACGATCTGCCACGCGGCAATGGCTTATGGCCATTCGAGGACAAAAGGAAGAGTCATGAAAGATAATATCCACCCACAATATTTTGCGAATGCTCCTGTAACTTGCGTCTGTGGCGCTTCGTGGACGACTGGCTCTTCGCAAAAAGAACTTCGCGTTGATATCTGCTCGAACTGCCACCCGTATTACACTGGTAAGCAGCAACGTGTAGATACCGAAGGTCGCGTTGACCGTTTCCGTCGTAAGTACGCGACGCCAGCGACAACAGCGGCTGCTGCAGCTAGCACGCCTGCGGCAACAGCAAAGAAGTAGCTAAGCAGAATTATTCCAGGTTCAAAAGGCTCGCTGTTAAAGCGGGCCTTTTCTCGTTAAGGTCGCCTAAGAATTTTTTGAAGAATAATTTCGGTCTGGAGTTCTGGTTTAAATGTTTGATCGTCTCGATGCTGTCGAACAGCGCTTCCAACAAGTTCAGCACGATCTCGAAAATCCAAGCGTTGCTTCGGATCAGAAACGCTTTCGTACATTGATGAAAGAGTCGTCGGATCTTGGTCCGATCGTCGAGCTTTTCCGTCGCTACCGAAAAATGAAGCAAGATCGCGAAGGCGCTCGCGAGATGATCAACACTGAAACTGATCCAACAATGAAAGAGATGGCGAAAGAAGAGCTCGCCGGACTCGAAAAAGATCTCGTCATTATCGAAGAAGAATTGAAGATCGCGATTCTTCCAAAAGATCCGAACGACGATAAAAACATCATCCTGGAAATTCGGCCAGGTGCTGGCGGCGACGAAGCTGCGCTCTTCACTGACGAACTGTTCCGCGCCTACGCGCTGTATGCTTCAATTCAAGGTTGGAAAGTCGATATTCTAAGTCGCACCGAAGGTAACGTCGGCGGCGCAAAAGAAGTCATCGCTTCGATCGAAGGCGATAAAGTCTTCTCCCGGTTGAAACACGAGAGCGGAGTTCACCGCGTTCAACGCGTTCCGAAAACCGAAACTCAAGGGCGCGTTCATACATCGACAGTGACTGTAGCCGTTTTGCCCGAGGCTGAAGAAATCGACGTCAAAATCAATCCGAACGATTTGCAGATCGACGTTTACCGTTCGAGCGGTGCCGGCGGGCAGTCGGTCAACACGACTGATTCCGCGGTTCGCATTACGCATTTGCCGACGGGTACCGTCGTCACCTGCCAAGACGAACGTTCGCAGTTAAAAAACAAAGCGAAGGCTATGAAGGTTCTCTACTCACGCATGAAAGCGGTTGAAGACGAGAAGATGATCAAAAACGCCAGCGATGCGCGACTGATGCAAATCGGAACCGGCGATCGCAGCGAACGCATTCGCACATATAATTTTCCGCAGTCACGAGTGACGGATCACCGCATTGGATTGACCGTTCACCAGCTTGACGATGTCATGAAGGGGTCGATGGGGATTCTCGTCGAACCTTTGATCGCACATCACCAAGCTGAATTGATGAAATCAGAAACTAAACCGAACGCGTAAGTAATGTGCCCGTCGACTTTACTCAACGCACCGAGTGGAGGAAAATCGACGGACACCAAGGAGACATGTGCCGACCGTTGGCGAGATCGTAAAAAAAACTACTGAGTTTTTTCAAGCGAAGAGCGAAACTGCGCGCCTCGATTCTGAATTGTTGATTGGCAAAGCGCTTGGTCTCGAGCGCCTTCAAATTTTTCTCAAGCACGACCAGGCATTGAGCGAAGAGCAGCTCGAGAAATGTCGCGTCCTTGTTCGCCGCCGATCAAAGGGCGAGCCGGTCGCTTACATTCTCGGTGAAAAAGGTTTTTACAAACACTCGTTCGAAGTGACGTCCGCAACTTTGATTCCACGACCCGAAACAGAAATGCTTGTCGTTCGTGGCCTCGAAATTCTCGAATCGCAATTGCCAGCACGCGGAGCACGCGCAAAATCAGCGGTGCAAATTGAAATGGCCGCAGCCGCGGCGAAACGTGAAGAAGCCGAGCGCACCGCCGTTCTAGCCGAAGCTGCACGTTTGGGTGTCGACGCAGACGAAGCCACGAAAGCGATCGAAACGGCGACACTCGGCACAAATGCGGCGACGGCCGGAGCAGCAATTTATTCTACCGTTGCAAACGGTTCTGCGTATTCTACCCGCGGCGCCGCGGGTACGAATGCGTCATTAACTTCCGCGGGAGAATTCGGCGCGACTTCACGGCCGCAGATTACCATCGTGGATCTTGGTTGCGGCACAGGCTGCATTGGCCTTTCGATCGCCGATGAAATTAAAGATCGAGCAGATGTTCGACTGATCTTTGTCGATATCTCGACTGAAGCACTGGTAGTTGCGAAACGTAATGCGAAGAAACTGGGGCTCGACACAGTCTCGGAATTTATTTCCGGAGACGCCGGCGACCTCGGGCTACTCGGTGGAAACAATATGCTTGCGGCGCTCGTCGGCCAAGTGGACCTCATTGTTGCGAATCCCCCTTACATAGATCCAGCGGACACGCGTGTGGAAGAGAACGTAAAACTGTTTGAGCCGAGCAACGCACTTTTTGCCGGCGAGGCGGGCGAGTCGGGAATCGCAGAAATTCGCCGTTGGTCGGTGCTGGCGCGTAAGCTCGCGCGCACCTCAAGCGGCATTTCGTCAGGATCAACGCTGTTTGAAATCGGCGATGGCCAGGGCCAGGAATCGATTCGCATATTCCAAGAAGCTGGATGGGACCACGTGAAACTTGCGCGTGACCTATCTAACCGCGAACGTATGATAGAGGCGCGGGGGATTTAAATGGATAAGATGCGGGTCATTGGCGGCAAAGCACTTCGCGGTACGGTCAGAACTAGCGGTGCGAAAAATAGCGCGCTGAAATTGCTTTTCGCCACCCTTCTCGCTGAAGGTAAACACACCTTTCATAACGTACCGAAATTAATGGACGTCGATTCTTCGGCGAAGCTTCTCGAAAGTCTCGGCGCGAAAGTTGTTCGCGACGGACACACCGTCACTGTCGAAGTGCAGCCTCCTGGAAGTTTTGAAGCGAACTACGATCTCGTTCGAAAAATGCGTGCGAGTATTTTGTGTCTCGGTCCGCTCCTGACAAAATATGGACAAGCGCAGGTCAGCCTTCCTGGCGGATGCGCCATCGGAACACGGCCGATCAATTTGCATCTCGATGGTATGAAAGCCATGGGCGCAGAAATCGAGCTTCGTAACGGTTACGTTCATGCCTCTGCGAAACGTCTCAAGGGCACGAATATCCTTTTTGAATTCGCGACCGTCGGCGGAACTGAAAACATCATGATGGCCGCAACGTTGGCTGAAGGTGTTACGACAATTGAAAACGCCGCAAAAGAACCCGAGATCGTCGATCTCGCGAACTACTTAAAAAAGATGGGCGCAAAAATCGAAGGCGCCGGCACGAGCATCATCAAAATTCTTGGCGTCGATAAATTGAAACCTGCCGAGCACACAGTTATTCCAGATCGTATTGAAGCCGGAACTCTGATGATCGCCGCTGCGATTGCCGGTGGTGACGTCACAGTCACTGACTGCGTTCCCGAGCATCTCGAAGCTTTGATTCAAAAACTGCGCGAAGCGGGTTACGGAATCGAAACGGCCGCGACATCGGTGCGGGTACGTTCAACGGGCGGAGCAAAGTGCGTCGACATCACGACGGCTCCTCATCCTGGCTTCCCAACCGATCTGCAAGCGCAGTTCATGGCGTTGATGTGTGTGAGTGAAGGCGTGAGCCTCGTCACAGAGACGGTATTCGAAAATCGATTCATGCACGTTACCGAGCTTCAGCGTTTGGGCGCCGACATCAATCCGAAAAGTCGCGTTGCAGTTATCCGTGGAAAACCCGGCGGACTTGAAGGCGCTCCAGTGATGGCGACAGACCTTCGCGCCAGCGCGAGTCTCGTACTCGCCGCACTTGCTTCACGCGGCGAAACTATGGTCGGCCGAATTTATCACCTTGATCGCGGTTACGAGCAGCTTGAACTCAAGCTCGCCTCGCTCGGCGCGAACATCGAGCGCATCAGCGACGGCTCCGACAATACCGAAGAAGCTTAATTAGCAGTTCTCAAATTCCGATTGTGACGTTGCAAGCGAAGAGTCCCGGATCTTTTCCTGACTCGAATGCAAGTTTGATATCCATATGCGGGATCAACATGTACGAATAGCCTGCGCGAGTTCGTTTTCCCTCGATTGCTCCAAGTACGTTACACTTTGCATGGGCATCTTCGCGCAACAACGTTGCGAAACCCATGAGCGCTTCCTGTGACAGCGCAGCCCTTGAAGTGTAAGCGATGCCGTATCTTGCGACGCCGTTATTGATGACCTTATAATCGAAAGCTTGCTTGGCAACCACTTTAGAGACCGACAAACACTGGCGTTTTGACCGAAATCATCGCGAAAAAAGGCGAAAAAAAACCCTAACTCAGGAGGGGCCAGAGTTAGGGTCGAAGAAACTAAACCCAGAGGGGTGGGCCTAGTTTCGTGTCCATCTGCCAACAAAGGAGGGGCCTAGCTGGC
Source organism: Bdellovibrionales bacterium (assembly GCA_043716655.1). Classification (GTDB taxonomy): domain Bacteria; phylum Bdellovibrionota; class Bdellovibrionia; order Bdellovibrionales; family JAMPXM01. Next base: position 12,771 of record JAYSYF010000073.1, on the reverse strand, counting down.
AGACGTAAAACAAATCAAAATCAGCGGCGAATTTCAGCTGCTTCGTCGAGGGGCGACTGAGCAGATGTGGACTCACCGATCGGACCTGCCACAGTTTGCTGTTCACGTGCTCGCGAGAGCCCAGAAATCAACAAAACAACGACAACGTACGCAGTGATCAGGAGAGGAGTGAGCCAGCGCTTCGTGCGACCTAAAGTAGAAGAATCTCGTGTTGTAGTCTCGATCATACTTCTTGTTGCTGCCCGTAACTTGGTTCCCTGAACACCCGTCATCCGAAAATCGGACGACCGATTCATAATGACAGAGCAACGGGTGTGCCAAGTTCGCCGACGAGTGAATCTGCATTGTTTCGATGGACTTCGTCGGTCAGAATAAACCTAGACGAGCGTCGCAGTGTTTCTTGGTGAATCCTCACCTAGAATGGATCAATTCAACTGGTTCCAAACATCAATGTGGAACCGGGCGAAAGACTCGAATTGGAACCAGGGGCTATCGATAGTGGCGGGCGAGAAAACGGCAAAAACTTGGATCGTGAGAGACCCAGAAGGCAAAATCTTCGGGCCGTTCAACACGGATCAGGTACTCGTACAAATCGATCGCGGTTACTTCATGGGCGGCGAGGATGTCGCGCTCTATCCGGGTGGTCGTTGGATACCGATCTCGAACACTCCTGAATTTTATGACCGGCTGTTAGATGCGCTGGCTCAAGAGGGAGCGGATCGAAAGCCCGACACTCGCGAAACCAAAATTCCGACGACGAAGGCGACCGGTAAGCCTCCAGCTGACGATCAGTCCGAAGTCGCAACATTTGCGAAGGCAAACGTTCGCGCGGATCAAAATCTAGTGACGACCCGGCCGGCGGCACAGATCGAAATTCAAGCTCCGAAGTTGCCGACGAAGCGGGATCAACAACCGGACGTTATCGAGCTCACCGATCTAAAAAAATTGGAAAGACTCGAGGACGATGCGGAAGAGGAAAAACGATCTCCGCTTCCGGTCATAATTGTTCTCGTTGCGGTCGGACTTGCGGGTGTCGTGTATTTTCAGGAACAAATTTTTGGGCCAGCGGGGACGACAGCGGGCCGAATTCGATTGATTGCTCCGCGAAAGAACCAAGCGGAACTTCCAATCGAAAAAGTTAAAGAAAAATATCGACGCTCGATTACGGCGTTTCAATCTGACGTTTTCAGCGGCTATCAACGTGCACAGAACGAATTGGTCGAAGTAGTTGAGGGCCTGCCGAAGGATCCCGAGCAGGCAGCAAAAACGGTCGAAGTTTTTTCGACCCTTTGCCTGACGTATCGAGAACTCTGGCCGTACTCGTATCAAGATGCTCAAGACATGAAGGTCCTGCGCGAAGTTTTGCAAGAGGCGAAACGATTGGATCCAGCGGGTCTGCACGGAGCTACCTGCGAAGCCGTTCAGCTTCTTCTCGCCAGTCGATATCGTGAAGCGGATCAGCTTGCGGCCAGTCGCCTCGTCGAAGAGGGGAATGCTCCGGTTCTTTTTGAAATGCGCGCGGATGCCTACCTGTCGGTGCGGGATAACTCGAACGCCGCGGTTTATTTCGAACGCGCGCGATTGCTGTGGCCTGCCTGGCAAAAAATTGCTGTGGGCGAAGCGCGAGCTCGAGCGCGGACTAAAAATTTCGGGCAAGCAATGTCGCTATACCGTGGAGTCATCGCGGCGGTTCCATCGCATCCGGTTGCAAAAATTGAATTGGCGCTGATCGAAGCGCGCCAGTTTGATCACGGCGATTTGGCACAGCAGCTTCTGTTATCGGCGCTTGAGGGGGAAGAAAAAATTCCGCGAGTCGTTGAATCGGACGGCTGGTTGGGGCTCGGAGAACTCGCGCTGAAACGAAATCAAAAACCTCAGGCGATAAAGTACGCGAAAAAAGCCTACGGACTGAATTCCGGAAGTGAAGCGGCGCGACTTTTCCTAGAGAAAGTTGCTGGCGAAGGGCAAGCCAAAGGGACGAAGGTCGCTTCGCGAGAACTCGTTTTTATCGGCGATCAACATGCGAAATCCGGAGATTGTTTTCAAGCGCAAGCCGAGTACAAAGCGGCGTTTGAGGCGGAACCAAAAAATGGCGTCGCTGCGATGAAAGCTGGTAAGTGTCTTTGGTCGTTGAATCAATCGGGCGAAGCTATCGAGTGGATGAAAAAGGCAATCGCCGCAGAGCCCACTCTTTCAGCTGCTTATGTTGAACTCGCGGACTACTATGCGCTTCGATATGACTATCAATCGGCGTTCAAAGTACTTCAGCGCATTCAGCAGCTGCAACCGGCCAACTATGAAGTGATGCGTGGATTTGCACTCGTCGAACTTCGACGAAACAACTTTCTTGGGGCCGTTCAGTATGGAAATCGAGCCTTGAAACTTTACGGAACCGACCTCGAAACGTTCCTGACGATGGCACGCGCGCATTATGGATTGCGCCAGTATGCAGAAGCAGCTTCGTACGCGAACAAAACGCTCGAACTCGACGGCGGCAACATCGAGGCGAACGCTTTGATGGGGAAAATTGAAGCGGGGATGCGCGGTGTAGATGCCGGTGCCGCCTATATGCAAAATCTGATTAATCGAATCGTAATTTCCAAAGGGACTTCGATTCCTCCTGCCGCTATCGCTTATCGCATCGCACTTGCGGAAATTTATATTCAAGATGAAAAATTGAAGCAGGCCGAGGAAGTTGCAAAGCAGGCGGTAGGACTCGATCCGAACGATAAAAAAGCGCTGATCATCTTGGGAAAGATCTTTCAGATGGAGGGCATCTCTCGTGATGCGCTCGAAAGTTATTTGAAAGCCGCCGTGCTTGATCCGTCAGATGCCGATCCAATTTTTTATTCTGGTCAGGTTTATCTCGAGGTTGGAAAATTCAATGAGGCGCTCGTACAGTTTCAGCGAGTTTTACGAGTTAACTCCCGGTACCCACGCGCCCACGCATCGATGGGCCGAACTTTCCTGAGACAAAGTAAATTCGCGGACGCCTTGAAAGAGGCGAACACAGAACGCGATATGAATCCGGATATGGCTGAAGCGAACTTGCTCGCGGGCGAAGCGTTTTATCAGATGCGTCAGTACACGAATTGCGCCAGCGAATACCGAGAAGCCTTGCGGAAAAAAGCCAGCGGAGCGTTGGTCCTCGTACAAACGGCGCGCTGTTTCCGCCTCAGCGGTGCGATCGATTCGGCTCAGTCGATGTTGCGACAGGCTCAAGCTGTGGAAAGCGGTAATCCAGAGATCTATAAAGAGCAGGGTGCAGTCTTTCACCAGCGGGCGATGGCTGACGAAGCGGTTGCGGCTTACGATACTTATTTAAGACTCGTGCCGAACGCTCCAGATAAGTTAGATATCGAAGCACGAATTAGAAAAGCACAGTCGGGTGACTTCAGTGTTGAAGGCCCGTAAAGGAGACATCGGATGTCGGAATTCGCAGGACGCATGCAACAAGGACTGAAACAAACGTCGACGGACTTCGCGTTGCTCGCACTTAAACTCGCTTCCGGAAGCGTGATCGGATTCACGCTCGCCCTCGTCGTGCAGGAAATCTTGGGTCAACCGAGCGAAATGACATTGGCTTTCATCTTCTCGTTCTTGGTCACGGTTGGTGTCTTCTGGCGCCTGACCCGCAGCTGGGGCCTGTCCGCCGTTCTCGTATTCGACTTAATTGCCGTTTTGACGGGCCTTTTGCTTCGCCTTTACGTGATGATCGCACCCAACACCTAGGGTGCCCGTCGACTTTTCTCCACAAACTGCGTCATCATCTTGATTAGACAGGGGAACCTCGTTAGGTTGGCTGTTCTTCGCGGTAACGCGCACTCGTAATTCCTGGAGAGGTGGCCGAGTGGTTTAAGGCACCGGTCTTGAAAACCGGCGAGGGAGAAATCCCTCCGTGAGTTCGAATCTCACCCTCTCCGCCAAATAAAAAAGCACCTTCAAGCGGGGTGCTTTTTTATTTGGTGTTGAGGACGAAGTTGTCCACCGAGAGCGCGAGCGGCCCATGTTTCGTAGACTCCTCTTCCTAGGGTCACGGCGAATAGCGCGAAGTAGTGAGCATAAAAAACTTCGAAGGCTCGAAATAAGTAGAGCAGTGCCGCAACCGATGCGCCAAAAAGAAGCTGACCGCTTTTCGAAGCAGGGGTGGTCTTCGGATCTGTAATCATCAAAAACATAAATATGAAGCCCAACGCGCCGATTTCGGGCCCAAGAAAATAAATTTCAGTGTCACCCGTTAGTGCTGAAAGAATAATGCTCAGAATGCAGCACGTAGCGAAATAGGAAAGTGTCACCTGCCAGGTTTTCCCAAAGATCACGGCGAACGTTCCAAAAGTGAGGACATGAAGTATCGGATAAATGTTGCGGCTGAAATCGTCTGGACGCACTTCGAAATAATGACGGGGAATAAGGACGAGCCCAATGACGATTGCAATGTTGGTCGGATTAAACATGTGACGTTGCTCATCGAGCCGCAACAAGTGTTTAGAAGCGACAGCGACGGAAGCAAAAATAATGTAGGCGTAGCTGAAGCTTGACCTGACTAAGATCAAGAGGCCCGCTGCCTCGGTTGCTGCCGAAAACATCGAATCTCCCATAGTGCGATGAGAGTTTTTTCTCGAGAAGCGCGAGAAAACAAATTCAGTCGAGAACGCTGCCAGGTAAGCCGTAACGATTTGAAAGGGTGTGCGCTGCAGATCATAGAAGAAATAGCAGATTAGAAGCAGGGTCAGATGGGATCCACCCAAGAACCATCGGCCGTCGACTTTAATTTTTCTCATGAATCTTCACGTATATGTTGTGCTTAGAAAGCGGATACGATTTGCGGTTCTCAGCTTTCGTCGACCATTGTACTTCGACGCTGAGGGGTATGTCGGTGCCGAGTCCAAAATGCACGCGGGGATCGCTTTGCGATCGATAGCCATTTGCTGGGTAATATTCGCGTACGATTTTTTTCCCGCTTTTCGTGGTGAGCGTGATGATTGCGCCGATGGGAAGATTCGAGCCATTTTTGTCGAAGAGTTCGAGTCCAATCCAATTGCCAGTTGTCGTTGAAAGGTTGTGGAAAATTTCAATCGGGCCCTGCAGGTTTGCGACGACATAATCTAAACGTCCGTCATTTTCGATATCGATCACCGCGAGCGCTCGCCCTTCGTATTCACTTGAGATGCCGACATGTGGAGCGACATCGTAGAAGTCGTTTTCGCCCTGAACAAACAAGCAGTCCCTTTCAAATGCAGACACCGAGAACTTCTCCTGAGGAAGTTGCTGTTCGTAATAATATTGCCGAACTACGTTTGGAATTCGCGAAACCATACTTCGCCGGTACCACAGTGATTCTCCTTCACCTTTGTGCTTTTCGTCCGGCGCCCGGTTGCGTCCGTTCGTAACGGCAAGGTCGAGGCGACCATCGTTGTTGATATCTAAGAATTTCGCGCCCCAGGAGAAACCGCATTTAGCGACGTTTTTGCTGACCGAAGTAACTACAAAATTTCCGTCCTGCTGCTGTTCCCACAACAAATTGACTGCATTGTAAAACGGCGGCTTGTAGATGTTAGTGACATAGATATCCGGCCGGCCGTCACCATTGTAGTCGACGATCTCGGCGTTCATTCCCGAATTGCCGTGCCACTCGATGGGCAATTGTTTTTGCGTGACATCAACAACCGACTTTCCATTCTGATTGATGAAAAGTTCATCGCGCGCATAGTCGTTTGCGAAAAAGACGTCTGGAAATCCATCCCGATTGAAATCTGCGACGCCGACCGAGTGCGTATACGACCTGGATCGAAAGTTTACGCGCCGATTGAGTTGAAACGTGCCGTCTGCGGATTGAATCAACAAATCATTGGCCCCGCCGGTCTTGTTATCATATCGATTTGCACCCAACCACAAAACTTCCGAAGTGCCTTCGCCAGGTTTTGCTGTGTAATTGCCAAAGACGAGATCGAGTCTGCCGTCTTGGTTGAAATCCAGAACATTTACTCCGTCAGGATTTGAAAGGTACGAGGCCGTCTTGTCGAATGCAGGTTTGAAGTGCAACCCGTTGTGAGTCTGTTCTCCATAGTAGAGATAGTGCTTTGGATGGCCGGACACAAACGCATCGGCGACGCCATCCCGATTAAAATCAGCGAGAATAACCATCGAGGCCGGCGATTCTTGTTCGATTTCGAAACCGAATGCAGAATCGATTTTCTTGAAGCCATGACCCCGGTCATTCACATATACGACGGGCTTGAGCAAGCCTGAGAAAATGAGATCTTGGAACCCGTCTTGATTGAGGTCGAATACCGCAAGCGCGGGTGGAATCGTTAAGTTGCTGTACTCGGGGCTGCCGACGCCGGTTGAGAGACGTGAATGGAAAAAATCAATTCCCATAGCTTTCGCAGATTCGCGAATAGATATTCCAGCATAAGCCGATGGCGGAACATCGTCGGTGTAGTAAACCGAGTATCCCGATTCGAAGAAAACCGCGCGCCAGACAGCGATACACAGAAGCGCGACTGCAAAACCGATGGAGTAATAGGGCATTCTCTTTGCGGAGATCATTCGCTCACTTATTCAAGTTCTAGGGCTATCGAGCTATGACGTTACACACACCGCTCCCTCTTCGTCGAGTCCGGGAATCTTCGAGGATTTGTCTCATAATTAAACGCTTCCTCCATAAACGGAGGGTCACCACTCGCGCTTTTCAATTGTGACGCTCTCGACATGAGACGTATAATCACTAGGCGAAATCTCTGACTTTAACATCGTCCTGGCTGGGGATGGCTTCTTGGTGCGTTTGAGCTGGTCAGTTGTTTGCACTTGTAACGGGTGTCCAGCATCTGTTCTGAGGGGGTCAACATGGAACGCATAATTCGAAGTCTTCTCATTCTCGGTTCGACGGCAGTCGCAATTGTCTGCTTTCAGAATTGCTCGAATGTTAATTTCAGCGCGGCTCCCTCTGAGGCCGTCACCAAAATAGGTATTATCAACGAAGAAAACGGAGAAGAAGAAGCTCCACCGGCAACCGATAGTGAGTTGCGTGCAACTTGCCAGAACTTAAGAAACAATCAGGGCAATCTGTACGCGATCGCAAATGGTGGCAGCCTCGTTGATGTGGGTGGAAACTCGCTTCTTAAAGCCGCTGGTAACCTTACGACGCTCACTCGCGTCTACGGTAACGTAAATATTCTTGGTACTCAGACTGGAAGTGCAATCGGATCTATCGACGCTTCTCATGGAAACATCATTGTCTGCGGTATGAGCGTTGTTAATATCAGTAATTCGAACGGAAACCTCGTCATCGTCGGCGGAGACGTCGGCGACGTTGAAAACTTCAACGGAAATCTTCGCCTGGTCGGCGGCCAAATCACAGGATCAGTTAGCAATTCAAACGGAAACCTCGCCAGCAACTAACCGGCTATTTCTAAAAGTGAATCTGAAAGAGCTCGTCGTTCGCGACGGGCTCTTTTTATTTGCGCTTATAGGGTGTGAGACAGAGCAACACTACGCTTAGGATCGCTGCCGGAACGTAGTGAATATCCATCGTTAAATACGTCGCACAGTGGAAGAAAACGATCGCAATTCCGCACGCTGGTTGTAGCCGCCACGCCACTAAGGGTGCTGCGATCTCGAAAACGATAATCCCAATCCACAGTAGGAGAAAAATAGCGGGGAAATCAACGCCCACGTGGTTCTGCCGCCGACAGCGAATTGTTGTATCGAGTTCCACCCCAGATTGATGGCAAGGGGATTTGTAGCTGCGAACCCACGCTCGAAATAGAAGTTTACTGAGCCCATACGGCAATATGGCCGCGTAGACGAGTTTGCGTTCGAGGCCGAAAAACCAGAGGGCTCGACGACGAGTCAATTCACTTCTTTCAAAGCTTTCCGATCAATCTTCTCACTCGCGGTGCGCGGAAAACTTTTTACAAAATTGACGTTGTCTGGAATCTTGTAGGGCGCAAGTTTGGACTTACAATATTCGATAACGTCCGATGAATCCAATTTTACATTATCGCGCAACTGAACAAACGCGTTTAAAAGCATTTGCCGAATATCGCCATCAGGCGCGACTTTCGAAACGACGGCGACATCGGCAATGCCGGACAATTCTGCGATGGTAAGCTCGACTTCTCGTAGGTGAAACCTCGCTTCGAAACGTTTGATCATATCGTCATTGCGACCGAGATAGTGAAAACCATCGGCCTTGAGAACGAAGAGATCTCCGGTTCTCACGCCGCCACTTCCCGGTGCGCTCGAGTCGTCACCGAAATATCCCATCATCTGGCCTGCGCCGGAATGCAAGAGTTCTCCCGATTGATCGATGGTGGCCCATACATCCTTGATGGGTAGTCCCTGAGATTCATTTTCGATATCACGACAGATTAGCGTACGGAAAGTTTCTGTTTGTCCGTAGGTACGGATTATTTCTGCGCCTGGGAAAAGCTCCGCAAGTTCGAGCAGCTGTCGACGTGGTAAAGTTCCTCCAGAAACAGTGAGATATCGCAAGCCGCGCACGGGTTGCGATTTCAGGGCAAGTATCTGAGTCCACATTAGCGGTGTGCCAGTGACGCCGGTGATGTCCGGCTCGGAAATAGTGCGAAGAGCCGATCCCGGAAAAGGCTGACTTTGAATGCGCATAGATGCGCCCGACAAAATCGTACTCAAGAGTTGATTGAGTCCCAGGTCGTGCGAGAAAGAGAGCGCATTCACGAGAATGTCATTCTCATTCATAGAGAAGTCCCGCACTTCGCCCTTCGCGCGCTGTTGTAAGTTATCACGACTAATCATGACAACCTGAGGAACACGGGTAGTGCCGGAAGTTTGTAGCATCCATCGCATCTCGGAAGGCGAAGGCTGAATTCCATTTCCGCGGTCGAGAATCAAAACGATGTCGGACGAGGCGGTCTCGTCGTGATTGAATTCGATCGGTAAGATTTCAAAATCCGACATCTCTGAGGTTAATAGGCTTTGATCAGCCGCTAGACAGAAAATCGCGCGCGGCCTTACGAACGAACGAAGGGGTTCGAAGGTGGAGCCGATCCTAACTCTTTCGACAGAAAGTCCTGCGATACCATGGCGAAGGAGCGCAGCAAGGCAAACAACCGCAGAAGTTGAACGCGGAAGCGCGAGGATCACACGGTCTGATATCCCCAGGCCTTTCTTTGCCAAAAGTGCCGCGACTTCTCTAGTGCTTTGATCAAATTTTGAAAACGAAATCGAGTCGCGCCCATCTGAAAAAATGGTGCGGTCTGGGAACCGAGCCGCCCATTTTTCGATATGATCGGACCAGGGTGTCATTCCTTGCGAGCCTGTACGAATTTTTGAATCGAATCGATAGACCGGAAGTGGGTCTCGTTTAAGTCCTGAGGTTCGACTTTGATGGCGAAGGTCTTTTCGAGAAAAGAAACGAGGTTAAAAATTCCGATAGAGTCTAGCGCGCCGGAATCGATCAACGGGAAATCATCGGCAACGTCAGGTGGTATTAATCCCGAATAAATGGGTTCACGGGACAAGAACGCTTTTATCGACTCGGCGATGTTCATATTTGAAGTGTACTCCCTGATTCTAAGCGTATTAATCTCAAAGCCGTATGGCAAACTTCAAGATTGAAATACCACTGGTCGCCGTAGCTGGCGACGTGAATACGCTTGTACGCGAGTTTTATGATCCCTCAGTAACTCCGCCTGAACTCGTGAATACGGCGTCTCGGTCGTTTCTTTTCCTGCGTGATGAGAACGGTCTTATTCGCGGCGGGGCATACTGTGAATTTCTCTATGACGTGTGTTCTATCAATGGTCTTTGGGTCAGCAAAGAATTGCGCGGTCATAGACATGGTGCGCGAATTTATCAAGCCGTCGAAGATCTAGCCTACATCAAGGGTCGGAAGCGGGTTGTGTTGAGCGCATTCGAATTTCAGAACTCAATTCCATTCTGGGAAAAGATGGGGTTTACGAAGTTCGCCGAGCTGCCGGGTTATCCCGAAGGGAGTCGGCTGTTTTACATGCACAAAGCAGTGACCGATAAGCCATTCAGTACCGCAAATAAATAAATGCTTTTGACGATCCAGTCGCAAACGACATTGTCAGAAGAAGTATGATTGCAGCAAGCAGCGCAAATAAGTATTTCGAACGAGCCCGCCTGTGAAGTGTTTCTAAACCGATCACGAGTCCGAATCCGATCAGCGCAATAGTCGAATCGATTCTAGCTAAATGGGTGCCATCAAAAATTCCTGGCTCGCCGGCTTTGTGAAGTCGAATCAAGTTCGAGAGTACGCCCGAAAGCTCGCCGAGATTTCTTGGAAGAAGTAAGACGGTGCTGAGTGCCATCACCGCAAAAACGCCGACAGATTTCACAAGGCTCGGCAGATGGCTCGACCAACCCTTTTGACGAAACAGAATTGCGAGTGAATACAGAGCGGACCAGTAGACCGCCCATGCAAGGGCGTTCCAGGTAAAGGAATGCCAAAGTCCAACGAGCAGCATGACGAGAAATGTTGCGAGATAGAGATTCTTCGTGCGCAATGCAACTGGCGTGTACACAAAGTCGCGAAGCCAATCGACAAGTGAGATATGCCAACGTCGCCAGATATCGGGAATGTTGCGCGCAAAATATGGCTGATTGAAGTTGTCGACCAACTCGATACCCATAAGTTTTGCGAAACCTCTGATAATGTCGATCCAACCAGAAAAATCACAGAAAATTTGGATGAATGCCAAAACACAAAAGAACCATAACTCGAGACCGGCGTAATGCAGATACTGGTGATTCGGATCCGCCACAAAGCTGGCAAGACGATCTGCGATTACGAATTTTTTGAAAACTCCAAGCGAAATCAGAAACAAACCATCGATCGCACGCGAATAATTCAAGCGGCGCGGTTCACGAAGCTGAGGAGCAAGGCGCTGGTATCTTTCGATAGGACCCATCGTCGAAATCAAAAAGAAAGAGGAAAAGCCCACGACCGTTCCGTCGAGCGCGAGCGGCTTGATTGTTCCGCGATAGCCTTCGAGGAAATATCCAAGAAGCATCAGCGTAAAATAAGAAAGTGCAACGGGACGCACGACAGTTGAATCGGTTGACGCGAGAACGCGCGTAACGACCATGGGCGACAGAAGTGCGAGCGTAACGAAAGCGAGCCATGTCCGGCGCTTTGTCTTTTCCTTCGTCGAATCGAGGCGAGCGACGCGAACGCTTGAAATAAGAACGATGACCGCGTCGACCAAAAAAACGGCCAGCGTTGCTTTGTCGAACCAAACGAGAACGAGAAGATTTGCGACGAGAATTAGAGGAAAACGAAACCGATTTGGAAGTATCCAATATAGATAAAGAAAAATAAGTGCGAGCAGAGTGATGTACGTCGTAATCATCATTCCACCCTAGATGAAAAATTCGTCCGCTTCGCGCTGTCTCAGAAATTTGGAGGGACTAAAAGAATATCCGTAGGCTCCGACGTTTTGTATTCCGAGAAGATCCCCCGGTTGCAAAACTGGCAAGTTCACATCTTCTGCTAAAATGTCGTGTCCGTAGCAGCTTGGTCCCGCGATCGTGACATTTTCACGTTCTGTCGTTCGGGTCTGTTGAAATGCCTCTATGGGAAGATTTCGTCGTATCAGCTGACCGGCGCCGCAAGCGATCTGACTTTGAGTAAAGCCACCGTCCGTGATCACAAACTTTCGGCCGCGAGATTTTTTTGTATACAACACACGTGTAACGAACGTTCCGGCTTCGCCAGTAATGAAGCGCCCGAACTCGAGTCCGAAGCGAGTTTTTGCAAAAGTAGGATTGGCTTTCGCCGACTCAGTAAGACTTTTCACGCCGGCTGCAAATTCAGCGAAGTCGATCGGCTTTTGATCGGGAGAATAGGGAATTCCAAGACCTCCGCCGAGATTGACGAATTCCAATGTCACTCCTGTAGCGACAGAAAATCTTTTCGCGGCCTCGAGAGCAAAGCCAAGATTCTGGAGAGCTGGGGCGACGGTCAAAATTTGAGACTGAATGTGCGTATGTGCACCTACGACCGATACAAATTTGCAGCGGTCGAGCACTTTGCGAAAATCCGCTCCAGTTTCTTCGTCGATGCCAAACTGCGATGGTCCATCTTGCACCATTCGTCCCATTTGGTTGACTCGACTCTTCGGATTCAAGCGAACGCATACGGAGATTTGTTTACCGGCATCGCTTGCTAGCGTTTCCAAAATTTGAAGCTCTTGTTCGGATTCAATCACAATCCGCTCGACGCCTATGTCGAGAGCAACTTTTAGCTCGGTCAGAGTTTTGCCCGGCCCCGTGAACTCGATTTCTCGACCGACGTAACCAGCTTCAGTTGCGACCTGCAGTTCGCCAAGTGATGCAACGTCGGCCCAAAGGCCATGACGACGAACTTGATCGACGAGTGTGGGATGAGAATTTGCCTTAAACGAGTAATAAATCTGCATTTCCGCGGGAAGCGCAGAACGAACGAGCTGACATCGAGCCTGGATTGCAGAAAGCGAATAAACATAAAATGGATTCTTCGTGCTTTCTGCAAGAGGCATTATCTGCTCAATCGATACCAACGGTGACCTCCACGCGCTCTGAAATTTTAGACGCTGCTCAAGGCGACTTGCAATGCTAGGTTTCCATTTTTTAAGATACCACCGATGCGTTATTTAGTCCGTGGCTTCATCATTCCGCTCGCAGTGATCGCAATTGTAGTGATCTTCATCGAAATAGGCTTCGGGCTTCGTGCTCTTTCAGTAAATCTGTTGAGTACGAGCCCGACTCCGAATGCGTCCAATCGCG